>JAOFXR010000175.1 GCA_028047635.1 Verrucomicrobiales bacterium
GAGTTGGTGAGGGTCTTTTTGTAAGTCGTAGAGTTCCTCGGCTGGTTTGCGGTCGAAAGCCTGGGCGTTTTGTGAGGAATCGTTGAGGCGCATCGATTGCTTGGTGGGGCCCGGGTCGGCGTTGTGGGAGAAGGCACCTTCCTGAGTGGGCCATGGCGTCTTTTTGAAATCGAAGATAAGTTCGTCTCCAGATGCTTTTCCGAGAGGCCATTGCTCAGGGGCAAAGTTTCGAATGTAGAGGAAGTCCTGTGTTCGAATCGCCCGTGAAGGATGGGGATAGACGTGGCGTTCCATTCCTGTGAGCACATGATTGCGATCTTCCTCGACTTGTCCGGATGCTTCCGAAGTCAACGTGGCGAGTAGAGATTTACCTGTCATGGCATCAGGAACAGCTAAGCCGGTGGCTTCGAGAAAAGTAGGCGCGAGATCGGTGAGGTTGACGAAATCGCTTATCTCCCGACCGCCCTTCACTTTGGCACCCCAGCGGATTGCGAGGGGAACGCGTGTCCCTGAGTCGAAGAGCGTTGCCTTGGCTCGTGGAAAAGGCATTCCATTGTCTCCGGTCATGACGACGATGGTGTTTTCCAGTTCGCCCGCTTTTTCGAGCGTTTCCAGAATCCGGCCCGCAAAGAAGTCTAGCTTTTGCACCTTGAGATAGTAGTCGCCCAGATCAGTTCGAGTGGTTTCATTGTCAGGCAGGTAGGGCGGCACTTCAATAGAGTCGAGATCGAGATCACTCGTCAGGCTGGCCTTCCAGTCGTAGGGGCGATGCGGTTCTCCGGCGCCATACCAGAAGCAGGATGGTTGATCGTCTTTTCGCTGGTCGAAAAAATCTGCGAAATCTTTGAAGCGTTCGCCAAAAGGGTCGGTGCCACGATAGGTGTGCCTACTTGGCCCTGCACCTTTGCGGCAATAGCCGGTTCGGAAGCCGACCTCGGCGAGCAGGTCAGGATACGCGGCAACGTTTTTCTTGAGAGAGCCTCCAAGATTAGCTCCTTCTTCGAGTCGCCAGTGATACTGCCCCGTCGCGAAAGCGAAGCGTGACGGCGTGCAGGAGGGTGAAGAAACAAATGCGTTTTGGAAGAGCACTCCTTCGCGAGCGATGCGGTCGAAATGGGGAGTCTTTACGGTTTTGTCGCCGAGTATGGAGGCATGAGGCCAGGACCAGTCGTCTCCCATGATCACAACGATATGGGGTGAGGCTGGAGCGACTGTTTTCGCCCCCGCTTTCTGAGGCGTCTTGTCCACCGCGAGAGGTTGGGGGAGCATCGCTCGTAATGCTTTGCCAAGCCGCTGTTTGAGTTTTGTATGCTCCTGCTTCTTCGCGAGGTTGATGCTTTCGGTTGGATCGGTCGAGTGATCGAAGAGTTCCCGGCTGACGGTTTTTCCTGACTTCCGGTCGATCCATTCGATGTATCGCCAGCGATCGGTTCGGTAAGCGTAGCCCATCAGCTCGCGATCTTTCTGGCGTCGGAGAAACTGGCTCACGGCGCCCTTCTTGAGTATAGTGTTAGGCTTTTCGAGGATGGGCTTTAAGCTGACTCCCTCCAGCTGTTCTGGAACTTCGATTTCAGCGAGATCGCAGAGAGTGGGGTAGATATCAACGAGTTCGACGAGAGCCTTCGTAGCTTTGCCGTTTCCTTTAGCGCGTGGGTCGTAAATGATGAGGGGAACGCGCGTATCGATTTCGTAGTTGGTTTGTTTGCACCAGCTGTTGTGCTCTCCGAGTTTCCAGCCGTGATCGCTCCAGAGCACGACAATGGTATTCTTGTCGAGTTCCTGACTTTTCAGCTCCTCAAGTATTCTTCCCACCTGAGCGTCGATGAAACTGACAGAGGCAAGGTAGCCGTGTTTTAACTCGCGTTGTTGAGCTTCGGTTAGGGATCCTTCGCGGGGTTCGGGGGTGCCGAGATAGTCAAAGTAGTCTCGCAATTCATACATCGTATTCATCGCGAAGGGTGGTGTGTTCTCCGGCATTTTCGGATTCTTTGCGAGAGGGATTTTCTCTCTGTTATAGAGGTCCCAGTATTGCGTAGGGACCACGAAAGGAAGATGAGGGCGAACGAATCCAGCGGCGAGAAAGAAGGGCTTGTCTTGTTTTGCAAAACGTTTCATCGCTTCGATCGCCTGCCCCGCAATCGCTCCGTCGATGTGCTCGCCGTCAGGAATGTCGACGCTCTCGGTGGCGGTGGCACGAAGCCGATTAATTGCCTTCTGCAGTCTTCCTTCAGCCTTGAGTTTCGCTTTGAATTTTTTGAGA
>JAOFXR010000176.1 GCA_028047635.1 Verrucomicrobiales bacterium
TTAAAGCTCACGTACGATTACCGGCGTGATAGTTGGGGGGCGTTTAGTAATGGTGTCGATGTTGGGCCTAGTCTCGATATTGCTTCGGCGCGAAGGCTTCGTGAACGGCTCAGCGGTCTTACTGCTCAGGGGTGGATACTCTCTCTCGGGCCTGCCTATGAAGCGTTGCAAACCCCTGATGTGACTTTCTCTATTGTTACCGATGAGCTTGATCCAGCCACCGGAGAATCCAATGAGAAGACCTATACAATCAAGTTTGCCGACTCAGGTGCCTCTGTTTACTTTGGTCAGGTAGAAGGAGTGAATGATGTCTTTTACATAGACCGGTCCGCCTACGGCGACCTCATTCGGCCGGTCACTAGTTCACGGGCAATCAATCGCTAGGTTTGAGTCCGATGATTGAGCCAGCCATAATCAAGAGTGCGCTCCGTCTCGTGTTGTTTCTGTTCGCTGTTCTAGGCGTTTCCTGCGGGGAGCCTCAGTCAAAAATCACGATGGAAGAAGCGGAGGAGATCGTTTTTTCGAATGATGTCTACGGTCAAATTTGCGCCAATTGCCACGGGGGTTCCGGTGAGGGGAAGGGAGAGCTTTTCAGCCCTTCGATTGGGGGGCTGCCGACATGGTACGTGAAAGATCAGCTTAAGCAGTTTCGCGATAGTCACCGTGGAATTGATCCCGGTGATATTCCGGGTCAGCAGATGCGTGCGATTTCGTTATCACTCACGGATGAGCAGATCGAAGAAGCCTCTCAACTGGTCGCGGCGATGACTCCAATCCCAACTGAAGCCCCCGGGACCGAGGTTGATATTGAGGCCGGTCGTTATTTTTTCGCGAATCAGTGCATGGAGTGCCATCGCTACAATGGAAAAGGGGAGGTTGTATTTCACTCCGCCCCCTTGATCACATTGAATCGGAGTTATTTACTGCGACAGTTGCACAATTATCGCAGTGGTATTCGTGGTGCTGTCGGTGATGATATTTACGGTAACAAAATGGTCGAGATGACGAAACGTCTCACCGATGAGGAGATCAAGCTCGCCGTCGATTACATTGGCGCTCTGGCTCACGGAGATGATCCCCGGAGCGCACGGGAAAGGTGATACACGAGACCGTGCCGAACGACAAAGTTGGGTGCTGGCTAAATGTCTCAGAGAGCAAAGTCTCAGCCTTCACCTACAGAATGTGTGCGAGCGTCATCTAATATTCCCATAGACGTGGCATACGCTAATCAATCATTCCGAAGTGCGTCATCAGAAACATGAGAGGACGACTGCTCTGTTGGCGTCGAAACTCACTCAGCAATTCATTCTCAACTCCTGATTCATCGAGTTTTTCTTTGAGTGCTTTTCCAAAGTAGGGGTGATGGATGATTTTTCCGGATGAAGTCTCTGCGGGCAGTGGCAATGATTCGTTTAGCGCGCCGCTATAGATCATCATCGTGGGCGGGTCGTCCTCACTGACGAGATTCCAGGCCGACATTGCTTTGATCTTCTCTTCTACCTCGGGTGTCATCGGCTTTTCGGCGGGAACGCCGTAAAGTTTTACGTAGCTGCTGTGGACGGATCTAGCGCCTCCGATATTCTCAATAATCCACGACGGCATCAGATTCGTCGGGCCGTTGATCGGCATGATGCAGCTCACTCTCGTGGATTCGTGAGAGACGGGATCTTCGGAATCAGGCTGTGCCAAGTCATCGCTAAAAGCTATCCACATCGAGATCACGGCGCCTGCAGAACTGCCTGACAAAGCAACACGACCAGAATCAATCCCAAACTCTACCGCCCGATTCCGTATCGTTTGCAGGACTCGTGCTGAATCTTTCAAAGGCACCTCCGAGAGGTTTTCTTTACCGTCTACGAAGCGATAGTTGGCGCTGGCACAGGCAATTCCAGCATCGAGATAGGGCTTCGGATCAAAGGCTGACTTGTCGCCTGCTATAAAACCTCCCCCATGGAAATAGATGAGGATGGGAAAGCGAAGCCCGTTAGAATTCGCCTGAGGGATCCAGAGATCAAAGACGTTCCTCTCATGGTCACCATAACTTACATTCGCAAAAGTCGGTTTAATGACTGCCTTTTTCCTGGCTCTCTTGTCGGTCTTTGCTGACCCTTTGGTGGCCTCGCGGAATTTGGTTGCTTCCGCTTCGGTGAGTTTCCCGTCCTCGTTGAGATCTGCTTGAGGGTATTTCTTCAACCAAATGGCAAGCCGTTCCTCCACTGTGGGAGAGCCGGGAGCGGCCTCGATGGTAATCGTGGCA
>JAOFXR010000177.1 GCA_028047635.1 Verrucomicrobiales bacterium
GCGACACTTTCTGAGGAAGATCAGGCCTTTATCACAGAATGGAGCAAAAGCGCGCCAGCTGATACGGCGAGTGACGCTTCGATTAAACCCAATTGGGACGGTGAGTGGCCCAAGTTGGTATCCGCTGATATTAGTCAGGAGATTGAGGAGAAGGGCGAAAAAGACGGCGATTACATTTACTTAAGCGCGCATTACGAATTTATCTGTGACGTAAATCTCAACACTTCGGTCGTGAAGCGTTTTTCTCTTCTGTTCGAAGCAACCAACCAATTTTGTCGCCAGCTGCCACTCGGAATGGTGAAGCCCTTTCGGGAGGAGCGTCATAAAATTCATCTCTTCGAGACTAGGGATGCTTATGAATCTAAAGGTGGTCCCCCGGATTCAGCGGGTGTCTATATCTCGCGTGGGGGAGAAGGGGATATTCTCGTTCCCCTGACCAGTCTCGGAGTAAAAAAAGTGGGGAGTAGTTACAGTGTTGATTACAAAGCCGAGAACACAACGCTTTCTCATGAGATCACTCATCAACTTACTGATGAAGAGTATTATCGTGACGGGTCAAACGGCTGGTTCACGGAGGGGCTCGCTGAGTATATTTCGAACAGCGGCTATCGCTCGGGGAAGTTTAATGTCGATGATATTCAGAAACTCAAGGCAACTGTGACTGCCTATGGTGAGGACAATCGGGGAGGGAATGCTCTAGGTGAAGAGTTTACCGCGCCGGATTTAAACGAGTTTTTCACACAGGACTATTGGTCTTTTGTCGCCAATTCTCAGCTTAACTATGGGCTGGGCGCACTCGTCGTTTACTACTTTTTTCACATGGACGGCGATAAGGATGCCTCCAATATCAAAAACTTTCTCAAAGGGCTCAAGGAAGGGAAAAAAGTTCCTGAAATGTATGAGCCGCTCCTTGCAGGGAGAACTTGGGATGAGATGGAAGCTGACATTACCAAATCGTGGCGGTCGCGCGGCGTGCGGATTAATTTTCAGTAGAAACAGTCATTTGGCCGGGAACTCAACCCTGTTAAGCCAGTGACCTAACCCTATTCGATCAAATTTTTATGAGTAAGAAAGTAGTCCGTTGGGGCATCATGGGAACCGCGGGGATTGCCCGGAAAAACTGGCAGGCGATCCTGAACAGTGGAAATGGTCAACTCGTCGCGGTCGCCAGCCGAACCGAGGAGCGGGCTGCTCAATATATTGCTGAGAATCAGAGTCAGGTGCCACATGATCCCGCGCCACGACCAATTGGTGGATATGACGAGATCATCGCAGCGGATGATATTGATGCGGTCTACATTCCCCTTCCGACCGGGGTGCGGAAAGACTATGCAATCGCTGCGGCGAAAGCTGGCAAGCATGTGCTGTGCGAGAAACCTTGCGGAGTCGATGCTGCCGCAGTTCGTGAAATTATCGGGGCCTGCGAGGAGGCCGGGGTGCAATTTATGGACGGTGTCATGTTCATGCACAGTGACCGGATGCCTGCGTTGCGTGAGGAACTGGACGGTGATGAAGCGGTTGGTGATATTAAGCGTATTGCGACGCAGTTCAGTTTTTTAGCTCCTGATGATTTTGAAGAAAATATTCGAATGCAGTCGGATATGGAACCTCTCGGGAGTCTTGGCGATCTGGGATGGTATTGCATTCGCATGATTCTCTGGACTCTGAAATATGAAATGCCGATCAGCCTGCGTGCGCGAATGATTAAGCAATCCGGTGGAGCCGAGAGCAATGACGGAGTTCCGGTGACGCTTTCGGCAGAGCTCATGTTTGCGAGTGGAGTGTCAGCGACTTTTTATTGTTCTTTCGAAGCTGAGCATCAGCAGTGGGTAAATATCAGCGGGACGAAGGGGCACATAGCGATGAATGATTTTGTTCTCCCTTACTTTGGCCCGGAGGTTGGCTTTGATGTTGAGCAGGCTCATTTTGATGTGGATGTGTGCCAGTTTCATATGGAGCGACATTCTCGTCGAGTCTCTGTAAATGAGTATTCGGATAGTCACTCCACCTCGCAGGAGACGAAGTTGTTTCGCCGGTTTGGTGACCTCATTCTTAGCGGGGAGCCTGATCCGCATTGGCCTGACATTGCTTTGAAAACCCAGATCGTTCTTGATGCTTGTTTGGAGTCGGCGCGGAGTAGTGAGGGAATTGAATTTTAGAATCGATGGAGCCTGGTAATATTCTTCGCGGTCTCATTGGGGTGGTTTTTCTGCTCGGAGTTTGTTTGCTGTTCAGTAGCAAGCGGAAAGCGGTGAA
>JAOFXR010000178.1 GCA_028047635.1 Verrucomicrobiales bacterium
CTTCGAACAGTGCATGGACGAGCGTTCCCAGTTCGCGTGCCCGACTCCCTGAAGACTGGAAAAGTTGCTTGGCGGACAACTCTCTATCCTCGGCTCCGCTCGGAGTTCGTCTTCGTGGTCGAAGTCGTGGATCGGGACTTTCGTGATGAGCCTGTTCACCTGGCGCTTCGTTCTCAGTGCTCTCGTGGCTCACGAGCGCGTGACTTTCATACCATTCGCGGCCTCCTCTTTCCGTTTCAGTTTCAAAAAGAAGTGAAGCGGTGTTGTCGCCCAATTGAATGTCTTCCGGCTCGTTGGCGAGCGTGTTTTCGAGAAGCTTCACAAAATTCATCGAGCGGGATTTGGGACCCTGAGGTAAGGCCACGAGATAGTTGGCGTAGCGCGCTCTCGTCATCGCGACGTAATACATGCACAGCGATTCGTAAGCCGACTCTGCCTGTTTTTCCGTGAGGTATTCTCCGAGCACAGGGTCCGCTGCGGTGATCTCTTTCCCCGGCATGTCGAGGACCCATTGGACTTTCCGTTGTGCATTTGTTTTCGCGCCGATATCCAACTTAGCGGAAGTGAGCGAGTCACTTTTGAGGTCCGGTAAAATGACCATGTCGAAAGTGAGGCCTTTCGATTTGTGATACGTCATCACCTGAACCGCGCTGGAGTCGACTGACTCCCTCGTCGTGTGGCGGCTCACGTAGGCAAGAAAATCATCGATATCCCGGCTGCCGGTTTCTCCATAGAGTCGAGCGGCAAGAGCAAAGCTTTCGATTCTTCCGCGGGTAAACGCGTCGAAAGTCGACCCATGGGCTGCTTCAAGTGTTTCTGCAAGCTGCCGCACGACCGGTTCAAAACCAATTTCAAATAGGTCAGCGGCGAGCTTGCGGGCCAACTTGCCCGGGCTCAGACTCTCGTCATCGATCACGGAGCGAAAGGGAGACATGCACAGGTGCTCCCAGGCAAAACGGTCTCCGGGGTGTGCGGCAAGCTGAAAAAAGCTCATTAGCGTCAGATTCACCGGGTTGTCCGTCGCAATGAGTTGGTCTGACTCGCTCACCACGGGAATCTCAGAACTGGCACGAAGGTAGTCAACGATTTCGTGCCCGCGTTTGTTCCCCCGCACGAGAATCGCACAGCTCAGGCCACGTTTCATCGGTTCTGCTTTCTCGATGACATTTTTTATGACTTCGTAAAGATCTTCCTGTCCCGGCTTCTCTCCATCGGAACCCTGAGGATTCAGAAGAGTGGTGTAGCCTGTTTTGTCTTTGTTCGTGTCCGCAACGAGGTGATCATTCCATTCCCATCGCTCCAGGGTATCTTCAGGCAGTTTGATTGCCCGCATCGCCTCTTCGTCTCTGAACACCGTGTTGACCGGTTCGAGAACTGCTTTCACTGAGCGGAACGATGTGTCGAGCGATCGTGGAAGAACGCGTTCGCCGTTGGCATTGTAATGTTCGAAAATATCGTTGAAGAGCCTCGTGTCCCCGCCCCTCCATGCGTAGATCGCCTGTTTAATATCGCCGACCTGAAAAAGGGAACGCGTTCCCGAGGTGTCCTGAACCACCTCGTCGATGAGATTCGAGATCACTTTCCACTGGATGAAGTTCGTGTCTTGAAATTCGTCGAGGAGCCAGTGGTTGTAGCGGGCATCGAGGCGGTAATCAATTCGAAGACGGTCGGGATTATCCGGCATCTGAGTCAGGACCGGAGCGCCACGGTCTTCGGCTCCATTGCCACGAATCGATTCGTGGCCGGCGAGCAGCAACTGCACATCCTGAAAGGTGAGTTGCCCGATTCGGCGGACGCGATCCGAGTAGACTGACTCGTATCGATTGAGCAATTCCCAAACGCCGCGCGTGCGTTGCAGTTTGGTTTTTAACTCACTACCAATGAGCCATTGCAGAAGTCGTTGGACTGCTTCGCAGGCGATCGCATTGAATTCATGAACGGTGTGATTGAATCTTATTTCTGCATGACCTGCTTCGAACTGTGGCCACGCTTCTAGCAGTCTCGGTAGCATGTATTTCGTTCGCTTTCCAAAGGGTGCTCCCGGAAAGTGGTCCTCGATTTCTTCGCGGAACTCATTCCAGTAGCCTTCGTTGACCTGCTCGGGAATGGCTTCAAACGTTTTGAAAAGGCGCGCTATTTCTTTGTCGGGAGAGATGCCATCGACGAGCCAGCGGTTCGTTTCTTTGTTCCAAATCTGAGTCGGATCGCCCCAGAATTTTTCCGAGGGGGCGTTGA
>JAOFXR010000179.1 GCA_028047635.1 Verrucomicrobiales bacterium
GACGGGATATGCAGAAAAACGAGGGGATGGAGCCTCAGGTCGTGATGTGTCTTCCGATTCTTGAGGGGTTGGACGGTGTTCAGAAAATGAGCAAGAGCCTTCACAATTACGTAGGGATTTCTGAGCCCGCGGGTGAGATGTTTGGCAAAATCATGAGCATTTCAGATGATCTCATGGGTCGATACTCAGTGCTCTTGTTGGGCGATGAAATCCCGGAAGATGCTCATCCGCTTGAGGCGAAAAAAGCACTAGCAGCGAAAATAGTGGCTCGATACCATTCGGCTGAAGCGGCAGAGCAGGCTGTTTCGAACTGGAACAATCGGGGCAATCTCGAGGCGGTGGAATTACCTGAGTTCACTTTGCCTGAAGATCGCCAGGATTTGCTCGGTATTGTTCAAGCGGCTTTCGCGAGCATTGAAGAGCCAAAATCCGGAGGAGACGTTCGTCGCCTCATTCAGCAGGGAAGCATTCAGATCGATGGTGAGAAGGCGACTGATCCCAAAATGGAACCTGCGCTTTCTGCCGGTCAGGTGCTGAAGCTGAATAAAAAGCGGAGCGTTCGGATCGCCTGATCGCTAAGTTGGCAAGATTATTTGTCCTGAAAAGTTTCGGGATTTCCCTTTTTTGCGTTGCCTCGGTGGGGCTTTTTTCATCCACTGAATTCATGTGCTTTTTCAGGAATTACCCGAAAACCGAAGAGAAGGAGATGCGCTAACGATGCGGGAAGAACTTCTTAGTTTTCCCCGCGTCATGGGGATTGTGAATATCAACGATGATTCATTTTCGGGTGATGGTACGCTGGATGTGGATGTCGCGCTTGAGCAGGCGATTCGCATGGCCTGTGAAGGAGCCGATATTATCGATGTGGGAGCCGAGAGCGCGCGGACGAATCGCGAGGCGATCGCGGTTGATCACGAAGTGAATCGTTTGATCCCGTTCGTCGAGCGATTTGCAGAGGCCTGCGCCCTTGTCGAGCCTCGTGATGAGCTGCAAATCTGGCCGCCGTTGCTGTCGATCAATACGTGGAGGCCCTCAGTCGTTGAGGCGGTGTTGCAGACCGGGCGTTGCGATATCATCAATGATATTGGCGGACTGGTTGATGATACGAACGCTAGGTTGTGTTTTGAATACAACTGCTGCCTGCTCATCATGCACACAGTGGGGGAGCCTAAAGTGCCTCACACCGAGCAACGTTATGAGAACCTGTGGGGCGAGCTGGGGGCATTTTTTGAAGACCGTCTTCAGCGGGTAAGAGAGATTGGCCTGAGTGATGATCAGATTATTCTGGATCCGGGGATTGATTTTGCCAAGCAGTGCAAAGATAACCTTGAGATTTATCGGGAAGCGGAGCGGCTAGCTCAGTTCGACTTGCCGATTCTTCTTCCTATCTCCCGAAAGACCGTTATCGGGGATGTCCTTGGAATTGAAAACCCTGCGGACCGCGATGCGGGAACGATTGCCTGCCTTGTTCGAGGGCTCGTTGCCAACGCGAATATTTTCAGGGTGCACAACGTCAAGGCCGTGGCCGCCAGCGTGCGGGTGATTGCTGCTATTCGGGGGCAGTAGAGGGCTTTTCGTCGGACTTACCATTACCGGTTACCTCGTCCTCTTCGTCAATTTTCTCCTCGCCGATTCGTTTGTATTCCTTTGAAAAGGCAGAATACTGAAATCTGAGATCGTCGAGAAAATCGAACTCTAAAAGCATCGCGTCCATTCTTGCCGACTTGTTGGTCGTGTTCCAAATGCTTCGATCGCTCTCGTTTTCTCATTGGTAGAGATTTCTACTCGTGGGCTTCTGATCGGAGTGTCCGCTAATTTTGAGGTGTTCGTTTGATCGAGGTTTGATAGCGATGCAGACTGGGCGTTCCCTCCTGCAAACAGAGGGGTGTGAGATACTGAGCCGCGCTTGGGTGTCGAGATGAAGGTGTATCGCATGCCGGCACCACTCGATTCCCCTTGCTCTTCCATCACTGATGTGACGATGTAGTCATCGTTGCCGGTCAATGTCAGGAGCAAGTTTTTAGCCTCTTCGAAGGCTGCCGGTTCAGCGAGGTCAGCGCGGGTATTGCTGATCCGGTGACGAAAACGGCGCCCTGCGGGAGTGTTTTCCAATTGCTGATTTGGCGTATTTCCTGATCGGCAATGAGTCCGTCCCGTTCTTCTCCGACCGCAACGAAAGCAGCATAGGCGCGGTAGGGGGCCTCATTTCCCGGAGCATTTTCGTTGGCAAAA
>JAOFXR010000018.1 GCA_028047635.1 Verrucomicrobiales bacterium
CGTCTCAATATCGTGGAGCGGATCCTGCTTGCCCGCCGCATTGGTAGCGGGGAGATGAAGCTCACTGCTAAGCACGTCACGAGCCTTCATGAGTTGATTCCGCCGAATCCGGGGCAGGAAGCCTTTGTGTTTCGTCAGGCTCTGAGAGGACGGCGCACAAGTGGCGGGGGAGGAGGGAGCGAAGCTCTGGGCCTCGCGGTGAACGGCATTGCTGCTGACTGGTTCGGGTTTACAGGAGGCGGTGTTATGCCTGCTCCGGTTGCTTCCGTTTCGACCTTTTCAGCGAGTGATGTGCAAATGGTTGCTGAGGCAGAAGTGGCTGCTGATCCGTTCGCAGCTCCTGCTTTTTCAACGGGTGCTATTATGGGTCGAAAGGCCGTTCCCATGAAAGCCCTTCGAGAAGAAGCTATTTCGGAAGCACTCTACCGTCGCCTCGAATCGACGAAGGAATGGGCCGAGAATAATTACTACCATCTTCCCATTGAGCAGCAACTGGCCGAGCTCGTAACAGTGAACGGGTTCTGGAAAGACTTCGCGCGTTGGGATGGCAAGGGTGGCTTTTATTCCCGTGAATTCCCCGTTGCGACGGGAAGTTTCACCGAGATGATGTTTGCTCTCAGCGTTCTCGATCTCCCCTTCAATGCAGAGGAGCACGAGTTCACGGTTGACGATAATGCCCTTAAGCTGATCGCCGAATCTCCACTCGTTGTTTTTCACGAAGAAGTGAAAGAGGCGGTGCGTGCTGAAGAGGGCACTCCGATTCTCGTCAGTCAGAATTACTTCCGAACAGATGATCGACATCGATATGTCGACGGACAGCAAGTCGATAAATTTGTGACAGATGAGTTTCTTCGCGGTGTCGTTTACGGAAGCCAGGTCGTGGTGACCAACCCGACTTCCTCAGCCCACCGCCTCGATTTGCTCGTTCAGATTCCGGAAGGTGCGATTCCTGTTTCCGGCAGTGACTACACGAAGTCGGAGTCAGTCCAGTTGAACTCATTTTCAACTCAGTTGATTGAGCTCTTTTTCTACTTCCCGAAGACCTCGGGTGAATCGGGGTTCCCGGTATATCCTGTTCGTGTTTCGAAGAATGAAGAAGTCATCGCGGCAGGTGATGCGATCTCTTTCAAAGTGGTCGATCAGTTGAGCCATATGGATGAAGCATCGTGGGAATACCTTTCTCAGTATGGAACGCCGAAGCAGGTGCTCGACTATTTGGAAAACAATAATCTTGAGCGCATTGATCTGGGGCAGATCGCGTGGCGAGTGAGAGACGACGTTGATTTTTGTAAAAAAGTGATCAGCGTGATCGGCTCGCATCACGCCTACAACGCCACGCTTTGGAGTTACGGGATTCATCACAACCTCCCTGGTGTAGCCGGAGAGTATCTCAAGCACCGCGAGGATTTTCTAAATAAGACAGGGCTTTGGATCGAGAGCGACCTTGTCTCGGTGGAGCCAGTCGAGCGCCATTGGCATCAGCATTTGGAATACTCGCCGCTCGTGAATGCTCGACGTCATCAATTGGGCCGCGAACGCAAAGTTCTTAATGATCGTTTCCGCCAGCAGTATGGCGATTTTCTCGAAGTCGCGAGCTACAAGACAAAACTTTCGGACGAGGATGCCCTTGCGGTTTCTGCTTATCTGTTTCTTCAGGATCGAATCGGCGAAGGGCTTGTGTGGCTGAAGAAGGTAAATCCTGACAATCTCACAACGACACTACAGTTCAATTATCTCAAAGCCTACGCGGCGATGTATGAGAACGAAGTGGGAACTGCGAAAGCAATCGCAGCCAACTACCTCGACTATCCAGTCGAACGCTGGCGTTCGAAGTTCGCAGAGATCGATTCTCAGGTGAAAGAAATCGAAGGTGCCGCGAAGGCAGGTGATGGAGGTGATTCTCGCGAAGAGCAGATCGAGAAGCTTTCAGCGTCCGACTCGATGATCAACCTCACTGCGAACGGACGGGAAGCCAAACTGGTCTATCGCGCGGTCGACGAGGTCGTCGTGAACTACTACGAAATGGATCTGGAGTTTCTCTTTTCCAGTAAGCCATTCGTGTCTGGAGGAAGCAGTCAGTTCAGTGTCATTAAGCCAAATGCGAGTGAACGGAGGCGGTTGCCGAAAGATACTGATACGATCACCCTCACGTTGCCTGAAGTTTTTGAGAGCAAGAATGTGCTGGTTGAAGTCGTGGCTGCCGGCCGAACTGAGTCGATCGCGATTTATTCAAATCAGCTCAAAGTGCAGGTCTCGGAAAACTACGGTCGCATTGAAGTGGCAAACGGCGAGACTGGCGAAGCGCTCAGTGCTACTTACGTGAAGGTCTATGCGAAGATGAAAAACGGGGAAGTTCGTTTCTTTAAAGATGGTTACACCGACCTGCGAGGACGTCTCGATTACACCAGCCTGAGCACCAATGAGATCGACGAGGTCGAAAAACTCAGTCTCCTCGTCATGAGCGATAAGCATGGTTCTCTCGTGAGAGAAGTGAGCCCGCCGCAGCGGTAAAAATCAGAGACGTAACAGGGTTAGGTCGATGCGTTAACCCTGCTGTGTCAGTACCTTTTGCAGGTTTTGAATTTACTTTTCCCGGCGATTCCGGTTTCCTTAAACGCATGATCATTGACTCACACCATCACTTTTGGGATTACGATGCAGCCGAGTATGGCTGGATAGGAGAGGGGATGGATATTCTGAAGAAGGACTTTGATCCCACGAATCTTCAATCTGAAATCGAAGCGGCCGGCGTTGATGGCGTAATCTCTGTTCAGGCGAGAACGGATGAGAAAGAGAATGGCTTCCTCCTCAACTATGCGAAGGAAAACGACTTCATTAAAGGAGTCGTCGGTTGGGTTGATCTAACGGCTGAGAATGCCTGGGAGCGTATTGGGAAATTCGCTGAGGCGGAGAAAGCGTTGGGTATTCGTGAAGTCCTCCAGGGAATGGAAGATCGCAGTTTTTGTCTGCGGGATGATTTCAATCAAGGCATTGGTGCGCTCCACGATTTCGGCCTTACCTATGATGTTTTGATCAAGAGTGATCAGATCAGAGCCGCGACAGAGATGGTCGATAAACATCCTATGCAGCTGTTTGTCCTCGATCATATTGCGAAGCCGGAGATTAGCTCGAAGGGCGTTGATGCGGAGTGGGCGAATGCGATTCGTGAGCTGGCGAAGCGGGAGCATGTTGCCTGCAAACTCAGCGGAATGGCAACGGAAGTGGCCGCGGGCGAAACGGTTTCTCCTGAGTTGACGCGTCCCTGGTTTGATGTCGTTCTCGAAGCCTTTGGTGCGGATCGGCTTATGTTCGGGAGTGATTGGCCGGTTTCTCTGCTGCGAACGACCTACGGAGATTGGCAGGCCTGCGTGAAGCAATGGACGGCTGAGCTTTCGCCGGATGAGCAGGCGGCAATTTGGGGGAAGACTGCGATGCGATTTTACGGAATTGACGGGTAGTTGATGCGACAGCTATGTAGCTGAGGCCCGTGGCCTCGGACGGAAGGTCTAGGAATTTCCGAGCGTTAAAAGAGCGAGGTCGAGGCCCTCACCTACAGAGACAGCGCTACTGCTCACTACAGAGAAAGCTGGAGAGCATCGTCGTAAGGACTTCGCAGCCCCAGTGAAAACCCTCAATCGGGATGCGCTCGTTGTTGCCGTGAAAGAGCGACGCGAAGTCGAGGTCTTCCGGCATTTGGAGCGGATAGAATCCGTAGCAGGTAGCCCCAAGCGTTGCGTAGTTTTTACTGTCGGTGAATCCCTGAATGATCGAGGGAACGACGTGGGATTCGGCGTCACCTTTTGAAATCGCGCCTTCGATCGCTTCGTAGAGTGGTGTTTCTTTCGAAAAGGAAACAGGCGGCGATGTTTCCAGAATCTCAATTTCAAATCGAAGGCCTGGGATTTTCAGGAGAACATCTTCGAGTTCACGAACGAGATCTTCGGCGGTTTGGCCCGGGGCAAGGCGTCCGTCTATGTCAGCCGAGGCCGATCCAGGCACGACATTAATGACTTTTCCGGCGTTAAGCCGAGTAGGGGTGGCGGTGTTGCGGAGAACTGCCTCCAGTGCGGCGCGACGCGAGGGCTCGTTGACCAGCAGTTTCAGAAGCAGTGGGCCGAAGGTCGGACTCAGAAAGAACGAGGCAACTTTTTGTGCCAACGAGCCTTCGGGGGCAGCAAAGCCGTCAATGAGCCTCGCTGCCTCTTCGCCGGGGTGCCAGGGAAGTGGGGTGTTATCAATTGCCAACACCGCCCTCGATAGATTCGCTGCGGCGTTGTCCTGTCCCGGAAGAGAACTGTGCCCAGGTGTGCCTTTTACGGTAAGACGCAGCCAGGCGACGCCTTTTTCAGCGACTTGGACAGGATAGAATCGACGTCCTTTGCGATGAACGGTAAAGCCGCCGACTTCGTTAATCACATATTCGGGATCACTGCCAAGAAGGTCAGGGTGGTTTTCGACAAGCCATTTGGATCCCCGATTGGTTCCGGCTTCTTCATCGCAGACTGCTACAAAAATAACGTCACGGTCTAGTTGTTCCTTCTTCTCCGCGAGAGCTTCGAAGGTGATGGCTGCCATGGCGGCAAACCCCTTCATGTCGATGGCTCCACGTCCCCAAATGCAGGTTCCATCGTCGTGTGCGGAAAACGGGGGATGCGTCCAAACCTCCGCGTCAGCGGGGACGACATCGAGGTGGCAACTCAGGATGAGCGGGCGGTGCTTGCTGTTCTCTGGAGTCGCTTCAATTTTGGCGACGAGATTGATTTGCTCTGAATTCTCCCCGACAAGGGTTGCGGCGATTCCTTGTGATTCGAATCGAGAGCGCAGCAGTTCCATTGCCGGCGCGACATTGCCGGGTGGGTTGGAAGTATCAATACGGATGAGTGCTTTGAGCAGCTCAGTCGCTGAGTCTCGTTGCGCTGCTCTGAATTGATACATTCTCGAAGAAAGTGGGCAGAGACTACTTTCTTGGGCCGACTGATTTTCCACCGCCAAGTGCTTCGCGCGTGAACATTTTGGAAGGGAAGCTTGAAATATTGACGTCACTGAAACCGACTGTGATGGTTTTGCTGGAGTCTTTGATCACCATTTTGGAAAGGAAGGGACGACCGTTGGCCTTATTATTGTATTCCATCGTCGAGGTGCGGAGTAGCGTGTCGGATTTGGTGTAAAATTCAGCTTTCTTGCCGAGGTTACCGTTGGTGGTAACCCAGTATTTGATCTTCGCGTAGGTGTCTCCGAGCGAGTTAGCTTTCATGGTGTAGACGGTGGCTGCTTCGCCGTTTACTTCTCCACTTTCGGAACCTACTACCTTGTAGCCATCGACGTAACTGGTGGAGGCAATGTCGCCGATCGCGGCGTCACCTGTGAGACGTTGGCGTTTTGAAACGGAAACGGGGCGGCTGTTCCCCGGCTTCCAGAACCACATGTCTCCATCTGCCTCTGCGAGATACTTTCTACCGACGGCATCGGCCGGCTCGATTACTTCTGCGACGATTTTTCCGCCCTGGGAGGTGGCGACGAATTTGGCGTTTTTGTTTCCGGTGACGCTGACTACCCAACGAACGCCGGTATTCCCTGTCATGATCCCGCGCGCCTGTTCGGCTTGCAAAAGAGCAGCATCTTGAGCGTGTAGACCTGTGAGACTGAATGTTCCGACGAGAAGAGCGATGAAGTAATTTTTCATGTGAGTGAGGATGGTTATACGTGGCCGAGTGAGTCGACGATACTTTGTTTGGCAGCGCGTCGAGCGGGGGCGATGGCGGCAAGCGCCGTAAAGATGACGAGTAGGACGAAGGTAATAAGCAAATGAAAGGGCTGAACTCGAATTTCCCAGACGATTTCCCGCGCCGTCACAGGAGGCTCCCAGGTGGGTTTGATGGCGCCGATGGCGTAGGAAAAAGCGAGCACGATGATGAGTCCGGTAATGGCACCAATGATTCCGAGTAGGGCGCTTTCGGTTCCGAAAAGGCGAACCACTCCGGGCCGCTTCAGACCGATCGCGCGGAGCGTTCCGATTTCGCGGGTCCGCTCAACGACGGCCATGCCAATCGTATTCAAAACGGACATTGTGACGATGGTTGCGATGATGGCGAAAACGAGCCCAAAGATGATATCGAACATGCGTTTCGTTCGCAGGTATAATTTGGAGACATCATACCAGGGAATCACATCCCACTGATCTTCCCCGAATTGCTCGCGCAGTTTCGCGACGAAACCATCGGTATCGGCATTGTCCTCGAGCATGAATCTGACGCAGCTGACGCCACCCGTTTCGTAGAGCGCTTGGCCCAACTCCAGTGGCATAAAAATATAGCGGTTGTTGAGCGTTTCTGAGGCGACTTCTGCGATCTGCAAGACCTCTGCGTCGAGTGCGTTCATCTGGCCGTTCACGGTCGGGGACAGGAGCATGATGGGCGAATCAATCCCGATTTTGAGATTCTCGGCCATCCCAGTGGTGATTGAGATGCCAAAAGGGGTCTCACTGGTGATTGCCTTTCCCTCGTAGGTAGAGCCGTCGGCACTCCGCAGCGCGGTCGAACGCGAGTGAATCGCCTCCCTTTCTTCGGGGACCATTGCCTGGGCGACAAAGAATCCGGTCTTGTTATCGAAATCGACATTTCCTTTTAGTTCCAGCAATCCGGCACTTACGAGAACGCGTTCGTCTTTATTCGCGAAGGTTTTGATATTTTTAAACTCGTCCTCACTAATCAGAAAGGCAGCGGGATCCGAGCCACCGTATTCGCGGGCTCCCTTTTTCCAGATTTGAACGTGACCGTTGACCTGTTCGTAAATATGGGCGTCCTCAATACTGGCGAACATGTAAGCGGTGAAGCCGGCGAGAATGTTGATCGCGGCGTAGCCCAGCGCGACCGCAGCGATCGTGGTGACCGAGCGTCGGGCGTTGCGAAGGAGGTTGCGAAGGGCCAATGAGATCCAGGACACGATAAGAGGGGAAAGGGATTAGAAACTATTTGTAGCGGAATTTGAGATTCCCTCAAGGGCGTTTTCGACCGAACCATTCGTTCACCGGGTCTTTTAGCCAAAAGATCAGGAGTGGAATGCAGAAAGGGAGAAAGAGTGCGCTCGTCATTCCAATACAGATCAGGACCATTCCGTAGACCCATGCCCACGGTTTAGGGGGGAGAAATGCCCCCAGGCCGAAGCCGATCGCGAAAATGAGGCTCATCAGAATGAACAGCCACCCGAAGACAGCAATCCATGTTTCCGGCATTTCTGCCTCGGAGGGATCAAGGGTGAGAAAAAAAGCGCCACCTGCGATGCAGGCCACATAGACCAGAGCGAGGAAAATTGAGTAAACCCGAAACCAGATAATTGTTTGTGGCATGACGGTTATTTTGACTGAAAAAGTTTCTTCACTTTGTTCCAAAGCTTCCGGGCCCGGGCGAGAAAAACGAGGCGGCTTCGTTTCGTGGCAAAGATCTCAAGAAGTTTCACGGTGAGCCAGATAAGCACTGCTGCTGTCGCGACGACGGGAATGGCCCATGCTTCATAGACCTTGAGCCAGTCGATCACCACTTCCCCTAGGTGAAGAGAACCACCCACGAGAATCACGGCAGAGAGGCCGCCTGCGAGAAACATGAAAAGCGAGAACCGCCATAGAGGGTAGTTCAGCACTCCGGCGGCCGCGTAAACGGGGAGGCGAGACCCGGGAAGAAGTCTCGATGAGAAAATGATCTTGGCGCCGTGCTCTTCAAAAAGCGATTCAGCCTGTTCGATCTGCGATTCTTTGATCATCCAGCGGAAAGGCGCGCGACGGAGCAGTGCAATTCCTCCAATACGGCCCATCAGATAGAGAAACATGTCGCCAATGTAGATTCCCAAAAATGCTCCCGTGAGCGCCCAACCGAAAGACAAAACGCCTTCGCTCGCGAGAAGGCCTGCGGTGATGCAGGCTAGGTCTTCGCTGATTAGAGTGGTCAGGGCAATTGCAGTGACGCGCTGCCAAAGTGGTAGCGTTTCGATCGCCTCCATCCGGTCTGACATCGATCCACAAGAACTCAACATCATCGCAGCGAGGATGAGCAATGCCGCCCGCGTCACCGGGCTTGTGGATTTCAGGGTCGTCATACGAACGTGGGACGGAAAAATGTATCTTAAACACCTTAACTAATTTCGGGCTTTTAGTCGCCGTTTTTTGCCTTTTTTTGATAGGTTAGCATTTCAGCTTCGAGTGAATTGCTTTTATCGCGATTCCATTGTTCCCGCGCCGTTAGTCTCCATTCCGCTGAAGATTCGAAGTCAGGAAAACGGACGGGGGAATTGATCTCTCCGTCAAATCCAACTTTGGTGACAATAAGCCGGTCGGCGAAGGGGATGGCAGCGTGATAAACGGCGCTGCCGCCGCAGACAACCAGTTCGCGGGCTCCGTTGTTTCGCGCGACGGCAATCGCCGCGGGCACTGAACTCGCGACGCGATGGCTTTTCACTTCGGGCTGAAAGGAAAGGGAACGAGTCAGGACGATGGGAGTTCGGTCTCCGAACCAGCCTGTCATCTCAAGGTAGGTGGTTCGCCCCACGAGCAGCCATCTTTTGCTCGTTCGTGCCCGAAAGTGGGACTTGTCCCTCGGCAGTGACCAGGGGATTCCTCCCTTTTTTGACCCGATGACCCTGTCTTGATTCATCGCAACAATCATCGTGACTTCGGGATTCATTTCATTAGTTCGTTCCAGGACTTCCTGATTTTGAAATGGCGGAAGAACCCGAGGAAAAGTAGGACTCTGGTAAGGTAAATCCACCACGATTTCGTCGTATCGGTGAAGATTTGATGGATGATCTTATCGGTGAACTCGTCTTTAGTAAGAGCTATTGTTCCGCGAAAGTAAGCGGTTTGCATGCCATAGAGCCAGATGAGAATACCGCAGGAGAGGTTCATTGGAAGTTCTCTGATTCAGTCCTAAGTCATCGAACATCAACGCGTAAACCGGATAGTAGAGCCTCGAGTTAAAGAAAATCCGGAAGAGAATGAACCATTTTGGATTGGCGGAAAAATCAGATTCCCGGAGGAAAGTGGCACAGGTTTAAGAGACATAAGTGAGGCTGGGAAACGGGAACACGAAACGTGGGGGGAGCGCAAGCGACTTCATTTCGTGAATATACTCTTGCCGAAGGAGCCGTTTATGTGCGATGAACCACACATACTATGGACGAAACGCCTGCCAATTCGGATGTGCAATCAGTCAAAGCAATCCTCGCCGATGCGCGTGCTGAAGTTGCTAAAGTCATCATCGGCCAGGAGCGGGTCGTTGATCATGCCTTGATTGCGATTTTTACCGGGAATCATATCCTCATCGAGGGCGTTCCCGGGGTCGCTAAGACACTTCTCGTGAGAACGCTCGCTCGTGTTCTCGGTAGCGAATTTTCCCGTATCCAGTTCACTCCTGATCTGATGCCCTCTGACATTACGGGCACGAATGTCTTCAATTTGCAGGAAAGCGCTTTCCATCTCGTGAAAGGACCCGTTTTCACCTCCTTTCTTCTCGCTGATGAGATTAACCGGGCGCCTGCAAAAACGCAGTCTGCCCTCCTTCAGGCGATGCAGGAGCGCCGGGTCACGATTGATGGGGTGACTCATAAATTGCCTGACAGTTTTACCGTTTTTGCGACTCAGAATCCAATCGAATACGAAGGCACTTATCCTTTGCCCGAGGCGCAGAAAGACCGTTTTCTGCTTCGGGTGGAGATGGACTATCCTACGGAAGCGTCTGAGAAGCAGCTCGCGCTTCAATCACTTGGAAATGACACGCCGGAGAAAATTCTCGACAGCGAGGCTGTGAACTCAATTCTCACCGCTGATCGCATCAAGGAGATGCAGGAGGCTCTCCAGGGAATTACGGTGAAAGAGGAATTGGTGAACTACGTGGTGGAGATCGTAAGGCAAACTCGTGAGCAGGACAGTATTCAAGTGGGTGCCGGTCCGCGAGCCACCACCGCTTTGCTACTCTCCAGCCGCGCGCTCGCAGCCCTCGATGACAGGGATTATATCACGCCCGATGATATTCGGACGATGGCTTATCCAGTGCTTTCTCACCGCCTCGTGTTGCGGCCTGAATACGAGATCGAAGGCGTCACGATTGAAGAGGCAATTGGGAAACTTCTCGAAGGCGTTGCCGTTCCCCGCTAACGCGATCAACAGTCAATCGCCCGGTAAGAGACTTTTCTAGATGCGTCCAGTTCCCTACATTCGACTCCTCTGGATTGCGCTTCTAGTCGTCGTCCCTGCCTTCACCGCCGTGGTGTATTTCGAGGGGCTGGGCAAATTGATGGGACTGGGTGCAATTCTTTTGGTGCTGGTCGGAGCGATTTGGGATTACGCCGCTTCGCAGAAGTTGCTCGCGGGCGTGGATTGCGAAATCCCTGATTTGATTCGTGGGACCAAGGGGAGGGAACTCGATATTTCCGTCACTTTTTACAACCGTGGGGAATCACTTGATTCACTGCGCTACGGACTGGCTGTGTCGGGCGAGTTCAAAATCGAAGGGGAAGTGGTCGGTGCCATCACTGCATTTGAGTCTGGAAAGAAGCGGACCGTTTCCTACCCGATTACCCCCTTGCGGCGAGGTCAGTTTTTTCTCGATTCGCTTCATATTGAAACAGCCTCGAATTGGAAATGGTGGATGCTTCGCAAAGGATTCGATCTCAAGGCCGAGCTTCGCATCTATCCGGATTTGGCATTGGAGCGGAAACGAATGGCTAGCCTGTTTTTGATGCGGGGAAATGAAGGCAGTCATGTCATTCGTCAGGTCGGTAAGGGCCGTGATTTTGAGCAGCTCCGCGAATATCAATCCGGCGACGACTACATTGATATTGATTGGAAGGCGACTGCGCGTCGTCAGTCACCAGTCACACGAACCTATCAAATCGAGCGAACGCAGGAAGTTTACGTGGTCGTTGATCACTCGAGGCTCAGTGCCCGTGAAATCCATGTTCCGATCGAGGAGGCTACCGAGGGCGATTGGATGTATCAGAGGGAGTCAGCCGGTGGGGATACCATGGTCACTACTCAATTGGAGAAGTTTCTTCATTGCTCACTCGTGATGGCATCTGTCGCCGAGCGGCAGGGAGACCTGTTCGGCTTCATTAGTTTTGCTGACAAGGTGGATCGATTTATTCGAGGCCGTAACGGGAAGTCGCATTACAATATTATTCGCGACGCCCTTTACACGCTTGAGCCTAGAAAAGTGGCCCCCGACTACGAGCAGCTCATGATTTCGCTGCGTCAGCGTCTCACAAGGCGGGCTCTCATTGTCATGTTAGTAGACTTGAGCGATCCTTTAACGGCCGAGCAGTTTTACGAGGCGTTGCCGCTCGTCAGTAAGCAGCATCTCGTGATCGTGAACATGGTGCGACCTGAGAAAGCGAATCCTATATTCTCGCCCAATCACGAACCCGAAAACGTTTCGGAAATCTACGAGAACCTTGCCGGGCATTTTGAGTGGCAGGAACTCCGCGAAGCGGGAAACAAACTACGTCACCTCGGGGTCGAGCTCGGAATCTCCGAACACGAAGAGCTCTGCACCGAGACGGTTACGAAGTATCTCAACGTAAAGAAGCGTCAGCTGATTTAATCACTTCTTTGCTCAGGGCTGCGCAAAGTGCTTTTGATGAAAGCCCATCAATTCGTCACCTCGAATTTCGTAGATGCCGGAAGCTGAGTGAGCGATCTCCGGAGCAATGATCATATCGTGGGGAATGCCGAGTGACTTGAGAAATTCTGAGTATTTCAGATTGAACTCATAGTTGAATCCTTTCGTGCCGACCCACAGCATAACCGGGAGGCGCTTTTTATCCTCGCGCTGGGCATAGCTCTCGGCGAGATCCCATGTGTTGTAGCCCGTGGCAAAAACAACATTTTCACTCTCGGCACCGTCGTTATCCTGGATGCGTTTTTCCGGCTCGTAGCCAGAACCTCCGGGAGCAGCACAGGCGAAGAGTTCAGGGTATTTTAACATGATTCGTGTCGTGCCTCGACCGCCTTGACTGAAGCCTTCAATGCCAAGCTCACGAGTTCGGTACGTTTTCTGAATGTGCGGAATCAACTCCTTCACAAAAATATTTTCACCGGAGCCATTCTCTTTCTGAGGATAGTTATACCAGCTCATCGGTCCGCCGTTGGGGTAAACGTAGATCGTTGGTTGGATCTTCCCTGCTTTGATCGCTTCATCGGGGAACCTGGAAAGCTTGATCGATTTTTTCTCAGAGCCGGGACGACCGCCATGAAGATGAAATACGACCGGATACTTTCGATCCCCGGATGCTTCGTAGCCTTCGGGGAGATAGATGAAATAGCCGACGTCTAATCCCATCGATGT
This sequence comes from Verrucomicrobiales bacterium, assembly GCA_028047635.1. Lineage (GTDB taxonomy): Bacteria > Verrucomicrobiota > Verrucomicrobiia > Verrucomicrobiales > DEV007 > Arctic95D-9. The sequence continues at coordinate 12,330 of JAOFXR010000018.1, forward strand.
GCTTTTGAAGGTCTGATGCGAGAGGCCTTTCGGGAGGCCATACTTTTCAAGCCCGGCGGCTCCAATGGGGTTGTTCCATGCAAAGGGGGCAGGCGTCTTCTTTTTTTTCTCCTTGCTCGAAGACTGAGCCAAGGCACTTGAGGCAAGCATGAGCATGCAGAGAAAAACGGGCAGGGATTTGCGATTCATGGGGCGACTCTAATTCGAATTGAGGCGGGCGCAATCTTCGTGGCTGAGGGATGGGTAGCTTCATCGAGGTTGTGAAACGATTCACTTGCCATGAGCGGGCGTCCCGTGTATGAAATTAGCACTCTCTTTCCGAATGCCGACATGGCGGAATTGGTAGACGCACCGGACTTAAAATCCGTTGAGTATTGCACTCGTGCGGGTTCGATTCCCGCTGTCGGTATCTTTGGAAATCAACGGGTTGTGAGGGTTTTGATGTTAGCATTTGTTATGATTCTGCGGGAGTGAGTTCCACCTACTTTCCACCTAACTCTTGATTTCGACTGTATTCGCTCCTATTCTCGTTCATGCGTGAAAATGAGGAGAGCATAAAGACACACATTGCGATTCCCCGCAAAAAGCAGAAAGAGCAGGGGCTTGGAAGCCGGAAAGGGAATGAAGTCAGCGTCACTAAGTGGAAGCACCGATTTTACAAATGGCGGGTTCGTTGGATAGAGGAAGGGCGGAAGCAGGAGAAGGGATTTAAGCGCAAGGATGACGCGGAGACGTGGGCGGAGGATAAAGAGAAAGCGCTTCTCAATTTTGGTGTGGGTGGAGCGCTCACGGCTGAAGAGCGGTCGGCGGTATTGGATTGCCGAGAGAGGCTTTTGGCCGTGAATCTAACTTTGAGAGATGCGGTAACCCTCGCTCTGGAACTTAAGGAGAAGGAAAGCCGTTCGATTATTGTCGGCGATTTGGTTCCTATTGTGATCGGGGAAAGGGAGAAGGCCGGAAGAAGTGAGCGGTATTTACAGGATTTACGTTCCCGGTTAGGTCGGTTTAAAACTGAGTTTCAGGGGCGATCTGTGGCGACGCTTACAAGGGATGAAATTACGGATTGGCTTCGAGGGTTAAAGCAAAGCCCAACCTCTCAGAATAATTATCTGCGGGTTGTTCGAGTAATGTTGAATGACGCTGTGAAACGAAAGTATCTCGATGAGAGTCCAGCCAAGCACATTATCGAAGCGAAAGCACCTCAGACAGAAGTGGGCACTCTTACTCCTGGCGAAATCTCAGTATTTCTCAGCAAAGCGCCGGAGGAGTTGGTTCCCACTATCGCGCTTGGCGCTTTTGCCGGGATACGGCGAGATGAGATTCGCGGCCTGAATTGGTCTGACGTAAATCTTACCCATAGGACTATTCGAGTCCGTCCTAAAAACGCAAAGTCGGCGCGCAATCGAATCGTTCCAATCGAAGACAATCTCGCCGACTGGCTTCAACCCTACGCGAATTGTGAAGGGCGGATATGGTGCGAAGGCGGAAACAGGAAGTTTACGGAAACCGTTCGAAAAATGGGATTCGGTGACCCGGGAACTGAGACAGTTGAAGAGAAGAAAGAGGGAATCCGATTCAAGGGGCCGTATCCCTCAAACGGGCTGCGACACTCATACGCGACTTACTGGTTAGCGAAGTTCAAAGACTCAGGGGCTTTATCCTTGAATCTAGGGCATACGAATAGCCGGATTGTTTTCGATCACTACCGCGCTCCTGTCGCTGAGAAAGACGCGACTTCGTATTGGGTGATCCGGCCAAAAGGGGCGGAAAATGTGGTGGAAATGAACGGAAAGCAGGTCGCATAATGGCGTTAACTAAAAAGGGAATCGCGGCAAAGGTGCAATTGGCGGAAATCAAAAAACGCGAACTGGAAAAGGCTAAGTCACTTGGTTGGGCTGAGGATAATTCCTACTCTGCGAAAGAGATAATCGCTCTTCACGAGAAGCATTGTTCTCTTGTTTGCGATCATATCCTAACCTACAAGCAAGGTGGGGCTCATTGGCAGTTAATGGAGGGCCATGTTGCTGATCTCGCGATTAGTCCGGTCTTGCGAATGGTGGATGATGCATTTCGAGAGCCTTCCATTTTGTCTGTCCCGCAGTTCCATGACCTTATGAAACGCATTGGCGTGAACGTCGCTTTAGCTGTGAACTCCAATGATGCTGAGTTTTTTCACCAACTCGCGCTTGTGATCGAGAAGCGGGCGAACGGTGGCAGCCTGACCGACCTTAAGCCGAAAGACTTGGGGCTTAAGGCTAGTAGGGGGCGGAAAAAGACTCCCCTTGATCTTTCCCGCGTTTTTCCACTTTCTCTTGTAAGAGTGATTGGGAGGCGGTTGAGGACCTATGCTTCAGAAGGCGAGTATCGAGCGGATCGTGTGACGCGTCAGGAGATTTGCGATCAGGTTCAGACGTACGGAGCCACGATTAGTGAATCGGAATTGTCTCGATGGATCAAAAGGTTTGAGTTCTCGCAATTCATGGAAGAACAGCCGATTGCGCAAAAAAGGCCGAAAAAGGGCTGATTAGTCGCAATCGCGAGCAGTGCGCGGTCGTGCGTTTATGTTCGTGTGAAAACGACATACCTATTATCCAAAACTGAAATCGCCAAGGCACTAAGCCTTTCAACTCGTTCAATCGACAAACTTGTAGCCTCTGGGAAAATCCCAAGCGTTACCGTTGGCACGCGTCGTTTATTCGACCCCGAAGAAATTACAGCCGTCCTCAAGGCAGGAGTCGCTTCGCCGGACAACGGCGGACTAGATCGCCCTCCTGTCCAATCCTAACCAATCGAACGATGGTTGGTTTGAAATACGAGCGTGATAATCGGTGTGGAGTTTGTGGGCGCCTTACCCCTCCCCATTTGGAAGCTGGGAAGCTGGAAAAGTGGACACCGATCTGCACGTCTTGCCAGAACAGAGCCGACCTCAATTCACTAAATGAATTCTATCATGAGAAACGTAATTACAATTCCAGAAGCCAAGGAGCGAATAACTATTCCGCATCTCTGGGCGATCCTGACATTAAGTGGTGATCCCCCGATCAAGGACGGGGTTTATCAGTCTCCTTTTCGAGACGATTCCAGTCCCTCATTTTCCATCTTCGCCGGCGGTCGGCGATTCAAGGATCATGGAACCGGTGAGGGAGGCGACGCTATCACCTTCCTTGCTTTGGCTCGCGGAATTGATAACCGGGACGCCGTAAAGGAATTTGTGACCATTGCTTCCAGAGGGCTATGAACAATCAACTTAATTGGAGTAATGTCGCGATCCCCTTGGACGATGAAAGAATCTCTCACCTCGCGAAAGAAAGAGGCTATAGGCCTGAATTTATTCGCTGGTTTTCTGATCAAGGATTGATTGGGTGGAGCACATTCGGGGGCGGGCGATGGTGCTTTCCTGTTCATGATCAAGGTGAGCTTGTAGCCGTTCACCAGATCCCGCCGACAAAGGAAAAACACCCGTCTTATCACCCTAAGGGAAAAGGCGTTCATCCTCTCATTGTGGGAGAGGTCGAAGCAGCTTCGCTAATCGCCGTTTTTGAGAGTCAGTGGGATATGATGGCGGCTATGGATGCCGCTGAATATCATCTTAAGCCACGGGGCGTGTATCTCTCTACGCGGGGAGCCGGCAACCGCATGCCTCCTTCATTTGTAAGCATTTTGGAAAGTCCTATCTATGCCTTTATGCAAAACGATCCTGTGAAGAACGGGAAGTGTGCCGCTGAAGGATGGCTAAAGGGAATCGAGGCTCAGGATTCCGTTCCTGTGGTTCGAGTGGATATCCCCGAGGACTTCGCAGATCCTCAAGAGTGGCTGTTGAAAAAAGGAATGGAGGAATTCCGACTCGGACTTCGAGAAGCCATGAAGGAGGCGAAATCAAAAGTTCACTCTTCGAAGGGGAGCGGACCTGATGAACCTGATAAACTGACAAACCCTGATTTTGAAGGGGGTAAATCAGGTAAATCAGGTAAATCAGGTAAATCAGACAGGAGGGAGGAATCTACTGAAGAAGAGCGCTCGCCGTTTCCAGCGGCATACTTACCCCGTATTGCTCAGCAATTAGTCAGCGGGTTCGTTAAAATGACGGATGGAAGGATGCCCTTGGCTCTTCCGAGTATTTGCTGCTTAGGCACGCTCTCAGCGGCAATTGGACCTTTCGTTAGAATCCGCTCAACCTCGATGGGTGATACAACCGGAGCGAATCTCTTTCTTCTCGCCGGCGCGGAAAGCTCAAGCGGGAAATCGATCCCTTTCAAGAGAATCACAAAGCCTTTCTTTCAGTATGAGAGTGAAGCTCGAGAGGCATTCGCAAAAGAGACTTACCCCAGACTCAAATCTGAAGCGGATCTTTTAGAGGCAGAGAAAAAAGGAATTCTGAACAATGCGACAAGAGGAAAGGGAAAGCCGGAAGATCGCGAATCACTGGTTGAGATAGAGGCGCGATTGAATGAGATAAAACTCAAGCTCGACCCTCCACGTCTTTTCTGTGGAGATTCTACGAGTCAGGCCATGATTCGGCTGATGGCGCGGCAACATGGAACAAGCCTCTCTTCAATGAGCGATGACGCCAGAACCATCATGGAAATAATTGAAGGGAAACACAACAAAGGCAGTAACGCCGACGATGGTTTTTTCATTCAGGCGTGGACTGGAAATCCTTATGCATTCGACAGGGTGACCGATAGGGAAAACCTTGTAATTGATGCCCCTTGGCTCAGCGCAACCTGGTTTGTTCAACCGGATAAGCTCACGTCATTATCAGAGAATGTTGAGACGTTCAGTTCAGGTTTTTTCCAACGGTTACTTGTTTGCAACTCTGGAGCAACTCCGCTGAAATTTTCAGCACGGAAAGACTGCTTTCCTGTGGAAGTTGAGAGCGCGTGGGAAGGATTAGTGAAAACACTTCTCGAGACATACCGGCGAAAGGAGGATTGCGAGGTCGAAATTGTGGAGCCATCCCAAGATGCAGAAAAGCTCCTGAGAGAATACCAGAACAGTTGCGTAGATTTGCAGACCTCCACCTATTCCGATATTCCGACGATAGCAGGTAAATGGGGAGAGAATGCCTGGCGAATCGCTCTCAACCTCCACATGGCAGATCACGGTGTAGACGCAATCAAAACCCGTTTGAGCTGTGAAACAGCGGAGAGGGCAATCGAGATCATGAACTGGTTTTCAAAGGAGGCTTTAAGATTGGTAGCGCCGGCACGTGAAGAAAAAGAGAATGCGAGGTCCGAACGGCTGAGAGAAATTCTTTCCCGACCAAAATACGACCGATTGAAAGGTGCTTCTCAAGGCATTCTAACAAATAATCACGGATTCAGTCGTGGTGAACTCGAAACGCTTTGTGAACGATACGAGAACGTATTTCAAAAGATTGATAAGGATACGACTGAGAAAGGTGGGAAACCCACGTTTCACGTTCGATTGAAAACCAAAGTGTAATTACTCTTCACAAATGGCGTAAATATCATCGTGGTTCAACTCTTTCTGAATTTCTCTACAAGCGTCCAGATTACATCGAAATTGGTTGCTGCCGCCCTGGAATTTCATTATAACAAAGCCTGTTAGAGAATAGCCGATGATAGTTTTTGTGAGTTCCCTTATTGCTAATTGGTTAATACTGTCCTTCTCCCCTTGGCGAGATATGCGAATGTGGCTAGCTCCTGTAGGTGCTGCTGCATTTACAGCCTTTTGGTATTTGACCTGATTGTTTGCTAGTTATCTCCAAAAATTCCAGATCTCCTTTTCAGGATTCTGTCTGATTAGCGAAAGCAATTAGGATAATTATTCTGCACAAAGCGCATTCAAATCATCGTCGCTCAATTCCTTTTTAATCCCTTCCCAAGCGCCGACAGCATGCTTGAAGCATTCTCGGGCCTTCTGATACTCTCCGACCTCATAAAAGGCTCTAGCCCGTGCATGATGGAAGCGGGCGGCATCTCTGAGGCTCCACTGCGGAAGAGTGAAGCACGTTGGCGACGGCTTGCAAAATGATCGCGCTAACATTGCACTTCATTGTTGAGGTTAGTCTTCTTCAGTCTCCCTCGCTCGCGACAATGCCGAAGCGAAGAGTCCAGTGGGAACCGCGACGAGCCCTAGCCCTATTATAAGAATGAAAAAAGTGAGAACCCGTCCCCCGATCGTTATCGGATACACGTCTCCGTATCCTACGGTTGTTAATGTCACCACCGACCACCAAAGAGAGTGAAACACCGAACCGAAGGCTTCCGGCTGGGCAGCACGCTCGAAATAATAAATGCCTACCGAGGACAAGTAGAGGACGATCAATGCAACAGTTCCAAAAAGCACCAGTTCTTCCCTTGCGATTACAAACGCGCGGTGAAATCGCTGCATCGCCGCGCTGTATCGAGCGAGCTTGAGTAACCGGAAAAGCCGGAGCAGCCTAAACGCGCGGATCGAACGCAAATCGATGCCGGTCGAGAGGTAGAACGGCAGAATGGCAAGCAGATCGACCACACCGAAGAACGAAAAAGCGTATGAAAGCCGAGGCCGACAAAGAAGCAGCCGCAGAATATACTCAATCGTAAAGATTGAGACTGTAATCACTTCAAAGAGCCGGAGGTGTCGCCGCCATCTTTCGGAGAGAGTTGGAAGCGTCTCGATCGCAAACGCAATAAGGGACAGGACGATCAGTGCCTGGATCAAATAGTCCCAGCGTCCGAAAGATGCCCTGCCTTTGTCGTCACGCTGGATCATCGAATGAGGTATCCAATTATGGGGACAGCAATAAACGAAGCTCCGACAGTCAAAAATGCTCCGATAATAACGAGGCATCCTGCTGCGCCTCCTACCTTACGTTGGCGGCCGGATCGAGATAAGGGTATTCCAATCTTTCGCGATAGCTTACTCTTGGCGGAAGAGAGGCCGGAGGCCCGCTTCCAAGAAAATGAGAAACCGTATTTTTTTGCCATGTGCTTTTTTGTCGAACGGTATTGATCAGCGACTTGCGAAGCGAGTCCGCTGCATCGCTAGGGCAGGTTATATTTGGCGCAATATCTTGCGTCAAGATCAGAATGGAGATCGAGGACGGCGGTCTTGATGATCACTCTTCACAAAGGGCAATCAAATCAGAATCGCTCAAGTCATTTTCAAAACCTAACTGTAGTCCTCCAGCGCATCCCAGAAATCTGATTCGTGAATGATCTGAATTTTGTGCCCTTCTTTGCGGAGTTGCACTGCTTCCTCCACTTTTCTTCCATAACAAGAAAACGCCCAACATGGATTTCCTCCTGCACCCACAACAAGAAATTCAGTCTTTTGCGATAACCCTTTTGCAAACACCCCTCCAAGTTTCGTAATTTGATCCGCGATATCGTTTCTTGTCGCCTTCATCGATGTTCCCGTAAAAGTAAACCTTCGTGCTTTGAATTCGATCTCTGGACAGTTTGAGCAGACCGCTGGGAGCTTCATCAACTTTGGCAGATTCCCTTTCACCCTTCGAGTTTCATCCTTTAGCTGCTTAGCGAACGAATACTCGATAAAATCTTCAAAAAAGCCAACCAACAAACTCTGCTCTTCATCATCAATTTTGCCATCCTTGAGGACGCTCATCAGAAGTGAATCCAATTCGTCGTAGGGATACGACCCCTTTAATTGTTCGTTCGAGTTAATCCAATCCTGTAGGCCTTTAGCCTCTTCGAGCGAAATGTGACCATCTGCCATAATACCATGAAGTATCCCCTGCAGTTTTTGAATCTGATTTGTAATCGCATCATAATATTCACTGTCAGGTGAGAGGTTCTTACAGAGCCATAGCAAGTCCTCTAATTCATCTTCATCAATTACTTGATCCTCCATAATCTCATCCAGTTTTGGAATAAGTTCAGAGAACGGAGCCCGGCTTGCTACCTCGCGGTATTGATCGCACCAGTTTAGCACTTCGGCGATTTCGTCAGCATTGAGTTCATCATCTATGGATACACCCCGTAGGAGTCCAGTAAGTGTATGAACGGCTTTATCAACAATCTGCCGCTTAGTGAAATGTCTGTATTCTTTGTGATCTGGATGTTCGAGGCTCATGATTAAGAAAAGTGTTCGCTGTAGATTGAATAGAGCAGTGCTTAAATGAGAGCAACAAAGATCGTATTCAAAGGAAAAGCGCGCTCAAGTCATCATCGATCAATTCCTTCCGAATACCATCCCAAGCGCCGACAGCTCGTTTGAAGCATTCTCGGGCCTTCTGATACTCTCCAATCTCATAAAAGGCCCTAGCGCGTGAGTGATGGAACCGCGCAACAGTGTGAGATTCACTTTCCCCGGCATATAAAAGCAGCTCCGCTATATGCTCTCCTAATTCCCATTGTGAGAAAGCTGTGAGGATACGAAGCCGGAGATCTAAAACCGGTGCTTTCGTCTTTTCTTCAGGTGGCAGTGATTCGATCAAGTCCCAGGCATCCGAAAACATTCCAAGTTCACAGTAGCCGGTAGCCTTTTTGATTATCTCTTGTTCGGAGCCCATGCCTTGTTGATCATCACCTGAAGCAATGAAGTGGATCACAACAGTTTTAGCAATCGCAGGTCTAGCCTTTTCAGGCTGGAAAGCGTTCGAGGCGCTAGAGGCGAAGTCGGCGCAAAAGGAGGCAGTCAATTTGATCGCTCCGATCGTGGCGTATCGCGACATCTACGAATCAGGCCGAAGTCGAGAGGCAAACGACTTGCTCTTGAGGGCCGTTGCCTTGCTGATCAAAGCGGAGAACGAAGGCGGAGACCCTCGCGAGATCCTGAGAGTTGCCGAACGGATTAATAACACACCGGTGAACTACTCCGATTTGCTTACTGACTCCATGCTACGAAATATCAAGATTGCGCGGGAACTAAAACTGGATACGCCGGCGAACCTCGAGCTTATGAGCGAAGGAAAAAGTCCCATTGTCGGCTCTGGCCCTTATACCGGTGAAAAGATTGAAGTAGATCACATCGTGCCGCGCTCACTTGCTCCGGATCTGGACAATCTACTAATCAATTTGGAAATGATGCCGATGACGCTTAACAGACGGAAAAGCAACAAGGTGACCGAAAGGGCTGCGGCAATGGCGAAGAGGTTCTATGAGGCCGGAGTGATGACGCCTGACTCGTTTGAACGAGTGATGAAAGCAAAGTCTTGATATTATCCCCGGTCCTGCTAGCGGTAGGGATGCGGATGTTACTATTGTGTTCAATTTTTCTATTCGGGTGCAAGACCCAGGAAAGTGATTCGTATAAGGCTTGGGTTGCGTCTACTCATGAGGTGGGAGTCGGGGATTCTACTCCGATGGAAGAATCTGCTATTAGCGGAGCAGAAAGGAGAAGTCAGAGACTTGCTGAGAAAGCGCACAAAAAAGGGTTTAGCAGCGTAGATAGCTTTAAGCGTGCGCGCTCAAAGGAGTTGGCGGAGGGGTTTGCTAGTATAGGGGCAGGATTAAGCTCCTATGGTGGCGCGGGAACCCCGTCATATTATACTTCGCCATCGAATAATTATTCCACCGCTTCAAGTCCGTCGCTGGCAGCAAGTCCTTCTAGGAAAAACCTAACCACAAATATTATTGGAGACACTGCATTTCATTCGAATGGAACAAGCTCTACAAAGATTGGGGATACGACATATCACTCAGGTGGAACAAGCTCTACAAAGATTGGGGATACGACATACCACTCAGGTGGAACAAGCTCTACAAAGATTGGGGATACGACATTCCATTCAGGTGGAACAAGCTCTACAAAGATTGGGGATACGACATTCCATTCAGGTGGTGGGACAAGCACAAGGTTTGGAAATACGATTTACACGAGCGGGGTGCCTTAAGCCTGTTTAGTCAGCGAGCAGGTTCCATTCGCTCTATTCTAAATAGTTCCACCTACTTTCCACCTAACTTTGTCGAATGGCTGCGACTGAGTGCGCCTGAAAGTGATGCGGCCCCTATTCTACCGTTGAATCCTAGTTCCAAAAGAGTTCGCTCACGGACTTAAAATCCGTTGAGTATTGCACTCGTGCGGGTTCGATTCCCGCTGTCGGTATCCCTAACAGTCAAAGAGTCAAAGAGTTAAGGAGGATTAAGCGCCAATGATCGGCGTGAGTTCTTAAGTCTGGTATACAGATATATACAGACAACTCGGGATTTCGTTCTAATTCGCTGCTATTGTAGCGTCAAACTGATAGGAATTCGCTTTTTCAAGGGCTGCTCATCGGCGCGTCGGTCCTACCGATTGAGGGGGGCAGAGAAAACAGTAAAGACTTTCCTGAGGAGGGTTCAGCCGGCTCAACGATAGCGACATCAATAGTCTTCACCGTTCAAGCTGCGAGAGACGCTGCTCAACCAGTTTGATAAATCGACTTTCATCTTTTCGACCAGTTCCGGATGTTGGCTGGAAACATCGACATCTTCGTGAGGGTCACTATTCAGATTGAATAATTTCCACTTCACTTTCTTCGAATCGGCAGAAGAAGACCGGTGAAGTTTCCAGTCCCCTGAAATCCATGCGGCCTGTCCGGGGTAAACACCCAGTGGAAATTTCTGGCGAGGCACTTTCTCGACACGTTTCGTAACTCGCGCGACCTTTTTGTCGCTCCAGTTTTCCAGAGTCGGCAAGACTTTTGAAACAGGCCCCATTGGATTGGTAAAATGCCCCGGAACATTGGCATTCCAAAATCCCAGATCTTTCGGCCTGGCCTCCACTTCACCTTTGAGTAAAGGAACTAAACTGATTCCATCCAGATCCGGCCCTGAATAGTCGACGCCGACAATATCAAGAAGAGTAGGAAAAATATCGGTGGTGCAACACCTCATAGAAGAAGATCGCGGGGCGGCAATTTTTTCAGGCCACTCAAGAATCGCGGGAACTCGAAGCCCGCCCTCATAGAGCTTGTGTTTACTACCACGGTAGCCGCCAGTGCTGCCGACATTTTTAAGAGCTCCGTTGTCGCTAGTGAACCAAAGGATCGTATTATCCCGAATTCCAAACTCTTCCAGCCCATCACGCAACTGTCCGAATGCACGGTCAATGCCAGTTACTTCACCCAGGAAATCCTGATTTTTTTTCGGCTGGTCCGCATAAAGGGCCTTGTCTTCCGGTGCTGCCCGATGAGGATAGTGCGGCGAACCAAACCAAATTACTGCAAAGATCGGAGATTCCCCTTTCGTGGCTTCCGCGATCCATTCAAGAGCAATATCAACAGTTGCGGCGCTGCTCTCCCCGCGAATTTTCTCCTCGCGCCCCTCGTTACTCATCACGGGATTGTTGTCGTAAAAATTCGGAGAACTCACCCAGCGGTCGAATCCGTTCTTCCCGGGATTCACTGGACTGTCGGCGCGCACAGAGCCAAGATGCCATTTACCAAAATGACCGGTGAGGTAACCATTTCCCCGCAACACCTCGGCAATGGTCGTTTCCTGAGGTCGAATGGAATGCCCCCAACTGAAGACACCCATCCGGTTGGGATGTCGACCCGTGAGAACACTGGCCCGGGTCGGAGAACAGGACGGAGCGGAAGCGTAAAAGGAATCGAAGCGGAAACCGGATGCTGCCGCCGCATCGAGGTTTGGGGTTTTCAGAACCGGATGGCCGTTGTAAGCAACATCACCCCAACCCTGGTCGTCGGACATGACGAGGACGATGTGTGGGCGGCTCTTCACTTCCGCGGTCAAGCTATCGCTTTGCTCCTGTCCGAAAGCACTGGCGAAAAGACCAGAGAGCAGAATGATGAGCGTTTGAATTCGTGTATTCAATGTAGTTCAATCAAGAGTGAGACTTCTACGGTAGAGATTCCTTTATTCAAGAGATACAACGATTGCTCATCAGAGAAAGTTAGATCCACTCTTGCAGATATTTCCTGATCTCATGGTTTCTGTTCCAGTTTATTCGCCGGAATCACGACTGCATTCTTGAATCCGGGCTGCAATTTTCCAAGATCCAAAGCAGCGGCGATGCGCGTCACATCGTCTTCGAGATCCAATTCAACCCGGAAGAATCCCTCCGCCCAGGGCCTGGAGTAGTGGAGAGGCTGCAAGGCAAGAAGGTCGGATCGGCTATCATATCCTGTTGATTCGTTCTCGCGGATCATGAGGAAGCCGTGGAAAAACGTTCCGAGGCGAGGATTCTTAAGGACACGTCCAGTGGCAATGGCATCCGGGGTGTCGGCAGGTTTCGCGTCGGGAGTTCTTTTTCGGAAAACCCGAAGCTCACCTGCAGTCCCCACTTCATCTGCCGGCAGGCCGGCAACCCTCAGCCAGATTTCTGTGCCCCAGTAACTGATAGGAATTTGCTTTTACAAGGATTTTTATCGGGGCGTCGGTTCGGCCGGGTTTGAGGGGGTGCATCGCCAAAGAACCTAGATTTGTGATCACGTAATTCATGTGTATCCGCGAGGAGGGCGGCTTGGGCGTGCGATTCGGACCAAGCGGTATCGTATCGTGGAGTGGAAGGTTCCCGGTAGCTCGGCGGACTCAGCTGAGTTCGAACTTTATGATTACGTGGAAGACCCTCTTGAGACGAAGAATTTGGCAGCTACACAAACAGAGACACTGGCGGACCTTCGAAAAATTCTTGCGACCCATCCGGAGGCAATGCCGCAGTATCGTATCATCACTCCCGAGCAACGCGCGAAAAAGGAAGCGGCGATTGCGAAACGGGTAGGGGCTTTCAAAAAGCGGGATCAGGATAAAGATGGTCGTCTCACGAGGGAAGAGTTTTTGATCGGGCAGCCGGACCCGGAGGAAGCGCCGAAGCGGTTTCCGATTTTTGATCGGAATGGCGACGGGACGCTTTCGGAGTCCGAGTATGTGAACGCTGGAAAGTAGGGATTGAGTCGAGGGGTAGGTTTTTCTGTTAATCTTTTCCGGATTGTGACATTTGTTATTGATGCGTTTTAGCTCGTTGCCGGTGCGATTTTTTGAATCATCAAAAGGGCGGTGAGCAAAGCAATGCGAAACTGCCCCGTATGACTAATCTTCGAATTCTTTTTTCGCTGCTTTTCACGATGAGTTTTCATTCAGCTGCCCCGGCCGCTGAGGAGCCACTTCTCAGTGAGGAGGGGCAAAAGAAAAAAGCGGTTCACGATTTTCTCTTCGACACTTTTAGTGCGGACCGTAAGACGGTTTATCAGGGAACGAGCCGGACTCGTGGTTTGAAAGAACTTACTATTCTTGAGGCGAAACATGAAATTCGTGACGGCTCTGAAATTTTGCTCCCCGGGGGAACCGAGCGTATTGCCGTTTTGTTTCGTCACTTCGGATTTCATGGCGAAAACCTCGATCGGATTAAGGAGGTTCGGGTGTTTCCCTTCTCGCCTGAGAAAATGCCACCTCGCAGTGCTCAGGTGAACGACTTCTACCGGGTGCAGATGCCGACGATTCCGAAGTCGGCTGTCGATCCGGGACTGGTGAAATTTCGATTTCTGATGAAAGACAAGGAGGCTGTCTGCCGAATCGATGACGTCGTTTTCTATGCGCAAAATGCGATATCGCCGGAGTTCGATACGATCCCTTATCGGGATCTCGGCTCGGAGTTTCCGCGCGAGCGGGTTGAGATCAATGTTGATACTGCGAATGAGCTCTCGATTGGTGGAAGCGCAGATCTGCAGCGCGAACGATGGTTTCGCGTTCATGAAACGCCGGGATCCACGCATGAGTCATTTCAGCGATGGATGGTCGAGCGTGGCTTTCTCCCCGCACGAGGTTTTCTGAAATTTACTCCGGCCCTGACAAAGCCCTGGAATGGTGAGCCACCACTTACGGAGCGCGAGGACAAGCCGGGTGCAGCTGACCTGACTTTTTTCGACAAGTATGATTCCGGAAGTCGCCTCCGCACTGCTATCCCTGAGTTGAAGGGGGAGTCGTTTTTGCAATGCTTCAACGATTGGCCGGAGTTCATGTCGGTTCCACTGAAAGGACGGGGGACACCACTGGAGGAGCGCTTTGATGAAGCCACCGCGCTTGCTGCCGCTTATGTCGCAGATCAGGTCAAGGACGCTGGTTACACCTCGACCTGGTGGGAGGTGAAGAATGAGAGTAGTGTAAAATCGGAATGGGACCACCACTTCGCGAAGGGCAAGGACGGTTGGGGGCTGCTCTCGGATTTCCACAACCGCATGGCCGATGCGATTCATGAGAGCACTCCGGAGGTGAAAGTGGGCGGGCCATCCTCGGCCTACATGCAGCTTCAGGTGCAGGATTTCGGGCTCTATCGGAGCCAGGCTCGCTTCATCGAAGAGACGCGGGGACATCTTGATTTCTTTTCGCATCACTTCTACGAAAATGCAGGGAACCTCGGCGCTCACGAACGCCGCGGACTCGGCTATTCCAATTACCTGCTCGGTCGCTACGAGGCATCTCTCGACATGTTGCGCGCCCACATGCACAAGGTGGATAATGTGCTTCCGATACTCATCACTGAAACCGGCTCACTACAAAATGGTCGGGAGCCGGCTGATAACTGGCTTCGGCTCTATGCGTGGAATGCCTACCTGACCAAATCGATGCAGCGCCCCGATCAGATCGACCTGTTCATCCCGTTCATTTTCATGCACATGCCGTGGAATCCGAATAGTGGCGATGCCGCTTTTACTCCGAAGCCCGGGATCGACTGGAACCACAAATGCGACGATTTCGAGCCGACAACGATCGCCCACTTTTTTGATCTTTGGCAGGGATTTGATGGCAAGCGCCTCCCGGTTTCGTTTGCGCGGGACTGGCTCGATGTGGTTGCAGTCCACGAGGGAATTCAGATTTCACTGGCCGTGACGAATATGGGAGGAAAGCAAATTTTGGTCGACCTTTCCAAACTGGATAAGCAAGTGGGGGCTTCGAATACCACCCAAACGCGATTGAACTATCAGAAAGGTGAGGTCGTTTTTGAACCCGCTCATTCAGTCGATCCTGCAGCGGTTCCAGTGGATGTGAACGAAACGACCGTGATCCGATTTTTGCTTCCGAAACCACTCGATCCTGACGGAATACTGCAGCAGGCTCGTTCCTATGCTGCGGAGACTGCCGTTGCAAGTGAGGGGCAGTCACTGCTGTTTCATATCGACACACACGGGAACAAGCAACTCAAGTCGGCGAGGCTCCTCGTGGGTATTCACCGTGTAGGCGGTCTCACTGATCCACTTGAGGTCAGCGTGAATGGAACACCGATAGCCATCGACACTGGCGATGCCGATGAGTTCAGCGAATTCTTTGCTCCTCTCGATGCTGATATTCCGGTATCGCTTCTTCGCGATAGCAATCAGGTCGTGGTGAAGGCTCAAAGCGGTTCTACTGTCACCTCGGTGCAAATTGTCACGTCCGGGATTGTTGAGTAGTTCTTGCTTCACCTGTCGCTGATCTTCCCTTAGTGTTCACCTCGAATACTTATTTTGCCTCCAATTTTTCTTTCATGAATTCTCCTAAATTCCACTTCGCGAATCCGCTCTGGTCATGTCTCACTGCTCTGTTGCTCGTCGTATTTTCGAGCGAAGTTCTCGCGGCCGAACCTCTCGTCTTTGAAGGTGGTGACGGCCCGGGTAAGGGGAAGCACATTGTACTGATTGCGAATGATCATGAATATCGGTCCGAGGAGGTTTGCCCTATGATCGCAAAGGTCCTCGCAAAACATCATGGGTTTCGCTGCACGGTATTATTTGGGATCGACGAGGACGGGTTTATTCACGCGGGGGATGCTCCAATCCCCGGCTTGGAAGCACTCAAAAACGCCGACTTATTGGTTTTTGCGGCCCGCTTCATGAATCTTCCGGATGATCAGGTAGATATGCTAGTCGACTACTTCGAGCGCGGTGGCCCCGTTGTCGGTATTCGTACCTCGACCCATTGCTTCAACGGACAAAAAGGGAAATGGAGTAAGCTGAATTTTAACTACGGGGAAGAAGATTACCGAGGGGGACTCGGTGAGCAGATTTTCGGGAATACCTGGAATAAGGAGCGTGGTCAAAGTCACTATGGAAGTAATCACGAGATGGGATCTCGTATTTCCGCGGTATCCGGTGCCGAGAATCATCCCATTCTTACGGGAGTGGGGCGTATCCATGCTTTTTCTGGCGCCTATAAATCGCAGCCTCCCTCTGATGCGACGCCGTTGCTGGAAGTGCAGGTTCTGAATACCTTCGGACCGAGTGACGATCTCAACAAAGATCGCGCGGTGGTCAACGCAGGATGGACTCGCGATTCCTACACGGCTCCTTCGGGAGAGAAGAAGAACGCGCGCACTGTTTACACTTCTTTTGGTGCATCGGAAGATTTTCTCGATAAAAATGCACGACGTTTTCTCGTTAACGCCTGCCTCTGGGCTGGCGGACTTGAAGATAAAATCACTGCCGATCTTGACGTGAATTTGGTCGGCAAGTTTGATCCTTCACCTTATAGCTCGAAGGCTTTCTTTCGCGTCGGCGTGAAGCCATCTGATCTTGCTGGCTGGGATACGCAGGTTATGCCAGCGGCGGCAAAGTTCGGGGGCGTCGACGAGCCAGCCAAAGGAATGGCTTCTCGTATTGAACGTGTCCTCGAGAGTCGTCCAGAGCTGGCGGCTCGCTTGAAGGAATAAGCAGCCTTAACTCACTGGTGTCATCTCGTTGAGCGTGAACCCCTCAACGGCACCATCGGTCGCGGCCTGGTAGTCTTTGATGTGTTGGCCTTCCATGTGGACCTGCCAGAGCGCATAAGACTCCCAGTTCTCGTAGAACATGAAATGCGCAGGATTCTCGTTGTCCTGGTGAAGATCGTAGTTGATACAGCCTTCCTCCGCGAGCGTAGGCTCGATGAGCTTGATCAACTCGGATTTCACAAGCGTAATCTGATCGGGCTTGGCGTGGATATGGGCGACGATGGTGAGTATTGACATGATTGGTTTTGATTGGGTGGTTCCTGAAGACTGAGCCGGTCTCTTAGACCCTGCCTGACACTGTCAGTTTACCGATGGCTCTTCCGGGTTCAAGACGGCGCTGACCTTCGAGAATGAATAGACATTGGCCACTACGAAAAAAAGCGCGTGGTTTGAGTTGGCTTGGCCTATTTGAGTATCAAAAAATATTGTCTTACTATTTTAATCCGAATACCCTGACATATGGCAAAATCTGAAATCCCATGGGAAAACGTAGGCCCTGAGTTTAAAGTGAAGCGGGGAAAGGTCGGGATGATGCTCGACTTGAATCGCTGTGTAGGGTGTCACTCATGCAGTGTTAGCTGCAAAACTGAGCACGAGGTTCCTCTTGGCGTGTTTCGGATGAGAGTCCGTTATTTGGAGCGTCCTCAGAAGAAGACGCTCGCTTTTGCACCGATGCTCTGCATGCACTGTGAAGACGCTCCCTGCCTCAAGGCCTGCCCCAGTAAAGCAATCAAGCGCCTCGAAGATGGTCGGGTCATCGTGGAGGAATCAAAATGTGACCTCGAGAAAGAATGTGTTTCGGCTTGCCCTTACGGAGCCATTTTTATCAACGAGGAAAAAGAAGTCGCTGAGAAATGTGATTTTTGTCATCACCGAACCGAAGTCGGACTCGAGCCTGCCTGCGTCGCGACTTGTCCGTCTGGTGCGTTGCAATTTGGTGACCTTGAAAACCCCGAAGATCCACTCGTCAAATCGATTGAGAGCACTTCCGCAGTGCCGTGGAAAGAGGATGCCGAGACCAAGCCGACCGTTTTTTATGCTGGGCATGAGAAGTGGATGGAGTCCATGGCAAACACGGGCGTTCAGCTCGATCCGGAGGATGCTGATATCACCTACGAACAAAACAATTTGAAGAAATAACGGCATGACTAAGGATAAATTTTCTAGAAGGGACCTCATCAAACTTGGTTCCGGTATTGTCGCTGGTGGATTGCTTTCGCCGGCAACGCAGATTCTGACGGCTGCCGATAAGGGCAGCGCTGTTGATATAGCCAACTTGATCCAGGGCAAGATTGACTACACCAAAGCAAAGGCCACTCCCACGATCTGCTTCGGTTGCACCACCTCCTGTGGCGTGATTGGCTGGGTTCAGGATGGTCGCGTTCGGAAAATGGAGGGAAATCCTCTCGATCCGAATTCCAAAGGGAATAGTTGCGCGAAAGCACAAGGGGTCATTTCTGCGACCTACTATCCAGAGCGTTTGCTGTATCCTTTGAAGCGCGTTGGCGAGCGAGGCGGCGGAAAATGGAAACGTATTTCCTGGGAAGAGGCACTCACAGAGATCGCTGATAAAATGCGCCCATTGCAGGAAAATAACGTTCCTGAGGAGTTTGTTTTTCACTACGGCCGCGACAAGACCAAGGGCTACACCAAGCAATTTACGAATGCATTCGGGACTCCTCACCGTCTCAATCGACGGTCGATTTGTTCTTCGAATCGTCGTGCTCCGCTGATGAGCTACTACGGTAGGGAATTCGAATGGGAAACTCAGGATTTCGAGAACACGAAGTATATCGTCAATTTTGGAGGGAATCCAATGGAAGCCTATCAGGGCGGTCTCTTCATGATGCACCGGATTCGGCATGCTCAGGCAGAGAACGATGCTAAAATGGTCACCTTTGAAGTTCGGCCGTCAGCGACTGCTTCGGTGTCGGAAGAATATCATCCTGTGATGCCGGGAACCGATGGTGCGATCGCGATGGCGATGCTTCATGTGATTCTCGAAGAGGGATTGGAGAGCAAAGAATTCTGGGAGCGCTGGTCGAATTATCCGCTTGAGGACCTGCGCGAGCACGTTGCCTCGAACACGCCCGAATGGGCTGCAGAGATCACCAGTGTTCCTGCCGATGACATCAGGCGTATCGCGATCGAGTTTGCGAAAGCGGCTCCGCATTGCACGACGATGTCGAACCGTGGTTCAGCGAAACACTACAACGGCGTTCAGGCGGACCGAGCCATTCGTATGCTCGATGTCCTCGTTGGGAATGTTGGTAAGCCCGGCGGTTTTTGTCTTTCCTCTCTGCGTGGATGGTCCAACCGCTACGGACAGGACGGCCTTCCGAAGCTTTCGATGCCCGGACCCAAGCCGAGTGATCCCCAACCCTGGGGAA
Source organism: Verrucomicrobiales bacterium (assembly GCA_028047635.1). Lineage (GTDB taxonomy): Bacteria > Verrucomicrobiota > Verrucomicrobiia > Verrucomicrobiales > DEV007 > Arctic95D-9. Next base: position 31,313 of record JAOFXR010000018.1, read on the forward strand.
TCGGTGAAGGTTTCAACGAGGAAGCATTTAAGAAGCTTCCTGATTTTGTGCAGGAGAGGGTGAATGCCTTCCCTGACAAGTGGAGAAACAGTTACTTCGGTGAGCTGGCTACTCCCAGCGAATACCCGCTCGCCTGGCATTGGTATCAGATGCGTGTCGGCCAGCTCGTTTATCCTTACATCAAAGAAGGGCGTCAAAAAGTGAGCGTCTATATGTCATTCACGCTTGGAGCAGCCTACGGATACCCTGAGGCCAATGCGGCTCGGGAAGTGTTGCTTGATGAAAAGCTGATTCCTTATCACATCGCGATCGACATCGGATACGGTGAGCAAACCGCGCTAGCCGATATCATTTTGCCGGAGGCTACTGCGCTTGAGCGTTGGGACCACCACTCGACGAATAACTACGGATTGATTCCTTACACAGGCGTTCGTCAGCCACTCGTGAAACCGGCTGGAGAAACCAAATCCGTGCAGATAATTCTTCGCGATCTTGCACGTAAAATCGGAGGCGGAATGGAGCAATATTTCGTTCAAATGGAGGACATGGAGGCCTTTTACAAGGAGTGGTATAAAAATCTTCCCGTGGATTGGGAGACCTTTAAGAAGCGTGGTATTTGGCAGGACGAAACTCGAGCCAAAGATTACGAACTCTATGAGAAGCCACTCACCGAAGCAGAGCTTGAGGGTTCTGAGGTCGTAGAGGGTGAAATTATCGAGAAGGAAGGAAAAGCAATCGGCGTCATGCAAAATGGCAAAGCCGTCATTGGTTTCGAAACTCCGTCGCGAAAGATTCAGGTATACGATGAGATTTGGCCGATCGCTGCGAAAGCAGTGGGACTTCCCATGGACGACGTGAACGCGAGTCCCATTGCGATCTACGACACGGTTCCTGAGCACCGGGATCTGCCTGAGGATCGCTACATTTTTTCGACGTTTAAATGGAATGTTCACACGCAGGGCCGATCCGGGCATTGGAAATACAATGCCGAGATCATTCACACGAATCCCGTCTTCATGCATCCGGATACCGGAAAAGCACTCGGCGTTTCAGAAGGGGACTCCGTAAAAATTTCGGTCTTTCGTCCGACAGGTCAAACCTATCGCTCCGGTGAGGAAGGTGTCATGAATAGTTTCGAGAACCATGTTCGGTTTTTGAAAGGAATGCACCCACGAGTTGTGATGTGTTCGCACCACGTCGGTCACTGGGAACATGGTGCGGTTGGTCGGAGCGAGGACACAAGCTCAGGCCCGGTCGAAGGCATCGCGAAAGGCGGTGAACTTCCGGTCGATAGAGACATTCCCAAGAAGATTTGGTGGGCGAAGAAGAATGGTGGCATCGGAGGCGGTGTTCACATCAACGACGCATTGCCCATCAACCCCTGTCCGCTCACCGGTGGGCAGAACTGGTATGACAATGTTTGTAGTGTTGAGAAAGTGTCTTAGTGCACCGCTAAGCAAGACGACACCATTTGATGAATACCACGAGCGAGGAAACCGGGGCAATTGTTGGGCTCTATCAGCTTTTTGCGCATCTTCTGAGTGAGGAGGTCAATCCGAAGTTGCGTGAGGTTCTCATCCAACCGGAGGTTCTCGCGGTGCTAGTCAAAGCGGAGCCTGCGGTGGAAGATTACCTCCTTCAGGACTGGGGCGATTCGGAATACGAAGCTGCCGCCGTCGATTTTTGCGACACGTTTATCCTGCCCGACAGTGCGATTGCACCGCGGGCCGTCGCCTGGCTAGGAGAAGAAGACTTTGCTTCGGCTGAGGGAATTCACTCCGTCGTTGAGGCATTCATCGAACAGGGGAGCATCAAGGTGCCTGCCAATTTTGAGCAGCTCCCGCCGGATCATGCGTCGTTGCTTTTTTTCATGGCCGCAACGCTCCGACAACTCGACTCGAAGCAGGTCGCCGATTTTGAGCAAGCGACCCTGGGAAGTTGGATTCACCCCTTCGGGCGCGCTCTTCAGGCCAACAGCAATCCTCTTTATCGGGCTCTGGGTGTGTTGATCGAGGCTGCCTGAATTCGGGCTGATTATTTGAATTTACCCGGGTGAGCGGTGGACTTGATAGGGTTGGATCATTGATTTAACAGGGGTGAGTCTGTCTTTTTCTGTTATCGCAAAGTCAGGGCTTGATGAAATCTTTGTGGTGCTCCACGATCTCATACCATTGACCGTCAAAAATATGGAACTGGGGAGGACTGAATTTTCGTTGAATTTAAAAAAGTCTCGCTAAATCGTGCGCGTTTTACAGGGCTCTTGGATTTGAGACGGTCGAAGGCGCCGAAGCGGAAGGTTGGCTTGTCCTTGAGAAATCAGGACTTAGCATTGGATTGTATCAAGGGCATATTCCTGAAAATGCGCTCACCTTTTTCGGTGGTGACGTCGCAGCGATTGCGAAACATCTTAAAGAGGGAGGACATGAGATGAACTCGGGGCCGGAGAAAGAGGAGGATGGCTCGATTGGAGCGACGGTAAAAGATCCGGATGGAAATTTGATCTACTTTAATTCGTAACTCGTTGCCGCGGTTGGAAGCGGGTTTTCTTTTTATGGATTTGGCTCTTGCAGGGAGTTCAGGATTCAACCTACGCTCTCGGCATGCTGAGATTTCTTTGTCTGTTTTTGTTTGTTTTTCTACCTGCGTCTTTCACTCTGGGCAAAGACGCTCCCAATATCCTTTTTATCTACACGGACGATCATTCCTACCGTGCCGTATCGTGCTACGAAGACTCTTACGACTGGATCAAAACTCCCAATATGGATGCCCTCGCTGATTCGGGAGTGCGATTTGCTCATGCCACGGTAGGAACTTGGTGCATGCCATCGCGGGCCATGCTCCTGACCGGTCACCATTCCTTCGGCGTAGAGTCGATGAGGATGGAAGGAGATTATCCGGGAAGTGCTTATGATCCAGAGCAGTGTCGGTTCTGGCCTTCGGTTTTTCGCGAGCAGGGGTATCAAACGGCTCAGATTGGAAAATGGCACACCGGAATCGATACCGGGTTTGGTCGGGATTGGGACTATCAGATTGTGTGGAACCGGCCTCGCTATCCCGAAAACTCGAAGGCTTATTACTACGATCAGTTGATTGAGAAAAATGGCGGGGACGCCGTGATGACGAAAGGTTACTCGACGGATAATTACACGCAGTGGGCGGTGGATTATATTAATGGAGAAGAAGGACGTGAGGAAGGTAAGCCGTGGTATTTATGGCTTTGTTATGGAGGGGTTCATGGTCCGTTTACTCCGGCTGACAGGCATCTCAATGACTATAAGGAAGTCTCGGTGGAAGATCCCGCTGACATTTACCCGCCTCGTGCAGGGAAACCAACCTACTCACGGAACGTCGAGCAGTGGGTGAAGGGGCCCGACGGTGAGCCGGTTCTGGCTCGAGGGAAATCAAAAGGCGGTATCAAGACTGATGGGAAGAAGACGCTTACGGAGTGGGTTCGCCAGGTGAATCAGGCAGTCAGTTCTCTTGATGAAGGAATTGGTAGGGTGATGGAATCGTTGAAAGAGTCAGGGCAACTCGATAACACGCTGGTGGTTTTTACTTCAGATCAGGGTTTTGCCTGGGGGCAGCATGGATTTCAAGTGAAGCAGGCTCCCTACGACGCTAATATTCGTTCCCCGATGATCGTGAGTTTTCCTGAGCGTTTTTCAAAGAGGTCTGTTTGTAAACATCCCATTGGTGGTGTCGATATTGTGCCGACTATTTTTGAGGTCGCCGGGCTCGAGCTTCCCTGGGAAATGCACGGAGACAGTCTCGTGCCTTTACTAAAAGATCCGACTCAGAAGGAGTGGAACAATCCAGTACTTACCGTTCACACCGGTGATAGCTATGGAAGTGCTTCCAACGTCGTTCCCGTGGGCGATGATGAGGCGAGTCGCTCAAAACTCTATATGAGCGGAGACGTGCCCTGGTGGGTCTCATTGGTCGAAGCGGACCTTAAATATATCCGCACTCTCGTTCCCGGTGAACCTGAGGAACTCTACGACCTGACCGATGACCCGGCTGAACTGGTGAACCTTGCGCTGGACGCGAAACATTCTGAGACGGTGGTGCGACTTCGGAACGCGACGATTGCTGAGCTGAAGCGAAACGGAGCCAAGTTGGTTGAAACGATGCCCGCCGTCGCGGAACTCCCTTAATAAACGGCTCTACCGCCGGAGAGGTCGAAGGTGTTGGCGGTGCAGAATGACGCCTCGGGTGAAACGATCCAGCAACTGAGCGCGGAAACCTCATCGAGGGTCCCGCATCGCTTCATCGGGATTTTGTCGGTCATATATTTGACCTGGTCGGGGTGAATGGCGTCGACCATCGCGGTTCTGATCACGGCGGGGGCGATCGCATTTACGGTGATTCCCGTTTCGGCGAACTCTTTGCCGACTGACTTTACGAGGCCGATGACACCCGCTTTACTCGACGAGTAGGGGCTCATTCCGGCGTTGCCCTCTTTGCCTGCGATGGAGGCAAAATTGAGAACACGCCCATAGTCGTGCTTTTCCATCGCGAGAAGGGCGTGTTTTGTCATGAGAAAAGTGCCCCGGAGATTGATCGCAGTTGCGAGGTCAAAGTCTTCGACGGAGACCTGCGTGATGGGTGTGTTAGTCGGGCCTACGATGCCGGCGCAGTTGATCATAATATCGAGACGCTGTTCGGGCGATCTTCCTGTGACTGCCTGGATTCCGGATGAAACGGCCCCTTCGTTGGCAATGTCGACGATCTCAAGATCGACTTTTAGTCCTGCTTCGGCGAATTCTCCGACGGCGGCTTCTCCGTTAGCGACGCTAACGTCAAACAGAGTCACGAGGGCTCCTTCGGAAGCGAGTCGATGGGCGACCGCCTTTCCGATGCCATCTGCACCTCCGGTTACAATTGCGCTTTGCCCTTCGAATCGATTATCAGTCATGGGCTGAAGGTATCGAACTGTGTGGCGATTCGCACGCAAAAAGAGGGACGCGACAGTGCTATAGCGGTTTTGGTTCTTGGGGCGCACTGTATTCGATCGCGCCGATTCTGTAGGCGAAGGCCGCGACTTCGCTCTTCTACCGTTCGGATATCCCAGTCCATGCGTCCGCGCCCACGGGACGCTGTTACAGGTTTGCGGGAGGACTTCCTCCTCTCTTAACTCACACGTTGGCCGGGCTTGGCTCCGCTTCCGGGTTCGATCAGGTGAATGTCTTCTCCTCCGGGACCGGAGGCGATTACCATTCCTTCGCTGACTCCGAATTTCATTTTTCTCGGTGCAAGATTGGCGACCAAAACGACGAGCTTGCCAACAAGGTCGGCAGGCTCGTAGGCGGCTTTGATTCCGGCAAATACGTTGCGGGTTTCACTACCTCCGAGGCTCAAGGTAAGCTGAACTAGCTTACGAGCTTCGGGCACTTCATTCGCCTCGATGACGCGGGCGACACGGAGATCGACTTTGAGAAAATCATCTATCGTGATCTCGTCCGCAATCGGCGCATTGGTGATGTCTTCGTCGGAATCGTCCCAGTTCGAAGGCGTCGCAAGCGCCTTGGCTGCGGCTTCTGCTTCCTCTTTTGATTCAGCGATGATGGCTTCGATTCCTTTGGGATCGACTCGCTGCATCATGTGTTTAAATTTCGTAATGTTACTTCCGACGAGAGGCGTCTTGGTCTGATTCCAATCCGTAAGTGCTTCGCCAAACAACTCACCGGTTTTCGTTGCCAGATCAGGAAGCACAGGAGCAAGGTAGATCGCGAGCGTTCGAAACAGGTTTAGTGAAACCGTGCAGACATCCTGAAGCTTTTGCGCATTGTCAGGATCTTTTCGGAGTTCCCACGGAGCGTTGTTTTCGACGAATGGGTTGGCTTGATCGGCTAACTCCATGATCATTCTCATGGCTTTGCTATAGTCGCCGTTTTCGTATGCTGCCGCAATGTCATCACCACGGTCTGCAAAAGTCTGAAAGAGGCCTTCGTCCTCAGGGTAGGTGGATGACAGCCCGGTGTCTTGAATGAACTTCGCGGTTCGGCTGGCAAGGTTAACGACCTTGCCCACAAGGTCACTGTTGATCCTTGCGACGAATTCTTCGAGATTGAGGTCGAGGTCTTCGACTTTCGATGAGAGCTTCGTCGCGTAGTAATAGCGAAGGTAGGCCGGATTTAGATGCTCGAGATACTTGGCGGCTCGAACAAAAGTTCCTCGTGATTTTGACATTTTCTCTCCATCGACGGTTAGGAATCCGTGGATGTGGACTTTCGTCGGCAGGTTGTAGCCTGACGTTTTCAGCATCGCGGGCCAGAAAAGTGTATGGAAATACTGAATGTCTTTCCCGATGAAATGATGAATCTCGACGTCGTCATTCTTCCACCAGTCATTAAGTTTCTCTCCATTGGCATCGCACCACTGACTCGTTGCACCAATGTACCCGATCGGAGCATCGAACCAGACATACCAGTAATTTCCGGGAGAATCGGGGATCTCAAATCCAAAGTAGGGGCTTGGGCGGGAGATGTCCCAGTTGCGGAGCGGCTCGATGAGAAAGAAATTTTTCAGGTAGTTGGCGCTCTCTGATGGAAGCGTGCCTGATTGGGTCCATTCGTCGAGAAAGCCGTGAAGCTTCTCGATCTGCACGAAAAGATGTTTCGCCGAGCGAGTCTCCGGGGTGGTTCCCGAGAGAGTGCTGAGAGGATTGACGAGTTCTGCCGGCGTGTAGGTAGCACCGCAGTTCCCGCAGTTGTCGCCGGGTTGGTCTTTTGAATCACAATTCGGGCACGTGCCGCGGACAAGGCGGTCGGCGAGAAAGACGCCTTTCTCGACATCGAAAAGCTGGTCAATGTCTTCTTCGATGACCATATCTGCGTCGCGAAGTTTACTCCAGATTTCGTGGCAAACCGCGCGGCTCTCTTTGGAGTTCGTGCTGCCATAGTTGTCGAATTCGATTCCAAAATCAGAAAAGTCTTTCTGGTGAGCGAGGCTCATTTCGTTGATGACTTCCTCCTCGGTGCGAGCTTCCGCCTGAGCACGAATCGTGATCGCTGTTCCGTGAGTGTCGTCCGCGCAGAAATAGAGGCACTGGTTGCCTCGCATTTTTTGAAAGCGAACCCAGATATCAGTTTGTAAATACTCAACGAGGTGGCCGATATGGATCGGACCATTAGCGTAGGGCAGGGCGGATGTGACCAGAATTTTTCGCATGATTACAGTGAGGTTGCGGTTGTCTGCGACAGACGCGGGACAGACAAACCTTTATACCCAAACCGGAAAAAAAGCGAACCTCCACATCCCTCAATATAGGTGCGGGGAATTGACGCTATTCAGTGGAGTCAGACGCAGAAGCTTTCTGCTCCCAGTGCAATCCACTGCCGCCAGCTTCTTCGACTTCGATCCACTCTCCGGGGAACGACTTGCGTTGCCAGTGGCGCCATTGCTCCTGCTGGACGTTGGTGATAGAAACGTCTTTCTCCTTAGCTTCGTGCTTGATGAGGACATCGCGATCTCGATTTTCTGCATCAACCGTTTTCGTCACGTAGTCGCCATATTCACCGGCTGGTTTATTACGGATACTAATTTTGCCGAGATGATTTTCACCAATGATACGGCTGTTTTTCATCTCCTGAATCTCTGCCATTCGGTTGCGCTTTGTGTCCATCGCAGCGCGGTAATCCGCTTGTTGGGCGGACTCTTTTTCGGTGGTCGCGGCCGCATGCTGATACACGTGAACGTCCATGCTCAAGTCGACTTTGACTGGCTCGTCTGTCGTCACATTCACATTGAATGGATCAAGGCAGGACGACAATACCAAAGCGATGAGCATGGGCAGCAGTAACGCTGAAATGTGTCGATGGGAGCGCATGGTGTTGGGTGCGTAAGAAGCATTGAATGAATTTACTCAACCGCTCTGGCACTGGCGCGGGGCTGATCTTCAGTCCCTCCGTTGGTCTCTAAAGTTATGTTTCGTTCGTCGTGGAGATGTAGATTCAACCCTCGCGTGCCATAGGGGCCGGCGAATCTGAGTTCAAGACCTCCCTCTTGTTCATGTAGGGAAAGGCTACCGGCACCTTGCTCATAATCAAATCGTTTCAGCGCGGTCAGTCCGAGGGTGGTGAGGCTGCGTTGAAGTTGGTTCCATTCGGGAGGAAGCCCCTCCAAAATTTCGTCCAATTTGGTAATGTTGAACCAGCCGGGTGTTTCAAGGGTAATTTCCCCGGTGGTTTCTCCCGGGACTTTGCCTCGTCCTTCTGAAACAATTTTGACGGTGGCCAGTCCGTTCATTTTGAAATTTTCCGGGACAATGACATCGGTTAGTGGGCCGGTATCAAAGTCGGTGCCGGCGATCCAGGCGTCCCATTTGCCCGGATCATTCAGGTAAAAGTTGAACTCTCCCTCTGTATATCCTGAATAAGCATCGCCACCAAATTTCCCATAAACTCCGTTAGAATCAAAGGTCACGGTAAGATACAAATTTTCGGCTTCATATTTTCGGAAAATAGCCCGGTCTAGTGCAAATGTTTGCACTAGGTTATTGTTTTCATCCTGCACCGGAACGTTGAATTGCACTTTGCCTTCGAGTCCGTGCAGATCCACTTTGTAGTCCTGAAAATGATAGATGTAATCCTCGTCAGGGATTGATAGTTTTAACTCAATGGCACCGTCGGACATCTTCGTCGTAGCATTGAAAGGGAGGGGCACGAGAGCGATCGGAACGCCGGTAGGGGCGATTACAATTTTTCCGGCGGAAGCGTTGATCTCCTTTATCTGCCAGTCGGGCTCATTGGCGTCCGAACCTTCATTTTCGAATCCGACGCTGGCGCCTTCGTTTTGAGCACGGAAATTTCGTTGGTAGTCGATCCACCAGAAAAGCCCCTGGCCGACGTGCAGTGAGGGGCTGATCAGATCAATTTTTTGAATTTCCTGGCTGGCGAGGCCGGCGAGGGAGAACTCGACAAAGATGGTCGGAAGGCTTGCCACGGTGATAAATGAATTATAGGGATCCTTAATTTCGATTCCGCTTAGCTCAATTTTCTGCAAGGTATCCTGGGCGAGGAGGCCGTCGAGGGAGAGAGGGACATCTTCGAGTTTTGTTTCAAGCGCAAAGCTAAGACCTTCCATCTGGGGGATTAGTGCTTCGAACTGCACCTGACTGCGAGTGACTTCAATCTCGCCTATTGTCCAGGTCGGGAGGGGTTTGGTCTGCGGGGTATTCTCCGGTTCTGGATCAGTTGCTTTGTCTTCTTTCACTCCGCCGCCGCTCAGTTCCTTAATCCCGTTTCCGATCTTGAGAACGCCACCACTAAGTTTGATTCGATCAATGCGGCGTGTTCTTTGGAGATCCGTGGCCGTCGCGTCCAGTTCGATTTGGCGGACGGTGAATACTTCCTCTTCAGCGACGGGCAGAAATGCCTCAGGTTGATCTGCTTCGGGGAACAGAGTCGGAGGGCGGGGAGGTCCTACCATTTCGTAAAAGCGGGAGTGGTTGCTTAAGGTCACCTCATTGAAGATGAGGTGATAGAGAAAATCCTCCCTGTCTTTCGGGTTCGTGAACACTTTGAATTTCCCATTCAATTTGGGCACGGTTCCTTCGGCAAACTGGGAGTCAGCTACGATTTGGCCTCCTGTGATATCCAGTTCTGCGACCTTGTAGACGGGGCGGTTCAGCGGACGCGGAGCTTCGGTCTTCGGTGTGGCGGGGGTGAGCCACTCACCGAGTGTCTCGTCGGTAAAATTGATCGAAGGGCCCTTGATGCTGAGACTGGTAATGAGATTGGTTCGAGTGAATTCGGCCCAGCTCGCTTCCAACTCTGCGAGGTTGAATTGGAAAAGGGGTTCCTCTTCAAGCGCCGTTCCAGGAGCTCTAAGAGTCGCATTTTCCAGGGTCAGGAGTTGCCGGGCCGATGAGGAAAATCCTTCTGTGCCAAAGCTGAGGTCTGTGAGTGTTGCTGAAACTCTGGATTCAATGTGGGGCAGGGGATTTTCTCCAGAGGTGAATTCACTCATCAAGAAAGTTCCATCTTCGATCCCAACGTTTTTGATTCGCCACGGTTTTGAGAGGTTTTTTGCAACGGGGGCGTCTTCCTCTGGAGGAGTGTCAGGGCTCTCAGCTGCTTGCTGCGATTCTGCAGGTGCTCGTTGAAATCGAGTCATCGATTGGTCGGAGAGCACGACTGAAATGCCATCTAACTCGATAGACTCCACTTCGCGTTCGTGAATTAACTGGCTGAGCGAGGCTAGTTTGATTTTGAGTTCATCGGCAGAGAGTAATTGGCTGTTCTCGTCGCCCACCAAAAGATCGCGGAGTGATAGCTGAAAGGGACCTTCGTTGCTGAAGCGGCCCTCAGAAAAGCGAAGCCCGCCGATTTGGAAATTGTTAATGAACGTAATATCAGGGAATGCAGGTTTGTCGTTCGCTCCATCGAATCCGGTCGCTGCAAATTGTCCTTCGATCAGTTGGAAGTCGGTTACTTCAAATTCGAGGGGATTGGATTTAGGATGGGGGGCTTCGAGTTTGCCCGATTCGGCTTCTTCCGGAGCGGAGGGGGCTTCATGATTTTTCTGAAAAACCCACTCGGGACGAATATTCAGGACGGGGCGATCGATGATCAGTGACTCGATCACAAAACGGTTAAGCTGTTTACTGATTCTTCCGCTCGCCATGATCGACTTGATCTGGCTGGGATGGCTTTTTGATCCGATCTTGATGTCAGAAAGCCCGAGGGAAAGAGGCTCCCGGGTGAGGCCTGCTTCGTCGAAGGTCAGGGCATCGGTTTTGAAACTCCAGTTCGCTTTCACGGGTGGAAGCATTTCCAGATTGAGGGAAAGTTGGCTCTCCTTGACTTCAATGGTGTCGGTGAATTGCGCGAGACTCGAGAGGTCGAAACGGGCGGGCTCGCCTTCCGTGTTTTCGGTTGGAGGAGGAGTGGTGAGTGCGTCGAGATGTCCTTGTTTGAGGTTCAACGCGACACCATTGAGTTGGATTGCTTTAAGGCGTTTAGTTGCCCGTAGTTCGGCGAGGTCATAGGTGATAGTGAGACTCTCTATCTCCGCCATCTTTTTCTCAGTATCCGACTGTTTGGGCGTCAGTTTGAGGTGGTCGATTGTGATTTCTCCGAGCTTTCTCAGGCGAATCGATTCGACCGATACTTCAAACGGCTCGATCAGCGAGGCGAGAGCCTGATTGACTATTTGAACTCGATTACTATATGCGAGCACGGCAATGACAGAGGCAATAATCACACTCACCAGTGCTGCAACGAACGTCCACCCGAGAAATCGGAGGGTCCATTTGACAAAGCTGCGCAGCGGGCGGCGTGTATTCCGCCCGATGGGTGTGTGAGTGTGTTTCGGCACTGCAGGGACTATATACGGGGCCTCGAAGAATGCGAGTCACTGTGTGGGGCCGAAAATCCCCTAATTTTCGAGGACAGCACTAGCCGTTCTGTTCGAAGCTCGCGATCAGTCGCAGATTGTGAATCTCGGCCTCGTTGAGCCGGGTTTTAATTGTCTCAACCGAAGTGGTTACTGGGCGATAATTGCCGGCAAAACTCTGTGCGAACCTGCGGCCTCTTTCCGTTGCAAAAATATATCCATGACGAAGGTAAATTTCGTTTCGTGCCCTCCAGAGCACTTCGGTGGGAAGATTATGAACTTCAGAAGTCATCAGTTTTCGGGCGTGCGAGTTTACAAATATCCACGGGCCATGTCTTGGCGCGGGGGCGGTGGAAACAGGGCGGAGTTGTCTTTGAGGGTGCGCGCTCGCTTGATTATTACGCGCAGGAATCAAGCTGCTTCGTTCTCCTGCACTGACTCCTTCTACTAATGCGATAGAGCTGACGACTCGTCTTACCTGACGGGTATCCCCTGTGGTTTTCGTTCCGAAGGTTGCTCTTCGTATGCCGTGACGATTCAACAGTGCGATGATGAGATCCGTTTTTACTGCGTAGTTCACCGCCTGAGGAACATAGCCGCCGTTTTCCATTCGATCCATTGAATCAAGACCTGCGGCAACGACTCCGACCACTTGGCCTGTGTCTGATACGACAGGTCCGCCTGAGTTTCCGGGTTGGACCGGAGCCGAAATTTGAATAAGCCGCGGATCATCCCTTACTCCAGAGAGAGCGTTGACGCGGCCCATGGTCACCTTAGGCTTACGACCAAGAACGGTGGGATCAGGAAATCCGGCTACGGTAATGGAGGATGCGTAGTCCAACGTTTCAGCTGATTTGAGTCCGAGATACCTTCCGTTCCAGCCCTGCACATGGAGGATCGCGAGGTCGTTGTCTCTATCGACAGCGATGACTCGGGCGGCGAGGGGACCGGTCGGTGTATGAACAACGACATGGGCACTATTTTTCACAACATGATGGCATGTTACGAAGACTCCATCCGAATTCACGGCAAAGCCGGTTCCGAACTGTCCAGCTTGCGATGACCCGGCGATAAGTGCACAGGCAGCAAGCATTGCGGCTAAATGTTTCATTTGGCTATTTCTCGGTTTTGAAGATTTGCTCGAAGCAAATCGTCTGTTTGGGGTGCAGCAGGGCTGCGGAAGGGTGTTTCTCAGGCACCCTAATGTTTTTGTTATGGAAATTATAACCACATGGGAAAGGTATTACAACCTGTGATTTATAATTTCTATAATTTCAAGGCAGTGCGGAACACTCCCTTGGTATTCTGAGGGCTTTCGCCCGGAGCCAGCTCTTAGCCTGGTTACGCTAATATGTCGTGAAGGACATTGCCGTGGACATCGGTGAGCCTGACGTCTCTTCCCGCGTAGCGGTAGGTGAGGTTTTCGTGATTCATGCCGAGCTGATGCAGCACCGTGGCCCAGAGATCAAAAAAAGTAGTGGGACGATCAACTACCTTGTAACCGTAATCGTCTGTCGCGCCATAAACTGATCCTCCTTTGACACCGCCTCCTGCGAGCCAGACGGAAAATCCGAAGGGGTTGTGATCACGTCCGTCACTTCCCTGGGAGAAAGGGGTTCGTCCGAATTCACCGGTGAAAACGATGAGCGTTTCATCGAGGAGACCACGGGATTTCAAATCAGTGATGAGAGCCGCGATGGGCTGATCAACCTGATGTGCCATCGCTCCATGCCCTTCCTTTAATTTGCCATGTTGGTCCCAGGGATTAGCCGCGCCGCCGGCACCGAGGCCTTCGGTGAGACAGGACAATTCGACGAACCGAACACCGCGTTCGACGAGGCGGCGGGCGAGAAGGGCCTGCTTTGCGTAGGCTGACATCTGTGGATCAGGATCATCAACGCCATAGAGTTTTCGCGTCGCCTCCGATTCCCCTGAAATGTCACACACTTTGGGAACGGCTGCCTGCATCTTAAACGCCGTCTCATAATTCTTGATCGCGGCTTCGACCTTGTCATTTTCTCCCAGTGCGGCTGAAAATTGTTTGTCGATCTGACTCATGAAATCTAATCGGCTTCGCTGAATCGAAGTCGCCTGACTGGGTTTAATGTTCAAAACGGGAGAGGGGTCATCCGCCTTGAGAATCGACGCCTGGTGTTGAGCGGGGAGAAAACCATTGCTGAAAAGTCCCACACCTCCGTGGGCCGTCGCGGCTCCGCCACTCTGAAGGACGCAATAGGCGGGTAAGTTTTCGTTTTCCGAACCGAGGCCGTAACTGATCCACGCTCCTGCACTCGGGTGTCCGAGAAATGGAAATCCGGTGTGAGCCATGAAGTTCCCCTGGGCATGCTCATTGACTGATGTCGTCATCGAGCGAATCAAGGCAAGGCTGTCGGCGTGCTCAGCGGTCTTCGAGAAAATCTCGCTGATCTTCATTCCACTTTCCCCATATTTTTTGAAGTCGAATGGAGATCCGAATATTTGGCCATTGTTGTTGAACTGCGTGCGTTCGACCTTCATCGGCATCGGCTTTCCGTGCTCCTTGTTCAGGCGTGGTTTAGGGTCGAAGGAATCAACCTGCGAGACGCCACCGGACATGTAGCAAAGAATCACATTCTTCGCTTTCGGCGTTGCCTTTGGATCGGCTGCGAACAGATCACGATGAAGCATGCTCGAAAGAGCCATCGCGCCGAACCCTGCGGAAGTGCTCTCGAAAAATTGGCGGCGTGACGGTGAGGTTAGCGAATCAGTAGACATAGATAAATTCCTTCAGGTTGAAAATTGAGTGGGCAAAATTCTGCCAGCGGGCGTTCTCGGAAAGTGGAAGTCCGATTTCATCGAGTTCTCGCTGGAGGTCGGTTGTCGCTCCGTTGAGTTCATCGATGCGGTTTTTTTGCGCTTCGGTTAGTGACTCGATGACGCGGGAGAGGCTAATGAAACTGGTGTCGCCATCTGCGATTGACTTCACTTCCCCGGCACTCAGAGCGCGATCAAAGAGGCGTGCATTATAGATTCGACCTTTCAAGGTCCGTCCTTTTGCGCTTGCGGTTCCGTGGCGAAGACCAAAGAGCACTTGCGATTGGCCTTTGGTAAACGATTGCACGGACCCTGCCTTGTAGCTTTTTCCGTAAGGAACGCCATTGCGATAGCCTCGAATGGATCCGTCAGCGTCGTAGGTGATTGTGATACTGATCGGGCTTTGAGAGGCTTCGATCTCCCCTATGCCATTGAAACTTTGAGTTCGTTTGTGTCGGTCGCTTCCAGAGAGCCAATGGGTGTTCCTTTTCTCGGCAAAGACAACGCTGTCGAAAGCCCCTCCATTCAGGTCCTGAACCGTCATTGCTCCGCCGCCTCGCTGAGCGAGGTCGTCAAGTGACAGCCGAACGTGCAGTGTTTTTGCTGTCAATGATTGGGACAGCGGTGGCGATTTCGCGAAACCTGTCCCGTCCAGAAGGAGGGCGCCATCTTCGAGCCGGGCATTTCCGACCAACTCGAGACCACGCTCTCCTGCTAAATCAGTGAGGCCTTTTGAGAAATCCCAAAAGCCGAGCGCATCATGAGGCTGAGTTCCCGTAGTCGTTTTTGACTGCTTTCCGGTGACCGCTTCTTCAAGCGCCTTGCGAGCCGGGGTGAGGATAGATCGCTGCTCTGCCTTCATAGCGTTCAACTTCGCCTGAAGCTTGCTTCGCCTTTCATTGATCGTTGAGCCTTGTGCTTCTATTTGAGAAAGGAAAGCGCGAGCGATCGCTTTTTCGGATTCCGAGATTTCGCGCCCGAGGGCACTCTTCCACATCATCCCGATTCGCTCGTCTGCCTCAATCGCTGCGGTTGAACTCGCAAATTTGCCTGCGGTATTGATGACAAATGCGCTGTTCAACATCGTCAACGATTGAGCGGGAACATTGGTTTCCGAACGGCGTCCAGTGGCAGAGAAGGGGACCGGTGCATCGTATACACCGAGGAATGGATCCATCCGGTTTCTGATGACATTGATATAGACAGAGCGACGGGGTGTGTTTCCGGTAACCGGTGCCCCATAACGTGAATCATCGAGCATGCCGGAGACTTTCAGGAGTGCGTCCCGAATCGCTTCTGCTTCGAGGCGCTTCACTGTGAAATGGGAAAGTAGTAAATTGTCTGGGTCCTTTTCTTTAGACTCTTGACTGGGAATACTGGATCGTTGGAACGCTTCGGTTTGAACAAGGTAGGCAATGAGTTCTTTCAGGGACCAATCGAATTCATCCGAGAACTTGACGGCGAGGGCATCAAGTAACTCAGGGTGGCTTGGCTTGTCTCCCATGCGACCAAAGTTGTCCGCCGTGGGAACAATTCCCTGTCCAAAAAGATGGTGCCAGACCCGGTTGACGATCACCCGGCGGGTAAGTGGGTTGTCCTCGCGGAGTAGGTTTTCAGCGAGCTCGAGTCGTCCGCTCTGCTTACTTTGGTAGGGCTTAGGATCAATCGCGTCGAGGAAACGGCGTGGCACTTTATCCAACGGTTTCTTGTGATCGCCTCTGTCATACAAAGGTTGGTTTGACGCGACCCATTCGTCGAGCCCGTGGACGCGTGTCGGCACGGTGATTTCGGATTCCCATTTTCGGTAAGTCGCGATCAGTGGCGATGTCTTGGGAAGTGTAGCCTGAGTGTTAGGGAGGATGCCTTCGTTGATTGCCCACTCGAGAAAGAGCGCCTGAGAATCGGTCAGTGAGTCTTCTTTCCAGCCTGCGAGTGATTTCGTCAGAGCGGACTTGAGGCGTTGGAGGAGGGTGCTGCCTTGCTCGTTCATGAGCGGGTCAAAATGCTCCAGAGTGGGCGCAGTGAAGGAATCGCTTTCCCCTTTTTTTACCAGCACTGCTTCACGAATCCCAAACCAAGAGCGATCTTCGTCCTTGGTTAGCAACGGGGCATCCTTTGCCGTGGTGAGTTCGATGTGAACTTCATCGCCTTTCCAGTAAGAGAGATCAAAACGATGCCATTTCCACGAAGAATCGTTTTTGGCTCCCAGTTCAGCGACTTTGAAGACAGTACCATTCCGAGGGTAGTTTTGAACGACGTAGCGAACCATTGAACTGCCGTCGCCCCGGGCTCTTACCAGTAACTCATACTCGTCGTTAAGAGAAAAGTCTTTTGAGGTGAGACGGGCGGCATGTTTGTCCGAAAGGAGATGGCTGTAGACTCCGGAGGGTAAAATCGCTGAGACGACACCGTCTCCGTCCGGGGAGATCGTGAATGCACCAGCGCTTGCTGTTTTGTCAGGCAATCCGTTGCCATATTTGAACCAGGAATCGTATTCGCTTTCGCTATTGAGCTTCCATCGGCCTGCGATTTCCTGTTTCTCCCATGCGCGACGTCGAGCGAGGTCGGCCTCCCATTTTTTGATGAAAGCATCAAGGTGCTTCTCTTGCTTTTGAAGTCCGGCTGGGAGCGTTACCCGGGAGATGGCTTCTTTCCAGTCGTGATAAAGGCTCGCGCGGATTTTTGGTTTCAGCTCGTTCAGCGGAGCCTTGTTTTTCTCAAGTGTCTCCTTCTTGTCGATCAGCTTTCGTCCGGGGCGGGTTGAACCGAAAACTCCGAATAGCGCGTAGTAGTCGGCCTGGGAAATGGCGTCGAACTTGTGGTTGTGGCAACGAGCGCAGGAAACTGTCAGTCCTTGAAACGCTTTCGTGAACACGTTGATTTGATCGTCCGTGAAGCGCACCTTTTCGTCGAGAGCATCGGTAGGAGCAAATCCGTGAAACACCATTCTCCAGTGAGCAGTCGCGATCATTGACTCATTGATTCGCAGCTCGTCGTTGTATCGTGGCTTTGCCAGGAGGTCGCCCGCAACGTGTTCTTTCAGGAGTTGGTCATAATGAACATCAGAATTGAGTGCCCTGATTAGATAGTCACGATAGAGGTGCGCGTTATCGATTTTTGGGTCACCTTCGGAGCCGTGTGATTCTGCGTATCGAATCCAGTCCATCCAGTGCCTCGCCCAGCGCTCTCCATAGGCAGGGCTGGCAAGGAGCGTTTCGGTGAGTTGCTTGAGTGCAGAAACCGAATCGAGTGCTGCCGCTTGGTTGAAACGATCCAGTTCTTCAGGTGAAGGTGGGAGTCCTGTAAGCGTGAAATAGAGGCGGCGCGCAATCGTTGCTGGATCGGCCGGGGGGGGCTTTTTCTAATTTGGCTACCTCTAGCTTCTTGTTGATGAACTCATCGACCGACGGAGCACTCGGAAGAGGATTGATCGGTTGAAAGCTCCACCAGTTCTTCCGTGTCTCGAGGATTGCTTCCCAACCGGTGTCCGAGGCGAGTTCTTCATCTGATGGGGGATTCTCCCGAGGGTCAGGCGCTCCCATAGCAATCCATTTCTCAAAGTCGGCGACGATAGGTGGATCGAGTTTCACTCCCGCCTTCGGCATCTCAAGGTCATACTCGTGTCGAAGCGCCTCCATGAGTATGGATTCGTCTGGCTTGCCGGGAATGATGGTCGGTCCAAGATCGCCACCTTTGAGAAGCCCCTCCCGATAGTCGAGGACGAGCCCCGCTTTCGCCTTGTCTCGCGAGTTGTGACATTCGTAGCACTCCTGTGCGAGGACAGGGCGAATTTTAGATTCGAAAAATTCGATTTCCTCAGAGTTGAAGTCTGCTGCTTTGAGGAGGGGATGGGCTAACAGCGAGGCACCTATCAGGGGTAACAGTGCGACCCAACCCTGTTGGGCGCCGTTCATTTGAGCGAGTGATCTTGAAGAATTGTTAGTCATGAGAGAAGTCGCTCGCGAATAATGTTAGCGGTTGAGATGCACTCAATTCCTAATGATTCGAATTGATAGGGGTGCAGTCGAAAGCTTGGAGCCATTACCGTAACGGCTCCGATGGGATATTGGTATTCATTCAGAATCGGAGCGGCAACGCAATGGATTCCGTCGAGCCCTTCAGAAAGATCGGTCGCGTATCCCTGCTTCACTATTTTAAGGCGGTCAGCGTCAAGCGCCTTCTTTGTGGCGAGCGTCGTAGCGGTGAACTTTTTCAATTTCACTCGCGACAGCCATCCGTTACGTTCCTGATCGGGTAGAGATGCAAGAATCGCTTTTCCCGGGGCGCATGAATAAAGGGGGACACGAAGGCCTATTGATCCCATCACCTGGACGGGGTGCTTCCCGGTTACTTGTTCAAGGACGATCCCTTTATCGTCACTCCGCACCAGGAGTTGGACTGTCTCACTGGTCGACTCACTGAGAGATTGAAGCGCTTCGTATGAACAAACCGCCAGACTCTTGCCATTCACTTTCGGGCGAACCAGGTCGAAAAATTTATTGCTGAGAAGGTAGCGTTTGTCGTCTTCCCGTCGGTGCAGATAGCCGCGTTCGTGCAGCGTCGTAGTGATTCGAAATACTGAATTCTGGGGAATGGAAAGGCCTCGAGCCATTTCTGCCACAGAGAGCCCACGAGGGCTGTCTCCCAGTGTTTCGAGAATCGAGAGCGTCCGGTCGGTACTGGGCGAGAGACTGCTGCTCGTAAGAGGGGTGGCTGAAGGGCTTTTCATCTAAATACAGTTCTAAAGCTATATTTAGATGCGGGGGGGGCTATTCCTTTATCACGTTAATTTGGATTTGGCGGAAGCCCACTTCGGGCTCAGGCAAATTCAATTTCGCTGCGCCCACCGTGCAGGTGTTTGGCGATGTGAGAGAGAAGCCCTGCGATCACAATAGTGACGGCAA
>JAOFXR010000180.1 GCA_028047635.1 Verrucomicrobiales bacterium
TCATCCAGCAATCTGCACCCCCTCAAACCCGGCCGAACCGACGCCCCGATAAGTAACCCTTGAAAAAGCGAATTCCTTTCAGTCAGTCTTTTGTCATCCGATCTAGCGTCTTTTCGCTAATTTAGGCCCGATCTGGAAGAATTCCGCTAAGAAGTGTCAAAAGGCCGCTCAAAACCTCAGAAGTGGCAAAGGAATGGCAAAGGGAATTCTTTGCGATTAAGCCGACTTTCATAAGTCATTAAAAAGGAGAGTGGCTCGATTCAAATGGAAATGCTGACAACCGTCGCTTCAATGGCAGAATCCGAGCCCATTCAAACTGCGTAACTCGTTGTGCCTTAATGGCTCCTCCGGTTGGGTTCGAACCAACGACCTAATCGATGCAACTCCTTGACCTTAAGCAGGTAAAAGGAACAGGAACGTCCTCGGCCATTGTGACACATCCTGAGTGTTGTCATTTTTGTTGTCACGTTCACTCCCTTTAGTCTCTGGTGAGCTGACTAAAACGAAGCGACCAAAGAGAAGCGATGGCTTGATCCTTCGGTCCGCTTCCTTGAACTTCAAACAATACCTCCAGTAGGGCAGTCGATCGCCAATATTTATGGATTCGAAGAATCTTAATTCGCGGATCATTGTATTTTTTTCCGAATTTGCCGCTGATGGGAGGATAATATCAGTGATACCCTCAATTCTTAACCCATGAATCCCACCTCCGACTTTGTCCGACTCTGGACCTGCCATCAGGCAGAGGTGGAACGCTATGTCTTCTCCATGATTCCCCGCCAGGCGGATGCGGCGGTGGTCGTGCAGGACGTATCGGTTCTGCTCTGGAGAAAATGGGACAAGTATGATCCGGAACGACCCTTTGTTCCCTGGGCGATCCGGTTCGCTTACCTCGAGATCTTGAAATGGAGGCAGAAGCAGGCACGGGAAAAGCTGGTCTTCTCCGATTCCCTGCTCGAGCAGTTGCACTCCCGACACGAGGAAGAAATGCCACTGATGGAAGCCCGTCGCGGTGCCCTGACAGAATGCATGGAGAGCTTGAGCGAACAACAGCAAAAGTGGGTCCGTCTGCGCTACGGCCGCCACGGTGCCGTGAAGCAGGAAGCCGCCGAGTCAGGGATTAGCATGCACAAGATCTACTACGCTCTCGAAAAAATCCGTGACCAGCTTCAGGATTGTATCGAGCAGAAACTGCGGAAGGAGGGCTGGAGTGATGCCTGAGGAAAACAGCAAAGACTATCGCCTTGAGAGCCTGCTCTCGAAGCTCGTCGATGAAACGATCGAGGAGGAGGAACTTCTGCGGCTGGAACAAGAGCTCGACGGAAATACGGAGGCACAAAGCCACTACTTGCGATACCTAGATCTACATTGCGAACTGGATCGGAACAGCGGAGAATTCGAAGCATCAGATACAACCACGCATTCGAAAAGGATTCACTTGTTGCCAGTGGCAATAACGGCGCTGGCTGCGGTCATTGCGATTACAGGCATCATCCTGTTTCAAGGCATCGACAAACCCCGCCCAATTGTTCAGGTCGTCGCATCCGGCGGCCCTGTGGAGTGGGAAGGCTGGAATGGGGAAACCCGATCCGGCCCGCAGTCCGGCACCGGGCTTTCCTCCGGAACAATTGAGACATTGGCGGCGAAGTCCTGGATTGAATTTGCCTTTCCTGATGGTACTACAGCTTCCCTTTCGGGCCCGTCTGTTCTGACGATCGCACTCGCTGAGGGACGGAAAGTTCTGCGACTGAAGAAAGGAAACCTGTCTGTAAGTGCGGCCCGGCAACCACAGGATCTTCCGATGCTGGTTGTAACAGCATCGGCTGAGGCGGAGGTTCTGGGAACCCAATTCAATATCCAGGCTGACTCCTTCTCCACTCAATTGACGGTGAACGAAGGAAAAGTTCGGATGAAACGTCTCGCGGACGGTAAAACCGAGGACGTGTCCGCCAATCAGGGACTCGTCGCCGAGTTGGAAACAGGCACTTCCTTTTCCGCCTCGCCACATCCGGATTCCGTTCACTCATGGAAGAGCAACCTTACGACAGACGCAATCCAGGGAAAAAGGGAGAAGTCACCTTCCAGCATCGAAGGGATTCGAGCTGTTCCCCGCATTTGGAAGGGAGAACCGAATGCCCCGACTGAACCGATTCTTCTCTACAGTGCCGTCTTCGATCCCTCGCCACGAAAATCTCCGCCGCTG
>JAOFXR010000181.1 GCA_028047635.1 Verrucomicrobiales bacterium
TGTTGTTGCGAAGCGCCTACAAAGGCGCAGTTCCGAAGAAACGAGATTCGAAATCCGTGACGCTTTGATTTCTTCTAAGCCTCCAGCATGAGCAACTTCCCCTTTCTACTCAGTTTTTTAATCCTAAGTTCTTCTTTGCAGGCTTCGGAACGAGAGCCGATTTCTTTTTGAAAAACGAGTTCAAGGGGCCCTTTGCCGCGCGTGTATTTGGCCCCTTTCGGCGCGCCTTCCTCATGCTCGCTGAAACGACGGGCAACATCAGTAGCGATGCCACAGTAGAGTGAGCCGTCAGCGCAACGGATCATGTAAACGAACCAAGTGGAATCGGTCATTTCGCTGCGGATTTGAATTTTCTTCTCAAGGGATTTTCTCGAAGTGTTGTTCTGGCTGAGCTTACTTTGACAGTTTACTTTTCCATACTAACTCTATAGAAAAAGGCATGGTTGCGGGACAATTTAAAAAGTGTGGAAGAATTTTTCTTGGGTTAATTCTCCTGTTGGCGGTTTGTCAGAGCAGCGGAGACATCGCTCCGGAAATTTTTCGAAAACCCATCGTAAAAGGCGAGCCGAATTTCGATTCCCACAAACAAGAGTCCCAAGTTTTCGACAATACGGTGACAGCGGGTGCTAAAGAGAAAGCAAACGCTCTTCTATCGATGCCGCAGAATGCAGGCGCTTCGGTTCAAATTGAAGCGCAAATCTATAAACTGATTTCGACGGGTGGAAAACTTTCAGTCAGTGACGCCCTCAAGCAGATTGAAGATGGGACCGCGACTTTGATAGGGACTCCCAGTGCCGCAACGCGGATGAACACTTGGTTTAAGCAGGAAACTGTTCATGAAATTCCTTTTCCGGAGCACTATATCCTCCCGCAAATTTCCGAATCGATTTCGGATCAGGTTCTTCCCGGAGGTAGGGATACCGAATGGGAAGTCAGCGATGGCGTCGGCGCTTTGCCCGGCTTTCCGGACGTAATCGGTTCGCGAACCGTGGGTGGGAAATTTAAAGTCCGTCCCCGCGAAGTGGCTGGGGAAAAAATAGTGATCGATTGTGAGCTGGAGCAATCGATTCTCAAAGGGTTCGTCCGCAAGGGCAATCCGATCATTGCGGAAAAGAGCCGGTCAGCGGGAGGCCGGAAGAAAAGAATCACCCTGCTTGAAAATGAAATGGTGGATCCTGTCTTTGAATCGGGAGAAGAAACGGTCGTATTTTCCTTCGAGGGTGATTCTCCTGCGCTCCAGTCAAAGGTTCTCTTTGCGAGCTCCCGCGCCACCCTTGTGGGTGATGAATCCTCCTCGGGAAATGTTTATCAGCGGAATTTACAACCTTTCTTTGTCAGGCTGAAAGCCAGCAAGATAGAGAAGATCAAGGCACCGAAGCAAAGAGCGGTTCGTAAGGGCGATACTCAAATCTATCTGACGAGTCGATTTGTGGAAATTTCAGGAGAGATGGGCCAGCCGAATCCCGTTCTAAGCAAATTGAAAACATCCGGTATTTTGAGCGATTCGCAGTTTCAGCTTTTGATTCGAGAGTTGAATCAGAAGAAAGGAGTCGATCTGCTTTCAGCCCCTTCCGTCATGATCAGAGATTCTCAAGAGGGGGAGATTCGCGTTTCGCGTGAGTTCATTTATCCGACAAAGTACGACCCGTCTCGCTCTGCACCGGCGGCCGAATTCACTGAGAAATCGGGAAGTTTTCCGGTCACCCCTGCTGTGCCAACCGAGTTCGCGGTAAAAGACGTCGGTGTCTCGTTGCAAGTCTTGGCTAAAATAGCTTCGGAAAAAGGCATGATCGATCTGAAATTGAGAACAGACGTCACCGAGTTCGCCGGTTACCTGAACTATGGAGAACCTATCCGGGCTTTCTCGGCAAATGCGTGGGGAAAAAAGATTCCGGTCGTTCTCACTGAAAACAAGGTTCTTGCACCTGTGTTTCAGGGGCGTCTCCAGGAAACCTCGGTCCGGATTCCTGATGGCTACCACGTCTGCGTAGGCGGATTTGTTCACGAAGATATTCAAGAGTTAGAGGACAAAGTTCCCATTCTCGGAGATCTCCCTGCCATCGGTCGACTGGCTCGCAAAAAAGTAGAATTGCGAACGCAACGTCGACTCTACGTTTTCGTAAGGGCGCAGCTGATGGATCCGAGTGGAGCGGCAACAGGGGAGGAGGATTGATTTCCTCTTTTCCGACGATTTCCCAT
>JAOFXR010000182.1 GCA_028047635.1 Verrucomicrobiales bacterium
AGTCCAAAGTAACAACTTGATACGTAGATCTTTTCTACAGACACCATGAAGCAATCATTAAAAATCCTAACGATTTTGGCGGCCTTGGTCGTATTCGTTCCTTTTGTGAATGCTCAACGCACCGCAACGGCTCCGGAAGATATCCGCTTGCCTGATGGGTTCGATATTGAGTTGCTCTACTCGGTTCCTCGCGATGATCAGGGATCCTGGGTTGCGATGTGTCAGGATGATAAAGGGCGTCTTATCGTGAGCGATCAGTACGGGGGACTCTATCGTTTTCCGTTCCCCAAACTGGGCGAGTTGGTGGACCCTGCTTCGATAGAGGCGATTACTTACTCTGCGGATAAAGCGCCATTGAGAAAAGGTGAGAAGAGAGCTGATGCGAAGCCGGTTGACCCTAAGTTGCTCAAGCTTCCCAATATTGGTAATGCCCAGGGACTTTGTTATGCTTTCGACAGTCTCTACGTGGTCGTGAACTCCAAAGCCAGCGCGACCGGCTCGGGCGTTTTTCGCCTGCTTGATACGGATGGCGACGACCAGTTCGATAAAATCGTCACGATCAAGGCACTAGCCGCTACTGGCGGGGAACATGGACCTCATGCGATCCTTCCAGCCCCTGATGGCAAGCACCTCTATGTCGTGATGGGTAATCAAACTCAGCTTCCGGAGGACTACACTCATTCCCGCGTTCCTGAATTCTGGGCCGAAGATCAACTGCTTCCTTCACTTCAGCACTTTATGGTCGGTGCGGAAGCGCCTCTCGGGCATGTCGCGCAAATTGATCCCGAAGGGAAAACCTGGGAGATCATGGCTACGGGTTTCAGAAACCAGTACGACGTCGCGATTAATAGCGAGGGTGAGCTTTTTACCTACGATGCAGACATGGAGTGGGATCTTAACACGCCTTGGTATCGTCCTACCCGGGTCAATCATATCATTGACGGTGCTGACTTTGGTTGGAGAACGGGATCAGGAAAGTTCATGGAGTATTGCAGCGATACGTTCGGTGCCGCGGTTGATATTGGTCCGGGTTCTCCGACCGGTGTGAGCTTCGGCTATGGTGCGAAATTTCCTGCCAAGTATCAAAATGCGCTGTTCGTTGCGGATTGGTCCTACGGAAAACTCTACGCCGTTCATCTCGATGAAAAGGGATCGACTTATACGGGAACGTTCGAGGAGTTTGCCGGCGCTCAGCCACTGCCTCTCACTGATCTACTCATTAATCCCGATGATGGCGCGATGTATATTACCGTCGGGGGTCGCAGAACTCAGTCAGGTCTCTATCGGGTAACCTATTCAGGCGATGAATCTACGGCATCTGCTGAGTCGGCTGGTGATGGTGTTGAGCAGCGCAAAAAACGTCATGCCTTAGAAGCGTATTTACAGTCGGGCGCTGACGAGGCAACGAATTCAGAATTGGATGAAATTTGGAGTTCACTCGGTTCTTCCGACCGGGGGATTCGTCATGCGGCTCGTGTTGCTCTTGAAAAACAACCAGCAACCAATTGGAGCGATCGCGTCGCTACGGAGGGGAACCCTGTTATCGCTACGGCAGCGCTGATCGCACTGGCCCGGGTTGATGGGAAGTTTTCTGGATCTGCTATCCTTGAGAAGTCCATGACCTTTGACTATGGCTCCCTTAAGAATCGTCAGCAAAGACTCGATCTATTGCGTGGCGTGACGCTTGCATTGACTCGCGGTGGAAAACCTTCCGATGAGATGACGGATAAACTCATCACTTGGATTGATGCCATTTATCCGGCTCGCACTCCCGAAGAGAACCGGGATCTCTCAGCGATCGCGGCTTTTCTTGAGGCGCCTTCAGCAGTGGAAAAAGGGATGGCGCTTTTGACGAGCGCGTCGGGGCAGGAGGAACAAATCGGATACGCACTGAATCTGCGTCATCTCAAACACGGTTGGACTCCCGAGTTGCGTGAGCAGTATTTTAAGTGGTTCGTTCTCGCGGGAAGCTACCGTGGTGGAGCCCGTCTTGCTAACTACCTCGCCGATATCAAAAATCACGCGATCGAATCAATTCCCGAAAATGAGATGACACCCGCTCTCACGAAGCTCATTGAAACGGCGCCAAAAACTAACGACCCGCAGTTCACGCTTGAGCCTCGCAATTTCGTGAAAATGTGGACGATGCCGGATCTCACTCCATTGCTTGGATCAGGGCTCGAAGGGAA
>JAOFXR010000183.1 GCA_028047635.1 Verrucomicrobiales bacterium
CGTGGCGGGTGTAATCGCCACGAACATGAACGTGTGTTTTGCGGAGCTCTATTTCGGGCAGCGCTGCGAGCGCCTGTGCTTTGGGTGTAGGCTTGGGAAGTTCTTTCTGATCCTTCTTTTTCTCGATCGTCGTGATGGGCCACTCCTTGTCGAGTGTGACGGAGATGTCGGAGTCTTTTGTGTTGTTAAAAAACGCGTAGAATTCGAAAAATTCGCGATGCGAGATGGCGTCATGTTTGTGGTCGTGACATTCCGCGCAGGCGAGAGTCAGTCCTAGCCAGGCAGTTCCGGTAGTTGCGGTCCGATTGACGACTTGCTTCGTTCGGGCGAGTTCTTTGTCCAGGCCCGCTTCCGTGTTCTTGAGATTGTTGCGATGAAATCCGGTCGCGATTTTTTGGCTCTGTGAGGGCTTTGGTAGAAGATCTCCGGCTAGCTGTTCGATGGAAAATTGATCGTAGGGCTGATCACGATTGATTGAGTCGATGACCCAGTCGCGATAGATCCAGGCCCAGTGACGAAGAGTGTCGCCGAGGTAGCCGTCACTCTCGGCGTAGCGTGCGATGTCGAGCCAGTGCTTCGCCCATTGTTCTCCGAAATGAGGTGAGGCGAGAAGGGTGTCAACTTTGTCAGTCCAGGCATTTTTTGAATTGATCTTCCAGGCTTCTTGAAAAGCAGTCATCTCTTCCGGCGATGGTGGTAGGCCGGTCAGATCGAGATGGGCGCGTCTCAGTAAAATGTGAGGTGGTGCCTCGGGAGACGGTTTGAGATTTGCCTCTCCCAGTTTCGCGAAGACGAACGCGTCAATGGGGTTCTTCGAGTTTGTCTCGGGGATCGCCGGCGGTTGAATAGGCTGGTAGGCCCAATGATCGTCGGCTTTTACCGGAGTGAGCAAACCGAGTAACAAGATCGCTTTCGCTATGAGGTGTACAGATTTCATATCAAGCGAGAATATCGGTCGCAACATTTCCGTGTACATCAGTTAGTCGATAATCCCGACCAGCGTGTTCGAAGGTGAGTCGTTCGTGATCGACTCCTAACAGATGTAGAATTGTGGCGTGAATGTCATGGACGTGCATCGGCTTGTCGACGGCCTTAAACCCGAATTCGTCACTGGCTCCATGAGCATAGCCGCCTTTGACTCCGCCGCCCGCCATCCACATGCAAAAGCCGTGCGGGTTATGGTCGCGACCGTCTGCGTTTTCGCTTACTGGTGTCCGCCCGAACTCGCCGCCCCAAACCACGAGGGTGTCTTCGAGCATGCCGCGTTGTTTCAAATCTTCGAGCAGCGCCGCGATAGGGCGATCGATATCCTTTGCCAGTGCGCGTGTCTTTTTATCATGTCCGCTGTGAGTGTCCCAGGGTTGGCCGTTTCCGTAATAAACCTGAGTGAATCGCACGCCTCGTTCCGCCATCCGTCGGGCAAGGAGGCAACCATTCGCAAAATGACCTTCGCCGTAGGCTTCTCTCGTCTTGGCGTTTTCCTGTTTGAGGTCGAAGGCGTCATGCGCCGATGACTGCATGCGGTAGGCCGTTTCCATCGCCTCGATTCGCCCCTCCAGTTTCAGGTCGTTTCCGCCACGAATCTTCGAATGATTCTGATTCAGTAGCTGCAAGAGATCGAGTCGCTTTCGCTGGCTTCCCGGGTTTTCATCAGGATCACGAAGCCAGGGGATCATCGATTTGGGATCGAGATCGGAGTGATTGATGTAGAGGCCTGCGTGTTTGGCAGGAAGAAAGGCATTGTTCCAGAGAATGGAAAAGCGAACCGGTTTTCCCGGGCAAAGCACGACGTAGCCGGGTAAGTCCTGGCTTTCATTTCCGAGGCCGTAGGAAGTCCACGCGCCCATACTCGGAACGCGTGGAGTCATCGTGCCGTTGTTCATCAGAAGCAGCGCCGGCCCGTGATTGGGATTGTCAGTGTAGCAGGATCGAAGCACGCAGAGATCGTCGGCGTGCTTCGCTGTCATTGGCAAAAGCTCGCTGATGGGCAGTCCACTTTTTCCATGGTTGCTAAACTGATAGGGCACCTCCATGAGTCCGCCAGTGGGGCGCTCGGTGCGCAAATCGACTCCTTCAGGACGCTGTCCTGCGTATTGGGTGAGAGCGGGTTTGGGATCGAAAAAGTCAGGGCCAAACGGTCCGCCGTTCATGAAGAGGTGGATGACC
>JAOFXR010000184.1 GCA_028047635.1 Verrucomicrobiales bacterium
GTTTCGGGAAATCCTTTCCACCCCAGTTTAACCGCTGCTGATTCGGATGTAGCGGCGTTGCTGATGCGGACGCGATAGATTTCCTCTTCATTGATATCCGAACGGGGGGGCGTCGCGGCGAGGGTGATCGAGAAATTGTCGGCTTTCTGAGGGGCGACGGGGAGGCATCGCACGAGGATGTCATCGGGCCAGGCGTTGTCGTTGAGGCTGGAAAAATCCGAGCCTTCCTGGAAATCGCTGATGAGAATGACCTCTTTGTGAGTAGCCGGTGAGGAGGCGTCTGCGCTGAGGAGGGCATCCGAGGCACGTGTCATCGCCCCGCCCGGATTGCTGCTCATCCAGGTCGGTTTTTCCGGAGCGGCTTCGCGAAAGGCGGCGACCCGTGCTCGCGCGCTGAGATCTTTCCACACAGGGAAGTCAGTGATGGTCTCAGAGCCGGCATCGAAAAAGGCGAGAGAGATTTCGTCTTTGCTTTTAAAACTGCTGATGGATTTATCGGCCCGTTCGAGGGCTTGTTCCCAGAGATCCTCCCGCTGCATCGAGGCACTGCGATCGACTAAGATCACAGCCCGGGTAATGTCCTCACCTTGAGAAACAAGAGTGCCGGAGCTGAGGAAAGGGCGTCCGAAGGCGAGCGCGAGCAGGAGAATCGCGAGGCAGCGCAGGGCGAGGAGGAGGAGTTGCTCGAGTTTTGTGCGACGGGTGAGGCGCTCCGGCGACTTCTCGAGGAACATTAAAGAACTGAAAGGAATATGTTCCTTTGGCGGACGTTTCCGCAGGTGCAGAAGAATAGGTATCGCGATGGCGGCAGCACCGAGTAGATAGAGCGGGAAAAGAAAACTCACAGCGTTGGAAATTCTGCCATCGAATCACCCTGACGGCGAGGACGTTTTCACGGTGACTGTTCGCTGGAAGAACTGCTTGATGTCGGAGTGATATCAATGACTTCGGCGTCAATATTGATTACTCCCTGCGGACCCCGTGAGGCAGCGGGAGCGCCCATATTTTGTCCAACGATGGTGACTTTTCCTTTCAGGTAAGCCGCGAGAACGCCGCGCACTGCCGCCCGAATGCTGGGGACTAGCAGCGAAAATCCAATCGCGTCAGTCAAGAATCCCGGCGTGAGGAGAACGGCTCCGGCGACGAGAATCATGAGTCCGTCGAGGACTGCTTCGTGAGGGAGATGGCCCTGAGAAGTCGCTTCACGGTATTTATTAAGCGCTTTGAGGCCCTGGGATTTCGTCAAATAGGCACCGAGAGCGCCGGTTATGATGATGATCAGTAGAGTCGGCGCGATGCCGATCTTCGAACCGAGAAACATAAAAAGTAACAACTCGATGACGGGGACACCGATAAAAAGAAGTAAGAGGCGAGCGAACATGTTCTTATTATGTCATACGAATCGCGAAAATGTTCGATTAGAAACGCGAAGTGTTTTTGTAGGAGCTGATGGGCTTTGCGCCACGTTTTTGGAAACGCGGCTACAGGGATGCCGGTAGCCGCCCTCCTACGCCGTTTCCTCAGGGATATCGGCGCAATGCTTGAGGCGGTAGCCGCCGTCGACGGGTAAAATGGTTCCGGTTACGTAGTCTGAGTCATCGGAAGCGAGGTAAGTGGCTGCTTTTCCAATGTCCTCCGGCTGCCCCATCCGGCCCCAGGGGAGTTTTTTCGCTTCTTCGGCCATGGTCTCGTCGTTGTAGTGCTGGCGCTCTCCCGGAGTGTCGATCCAGCCCGGTTCGATTGCGTTGACGTTGATGTGATGCTCGAAAAGCTCCACCGCCATGGTTTGCATCATCGAATTGACTCCTGATTTGGCTGCGCTGTAGGCGACGCATCGCGCGTTGGGGATGCGTGCGAGAACGCTGGAGATGAAGATGATTTTGCCGGGCTTCTTTTGCTCGACGAGCTGACGGGCAATCAGTTGTGACATGTGAAAGCTTCCCAGAAGCGCTGAATTTAAAATGCCCTCGAAATCTTCCGCTTTGTAATCGAGGAAACTTTCGCGGCGGTTGTAGGCCGGGACATTTACGAGGATATCGATGCTGCCAAATTGTTCGATTCCAGCGGAGCAGGCCTTTTCGCAGCCTTCGCGGGAAAAAGTATCTGCTTCGACGGCAAGACAATCGACACCGAGAGCGCGGACTGTTTCGGCTCCGGCAGC
>JAOFXR010000185.1 GCA_028047635.1 Verrucomicrobiales bacterium
CTTATGTTCGTCGAGGAATGCGCCAAGGTCTTCCGCGGGACAGGAATCTTCGAGTGAGCAGCCGGCGTTGGCATCCGGAAGAATGACCGTTTTTTCCGGATTAATAATCTTTGCTGTTTCGGCCATGAAGTGGACACCGCAAAAGACGATGACATCAGCGTCCGTTTCCTGGGCGCGAAAAGCGAGCCCAAGAGAATCACCAACATAATCGCCGATTTCCTGAATCTCTTTGATTTGGTAGTTGTGAACAAGAATTACCGCGTTGCGCTCTTTTTTGAGAGCGAGGATGTCAGCGCGGAGATCAGTTGAGGTGGCAGTGGTAGTCATGGTCGTCTCAAAAAATTATCCAATGATGGAGGGGTTGAAGCCTTTCTTTAAAGGCAAAAAGGTGGTGATGTCAGAATCAATCGTTGATTCTCCTGAAATGGTTCCGCCTTCCTTGATTTCAATTTCATGGGCGGAAGCGTTTCCGTCGAGTTTGCCTGCTTTGCCGACGCGAATTTTCCCGGACGCGGTGATATCTCCGGAAAGGCTTCCCATAATATCGGCGCTTTCTGTTTTGACTCCGTCGGGAAAAGTGACTTCGCAATTTTTCTCAATGACCAGCTTTCGGCAAAAAAGCTGGCCTCTCACTGTCCCGGAGTGTCGGAAAACGGCATTGCCGGAGCAATCCGCTGTGGCATCAATCGCCCCGCTGACGGTTAGGTTATTGCAGGCAATTTCAGAATTATTGATCAAGCCTCCCCGGCGTCCAATCGTGATGTCTCCTCGCGTTCGGAGGGTGTGGCATTTGACTGCTTTGATGTCGTAGTTGGCCAGCGCAATATAGGCGCTGCAGCGTTCACACTGCGTTGACTTGGCAAATTTGGATACGAACTGTGTGTGGTAGCAGCGGAAGCAGCGGACTTTGTAATCGGTGACAGGCTCGTCTCTCCTTTTCTTTCGTTCTTCGGGAGGAATGAAGTTTGGCGGCATTTTGCCTTTCGCCTGGGTGAGCGAATGGCTCTGCGATTCCATTAACGCTTCCATCGAACCTTCTTCGAGATCCTTCTTCTTTTTCTTCACCACCGGAGTGGTCGCCGATTCATCATCCTCATCGACAAGTCCGAAAAATGCCCCCGCGGAAATTTCGGTTTCTTCTTCTTCGGTTTCCTCCTGTTTGGGAAGAGAGCGGGCGCCTTTCGTTTTCTCATCCGACGTGACGAGCCATGCCTCTGAGCTTTGGTCCAACTTTTCTTCCGATGCGGAACCTTTATCGCTGACCTGAGATTTTGGTTCAACGGCGCTTCGTTCGGCAACCACTCCCGAAACCTTCAAGCCGGGACTCGGGATTGCGACGCCTTTGCGCACCCGGAAGTGTTCGCCGCAGGCGCGACAAAAGGAAGAAATGACCAAAGAGGGCTCCTTCTGGTTCTCGCCGCAGTGAGGACAAGTCAGACTGAGGCGTTTTGATCTATTTAATCTGCCGAACACGAATTCGAGTTTAATGAGGGTTCAAAGCAAAGCGCACCAACATGATGCGGCGCGCTTCAAAATTGAGGTCCGGAAGTTCCGGAGAGATCAGAGAAGGAAGTTATCCCTGTTTCTGGTCGTTGCCGCTGTTGTTCTTATCCTGAGAAGGCTTATTGCCTCCGGACTTGGGTGTTCCCACTGTAGAGAGACCGACGAAAGTGGCGCCTTCTTCGATAGCAAGTTTTCCTGCAACGACGTCACCGTGAAGCAATGCATTTTGCTTGAGCTCGCATCGGTCGGTTACGGTGATGTTTCCGTCGACCTTTCCGAATACGACAACAGAGCGGGTCTTGATGTTACCGACGATCTGGGCATTTTCACCGACGGTAAGATCACCCTCGGAGTTCACTTCACCTTCGATACGTCCATCGATGATGAGATCGTTCGAGAAGCGCAGTTTTCCGCGGATCTCCACGTCGCTTGAGAGAATGTTCTTGCTGGCGCCCGCTGAAATGCCGGGGCCGGAAGATTTTTTCGGAGTGGATGCAGTAGCTGGGACGCCGCCTGAAGGATTTCCCCCTGACTTTGCGTCTCCGTTAGATTCTGGATCGTCGCCCTGATTGATGATTTGCTTAAGCACGGCTGAAAGAGTTTAGATTTTACGAACAAAGGTGTCGGGCGAAATTCCGACT
>JAOFXR010000186.1 GCA_028047635.1 Verrucomicrobiales bacterium
CGACGTGAGCGGTGATCGGTTTGATATACTGTTCTTTATCGTAGCCGCCTGCGGGCCAGTGCATAAAGAAGGGAACGCGGTGTCCGCCGTCGTATTCGCTGCCTTTGCCGCCTCGCATTCCTGCGGGGTGCACTTTCGTGCCTGATGAGCTGCCGTTGTCGGTCGTGAAAATGAAGATCGTGTTTTCAGCGAGTCCTTTTTCTTCGAGCCACTCACGCATCGCGCCGACGTTATCGTCAATGTTGGCGATCATTCCGAAGAAGTGAGCCGTGCCCGAGGGAACTTGATCGAGGTAAGGGGCGGCGCTTTCTTCGGGCGCATGCATCGGGCCGTGTGGTGCGTTGGTTGAGATGTAGGCGAGAAAAGGTTTTTCCTCTTCGACCTGGGCCTCGATGAATTTCTTCGCGTAATCGAAAAACACATCGGTGCAGAATCCCTTCACCGGAACCGGCTTGGAGTTGTGGAAGTAGGAACCGTCGAAGTAAGCATTGTCCAGTAATCAGGGGTTTGTCCGACGCCGCCACCGCCGTGGCGAAGCACTTCAGTGAAGCCTCTATCCTCAGGGCGGAAGGGGTAGTTGTCACCGAGGTGCCACTTGCCGAACATTCCCGTCGCGTAGCCGCTGTCTTTGAAAATCTGACCGACCGTGACTTCGTTTTCTCTCAGCATGGAGCGCCCCATGATGGTGTGCCAGACGCCGGTGCGGTTTGTCCAGTGACCGGTAAGAAAGGCGCAGCGAGTCGGTGAGCAGGTAGGTGCGACGTGATAGTCATCAAGGCGAACTGATTCACTCGCGAGCGAGTCGATGTGCGGCGTCTTGAGGACCGGATTGCCGTGGCAGGAGAGATCGCCGTATCCCTGATCATCAGTAATGACGATCACGACGTTGGGCTTGTCCGCAGCGCTGAGGCTGAGAGTGGCAGCGGTGAAGAGAAAAAAGAGAAATGACTTCATCCTTCCTTTTACTTCACTAACTGATTTTCACAAAGAGAATTCAGGCCTTTCAGCGAGTCGTGATCCCGTTATGTGAGATTTGACTATTCTCGAACATTTGGGGCAGCCAGTGCTTGTGAGGTGATGCAGACACTCCTGCGGCAGGCGATCCTGTCTGCATTTTTCTGGTGGGCTTCATGTGCATGCAAGAGTGCCTGCAAGACATTTTAATGCACCTCCCCGACAGGCGCCTTTTCAGCGCCTTTGAGAGTCTTCATCCACTCGCGGAGAGCATCAAATTGCTTGTCAGCGTCTCCTTCGAAAAAGGTGGGATTCAGCGCTGTCTTTTTATTAGCAGTGTATTTTGGCATGATCATCGTCGGCACGAATCGCTGCGGCCAGTGCATCCATGAGTGAAAGTAACCGTCGCGAAGTCGTTCGCTTGCCAGTTGCAGATTCGGACCCTGACCTTCGAAGGCCTGAAGCGCGCCTTTTTCTCCTGCGGCATGGCAGGTCGTGCAGGCATAGCCGGTCAGTCCGGCTACTTTGGCACCTTCGTCAGCGAGGGCCTTGTCAGGTGCGGCTCGTTTCTCACCCGTCGTCGATCCCGCGCGGTGGGCGATGCCTTTGGCGAGATTTTCGGAACGACTCACGAATGCGGGCATGCGTGCTTTTTCGTAAGGGCGGATCTTGAGAACGTCTCCATGGAAAAGCCCCGTGAGCCAGTCATCCCTGAGCTTCTCCCCTGCGAGACTGATGTCAGGAAGCGTATTCTCGCCGGAGTGACAGGAGGCGCAGTTCAGCTTTTCCATCGTTCGCGTTGCATACTCGTGAGGAATGAAACGATTCAGTGACTTGAGACCGTGGCCGCTATCCACATTTTGAAAAGCGAGAAGGGCCTGCTTTTCTTCGAGCGTCAGGCCGAGTTCCGGCTGATTGGCTTCTTCCGTTGAAAGGCAGCCTTTGACGAGCCACTGCTCTTTCCACATCTCACCGAGTGGTTTAGCGGTGAATTCGTAGGTCGCTTTCTCGTCGCCGCCATGGCAAACGAGGCAGCGTTTGGATACCATGGCCTGTCCTTTTTTCGAATCTCCTCCGGTTAGTTCAAGAACCTTCGGTTGTTCCGATTGAATAAAGGTCGCGATGTCTGCCGCTTCCGTTTCTGTGAGGTAAAGGTTG
>JAOFXR010000187.1 GCA_028047635.1 Verrucomicrobiales bacterium
TGGGTCCGGGTTCGCAGGATTTTGTTGAGTTCACGTAGGTAGGTCTCCCGCAAGGGTTTGATGGCTCGTTCAGATTCCTCCTTGTAGTCCGCTAGGAAACGGTCGAGTTCCTCGTCCGGGGAGGCGGGCGGTTTGGCTTCGTTTTCGACGGGATCGCCAGAGAGTTGCCGGAGCACGTTTTGCGCGGCAACAGCTCCGTTGAGGTCGGACTTACGCGTCCGGTTTTCGATAAGCCGGTTCAGTTCCTTCTCGTAAGAATTGCGCGGAGACTGTATCGCCCTCTTTATCGCCACGTGTAGGACAATCGAAGGCGGTTGATCTCATCGTCAGCAGCAGCGGGTACCGCGAGCAGCAGGCAGACAATCGCTGGAAGGAAGAGGAAGGATTTCATGGTTTTCAATTCTGTTGGAATTTGACCATGTCGTTCTCGATACAATTCGTCAAGATCTCGTGGACCGGTCGTAAATCGATCTTGCTACTGTTGCCACTCAAACGGAATATACCTTTGCAGGGATTCCTATTGAGACGTCGGTCCTATCGAGATGGAAGGGGTGCGACACGAACTGTGAAGAAAGTTCGTATCTTAATTAAAATGGCGAACCGGAAGGGGCGAGTCGTTTGCCGGATGAAAGGCAACATATTTCCGCCGTTCTTTGCTCTTTGATTCTTCGGCCGATTCATTATCGTCTACAGAAGTATGAAATTCATTGTCTCCACCTTTCTTTTTCTAATCACGGCTGTTGCTTCCTTGATTTCCCAAGCAGAAGAAGCTTCCCTCTTCAACGGCAAAGACCTCACTGGTTGGACGGCGCGTGGTGAGGTCGAGACGCTTGAGGTCAAGGATGGTGAGATTCACCTGCTCTCTACAAAGAACGTCTGGGTGACGACGGATGTCAAAATGGCCAATTTTGATGTCTCGCTTGAGGTGATGCTTCCGGCGGATGCTGCAGAGAAAAAACTGAACAGCGGTCTCGCGTTTCGTTGCATGGGTGAGACGGGAAAACCCAAGGGTTATCAGTGCGAGATTGAGGCTCCTGCGCCGGGTAAAAATGGAGGTGTTTATGGAATCGGGTTAGGAGGATGGCTTTATCCGAAAAAGGGAGAAGAAAAGGCGCACCTGGCGGCCATCGACGGATTGATCAAAGAGGGGGATTGGAACACTTATCGGGTTGTCTGTGAGGGGCCAAAGATCACCACTTTTCTGAATGGGAAACAAATCGCGTCGGTTGAAGATTCCCAATCGCTCGAAGGATATTTCGCGATTCAGCACCATGGCAAAGGCGGCACAATTCGCTTTCGTAACATCAAGGCTACTGAATTGCCGTCTCCATCGCCGGAATCCGCAGAACGCCCCAATGTTGTCTGGATCACTGCCGAAGACATGAGCCCGACACTCGGCGCCTATGGAGACGAGTATGCGACGACACCGAATTTGGATGCTTTCGCGAAAGAGAGCGTTCGCTATACGAATGCTTTTGCCGCGGCGCCGGTGTGCGCACCGTCTCGTTCAACGCTGATCACCGGAATGTGGGCTTCGAGTCTCGGAACGAGTCAGATGCGTTCCGCTTATCCGATTCCGTTGTCGATTCAGGGTTTTCCTTCCTACCTGCGTGAGTCTGGCTATTACACGACTAACAGCGTGAAAACCGACTACAATACCAACGACGCAACTCGTCTCATCGATGAGTCGTGGGACGAGAGCAGCGCCACGGCTCACTGGCGAAATGAGGCCCGTAAAAAAGATCAGCCGTTTTTCTCCGTCTTTAATCAAATGGTCTCACACCAATCGCGAACCATGGTGTGGCCTTACGCTGCGTTTCAGGAGCATGTGCAATCGAGTCTTTCCGCACCGGAAGTGCATGATCCGAAGAAAGCTCCTGTTCCCCCTTACTACCCTGACACTGAACTAATCCGTCGTGAGCAGGCCCGCTTTTATGACTGCGTGACGGCGATGGATCATCAGGTCGGTCAGATTTTGAATCAGCTTGAAGATGACGATCTCGGTGAGGATACGATTGTTTTCTTCTACTCGGATCATGGCTCGGGAATGCCGAGGCATAAGCGTCTCCTTC
>JAOFXR010000188.1 GCA_028047635.1 Verrucomicrobiales bacterium
AGACGAGCCGACCGGATGATTCGTCACCCGATTTCCTTGAATTTTCCATCGAGCGAAACCCCTCCGCCTTCACTGGCACAGCGGGAGAGATTCTCGACCTTTTGAGTGCATCAGTAAAGATACGCCCCCCCTATCTCGACTTTGCCGATCGTATGCCGATTCCGATCGAATTCTATACGATCGAACCTGAGGTTGCAGAGTTTTGCCGACTCATTCGGGTTCCTATTCTCCAGGCTTCCGAAGGCTGCTTCGCTGTTCTTACATCCGCAAATCCGATTCTGACAAATCATGCCGAGACCGCCCTTTTAACGCGTTTCCTGTCATTGGGAGCACCCGCTCCGGTATTCATCCAGACAAGAACAGGGATGGTGGAACGCCTCGATCCGGGTGCATCGGATCCGGAAAAGCATAGTTGTCAGGAAGAATGTGCGCCTCGTAGATATCACTCGCAACGGCGTCGGATTGTTCAGTTTCACTCGGTCGGTAGAGGCGGGCAGTAACGATGAAGACCAGACTGGTGTGAGCTTTCTGGTGGTCGGAATTCTTGAACAGATGACGAAGTCCAGGAATATCCCCGAAGACCGGCACCTTGGAACCGCCTTCAGTGCCGATTTGTTCGTAGAATCCACCGATCAGAAGGGAATGTCCGTCAGGGATCCTGGCCATTGTCGTGACCGAAGACTCGTTGACCCGGGGATAACGATTTCCCGAAGGGCTCTCCACGTACTCTACAACCTGCGCCGACCTTGGCCGAAGTGACATCCGAATCGTTCCGTCAGGTAAAATCGTCGGGGTCACTGCAAGGGTCACCCCCACTTCCCTGGTGGTCGCTGGATCCCCGCTTGGATCTTCCTCGTCGATTTTGTAGCGGACCTCCTCCGACGAGTTTTGACCGGCCGTCGTCTCGCTAACGGTGGAGGTAATAATCGGAATTCGATCGACGACGGAGATCAAGCCCTCCTCGTTATCCTCCGTTATGAGAGTGGGACTCGATTCCTGCTCGGCTATGCCAGCGGTATTGAGGGCGCGTATCACGGCACTGATCTGTATGGGGGAGAGGACCAGGTTTCCTCCTTCGCGATTTTCTCCCTGTCCACCCGCCGAGGAAAAGTTTCGCGTCACCTGGACAAGATCAACTCCGTTTCCGTTGGTGGCGGAGGTCACGACCGAAGTCGCACTATCGAGTTCCGGCAACCCGAACAGGGCGTTCAGTCCGGAAGATGCGGTAATGCCAATTCCGCCATCTGCTCCCAGGACGGAAGACCAGTCGACTCCAACCAAATTGCGGGCCGATGTGGAAATCCGGATGATTCTCGTTTCAATAGCCACTTGGTCTTTCGGCCGATCAATCTGGCCGAGAAATTCAAGAATATGCTCCAGTTTTTCTTCGCTGTCCGAAATAATCAGACTATTGGTCTTCCCCTCGAATTCAACCATTCCCATACCCGGGGTCAGGAATGGCTGCAAGATGAGCTTTGTTTGTTCGATATCGTCCGGGCGCAGGTACTGCAGTTGATAGTGACTGATCTTCTGAGGCACTCGTGAGGCCTGCGACTGGTCAAAGGCGTAGACGGTGTTCCCCTTTTTGTGAATCGTCAGCCCATACATGAGGCCAAGTTCCTCGATCTGCGAGAGTGAATCTTCGCCGATGAGCTCCCCGGTTACGAGGAACTCCTCTCCATCAAGGCTGGAGTTGTGAAAATATTGGAGGTCACCCATTCGTGCCAGGTGCTGGAAAACATCATTGAGCGGAGCCTTCTCCAGCCAGAGGCCCGCTCCGGTCGCCTCGAAGACTGTCGCGCCTTCATCTCCAGACTGATTGTCGGCTGTGGATGCTGGCGAGTTGCTTTGCTGGGTGACTGAATTTTGAGCGAGCAGGAACTGCTGCGGAATAATAGCGGAAGCCTCGGCTGCGAGATTGTCGATCGAGCTGTCAGTATTTGCTTCCGGTTCAGCGGAGGTGGGATCCTGCAGTGGATTTGGCTCCGAGGATGGGGGAGAAGGACCTCTCGCGCTCCGGCTCGGTCCCGACGTTTCC
>JAOFXR010000189.1 GCA_028047635.1 Verrucomicrobiales bacterium
GCGAGAACGAAGATCGTTTGATCGAAAAGCGTATGATCGTCCGTGTTGTATTTCGCAGCTGCCATTTTCGCAGACATCGCGTAACCAACGCCATTACCTACACCTTGTCCGAGAGGACCCGTTGTCGCTTCGACACCATCGGTCTCGTCATACTCAGGGTGTCCCGGGGTGAGGCTGTGGAGCTGGCGGAAGTTCTTAACCTCATCGAGAGAGAGGTTGTAACCAGCGAGGTGAAGCCAGCCGTAGATGAACATGCTTCCGTGTCCAGCCGAGAGGATGAAACGGTCACGGTTGAGCCATTTCGGTTCAGCAGGATTAAAACGCATTGCGTCTCCGAAGAGAACAGATCCTATGTCAGCAGCGCCAAGAGGCAGGCCGAGGTGGCCGGAGCTGCAGGCGTGGATAGCGTCAATGGCGAGACCGCGGGCTTCATTAGCGGCGCGGGACAGGGCTTCTTTGTTCAGATCACTCATAAAATTCTCAGTTCCTTACGGAAAATGGAGTCTTTTCGACTCGTCGCGCGGCATCATTCGCGAATTTGACCCGTGAATCAAGTCGTCATTGGAAACGGACTTTTCACCTTATTCATAAGGTAGTGGTCATTACATTCATACTTGCTGATGAAAAAAACACGGGTGACAGATCGTCTTTTCGCGGCAATGTAGCGTCAAACATGGCTGAAGAAACAGACAACATTCTTAAGGTGGGCTTACCGAAAGGGAGCCTTTTTGAGCCCACAATGGATCTCTTTGAGAAGGCAGGATATAACATCCATGGAGCGTCACGCTCTTACCGCCCTTCCATTGATGATAAGGAACTCCAAGTGCGCATTATTCGTGCTCAGGAAATCGGTCGCTACGTCGATCATGGTTTCCTCGACTGCGGCATTACCGGTATGGACTGGATCGCAGAAAACGATGCCGATGTGCATGTCGTTTGCGACCTTCCCTACAGCCGCGCAACTTCCAAGCCGACTCGCTGGGTTCTCGTTGTGCCGAACGATTCTCCGATCCAATCCGTAAAAGACCTTGAGGGCAAACGTATTGCAGCAGAGGCCGTCGGAATTGTTGAGCGCTACCTTAAGAAAAACAACGTCAAAGCGGAAGTCGAATTCAGCTGGGGTGCCACTGAGGTAAAAGTTCCCGAACTCGTTGATGCGATTGTCGATATCACCGAAACAGGCTCATCACTTCGCGCCAATAATCTCCGCATTGTCGACGAACTTATGCAGAGCTACCCGCAGTTTGTCGCGAAAAAAGAATCCTGGGAAGATCCATGGAAGCGCGCCAAAATCGAGCGCATCGCTGTTCTTCTGAAAGGCGCTCTCACCGCCCGTGATATGGTCGGCCTGAAGATGAACCTCCCCGAAAATCGTCTCGACGAGGTGCTGGAGACATTGCCTTCACTTCGCAAGCCTACTGTCGCTAAATTGACGCAAGATGGCTGGGTTGCAGTCGAAACAGTCCTGACCGAGCGCCAGGTTCGGGACCTCGTTCCAGAGCTTATGGAACAGGGAGCCGAAGGAATCATCGAATACCCCTTGAATAAAGTGATCGGCTGAACCATATTCGCGGCCCTCACCTAATCGGCGATTCGATTAAGTGAGTCTTTGAATTAACTGTTTTTCATCATGGGATCTCTCAAAAAGAAAAGAAAGACCAAGATCAACAAGCACAAGCGCAGTAAGCGCAGTAGGGCAAACCGCCATAAGAAGCGTTTGCGCTATAAGAGCTAATAGTTGAACTTGGCAACATGAATACAATGCAGCAAGGTGGGCCTCAAATGATGGATCACCGCTGTATTGTTGCGTACGGAAAGGGATTATTCCGCTTTTTCACCGATTCCCTGAGTATTCCCGCCTTCGCAGCCCCTTTAGCGTTAGGCCTCGGACTGAGTGCTGGTTTGTTTCTTACCACCTCCGCAAGGGCTGATATCACCGCTGAGGACTACGCTGAGGTTTACCTTAACCAATACTTCGAGCCGGATAAATCGCTGACCCTTTCGGAAAAAGGAAAGAACAAGAGCGAAGCGCTCGCCC
>JAOFXR010000019.1 GCA_028047635.1 Verrucomicrobiales bacterium
CGGGTCATCCAGCTTCCCATGACACCGTTGGCGAGCACGCTCGGCTGAAGCGGATTGGACTCCTCATTCCGGTGCGAGGTCGGCTCCTGACGCGAGTTTCTCCAGCCGAATGCCCGCAAGACATCAACGACTGCCTGAATTTTCGGCATCGCGAGGCTGGGGCGGTCGCGCTCATTCGCCAGTGTGGAAAATTCCCAGGCTTTCTGCGGCGAGCCAAAATTCAGAAAGTAATTGGGAGCAAGGCGTCCTTCGAGATCCATCGTCAACAATCCCAGATCCATCTCCTTTCCCGCGATATGCCAGGCATTGTCGACGACCTGTTCCGCAGACATCTTGCGGCGATAGGGAGCTTCAAAAAAGCGATCGGCATCGACGATATTTGAGGGAACGTCCTGCGCCTGTTGCTGATAAACCTTTGAATTCATGATCGTTTTCACCAATTGCTTGAGATCATAGCCACCGCGAATGAACTCATCCGTGAGATGAGCGAGCAACTCAGGATCGGCGGGCGCGTGTCCTTCCCAGTCATCAACCGGCTCAACGATCCCCGCTCCGATATAACGACGCCACATCCGGTTCACGAGCACTTCAGCAAATCGTCGCGAGAAAGTAACATCCGCCGCAATCCGCTCGCGAGTGTCATTCGGGTCAGTAATCACGCCCTCTGGAATTTCGGAGACAAACTCGTCGAAGGGCCACTCCGCTTTGACCTTCGCGCCAATCGAGAGCGTCACCTCAATCAATGATTCACGACCGCCCTCTTTCACATGATCAAAA
The DNA here is from genome assembly GCA_028047635.1 of Verrucomicrobiales bacterium. GTDB lineage: Bacteria > Verrucomicrobiota > Verrucomicrobiia > Verrucomicrobiales > DEV007 > Arctic95D-9. The sequence continues at coordinate 778 of JAOFXR010000019.1, forward strand.
AAGGTCGCGGGAACACTACTCGTCTTCGGCACCTGAATCTCTTTTCGCTCCAGCATCGCCGCCATTTGAAAGAGGTCCTCCTGGGTGGTCTCGTGATAAGGCGCATCGTGACAGCGGGCGCACTTCATATCAACGCCGAGAAAGGCGGTCCCCACGATGTGAGCTTTTGCCGCCATTGGCACGTCATTTTGAGTCGCGATACCGAATCCTGCTGCGCCGCCACCCCAGATGCTGCCCCGCATCGTGATCAGCTCGGTCGCAAACCGATCCATCGGCTTGTTATCCCGAAGCGCTTCCAGAATCCAGAAACGGAAAGGCCCCGTGTTGTTCAGCATCGGCTTGAGCAGGTTCGGATTTTCCGCGAGAACATCCTGCCAGTAGCCCACCTGATTATCCGCCCATCGCGCATCAGCAAGCAGCCGGGCTATCATCTTCTCGCGCTTATCAGGAGACGAGTCGGCCTCGAAAGCACGAATCGCTTTCACTGGCGGAGAGACTCCGACCGTATCGATCCAGACTCTTCGCAAAAAAGTCAGGTCATCCACTACCGCAGTCTGATCAGCGATTTTGAGAGCGGCATTTTCAATCTTACCGTCCTCGTCTTTGACCCACTTGGTGAGAATCGCGACTTCTTCAGCTGAAAGCCCATCGCCTTTCGGAGGCATCTTATCATCTCCTGCTTCAGGCCCGACCACTTCGATCAGAAAACTCTCATGAGGATCACCCGGAACCACCGCCGGAATTTCAGATTCACCGCCCGCAAGCAGGCTCTCCTGCTTCTGCAAATTCAGCTCACCTTTTTCCTTTTCGCCATGACAACGATAGCAATGCTCCGCGAAAATCGGACGAACCTCCCTATTAAAGAAGGAATCCGGATTGCCTGATTTTTTCCGCGCAGCCTCGAGACGCGCGAGGATAAGACCATCGATGCTGCTGCCACTCGACTCTCCGGCGAGATGCTTCGCGGCGAGATCGTGACGCTTCTTCCAGTAGCCAGCCTGTTTGTCAGCGGCACGACGGTTGTCGCGGTCAAACCGATCGAGCACCTCACCTGTTTCAGCCGCAAAAGAGACCCAGCCGTCATCAGTCAATTTCGGTCCTGAATCCGCCCCCGGAGCAAGAAGCTGAAAAATCTCATCGCCCTTCGCGATCGCGAGACACGCTTCCCCAAACTCCAAACGTTTTTTCGGCCCTCCGACCATGACATCAAACACCACCGTGTGAGTCCCACCCGCACTGGTGAACTTCACGATTTTCTCAATGTCATCCATCGCATGAGGCCGCATCCCCGGGCGCGGCACTTCCGGAACCGGCTCAACATGGTTATGAGCGCCGCCGCCGCGACCCACTTTCGGGAAATCGAGAATCTTCTTACCATCGACAATGAGCCGGGAAACGGTTCGGGACCGGCCGAGAAATTCGTATTCGCCCGCTTCCAGTTTAATCTCCGCTACAGCGCGAACCATCACTCCGGTTCCCCAATCCTCGCGTACACCCCAGTCATCAAACTTTCGAGGAATGCGGACAAAACCCATCGCTTGCTGATCCCACGAAATGAGCGGCTTCCCGGGATTATTAGGGAATTTCACATTGCTCTCAAGCGGGCCGTGCATGTGAAGCTTAACGACGCCCGCCTCCGCTTCGGGCAATACCATCGGGGGCTCGACCCGCTCATATCGGGTCATAAACGTTTTCGCCGACACGGTCTTCCGGTAGAGCGCTATTTCGTCGAGGCTACCGATAAAAGAGTTGCCGGGTGCCCCTCCTGTTGAAGAACCGATCCAGACTTCATCATTATCAATCACGGGCGGTGCCGTTGTCGCGCCACCCATATCCCAGGTCCCCTTAATTGGTTTCCCATCTATATAAGCACGAATCGATTCCGGTTTTCCAAACTCGTAGCTCACCGCAACATGATGCCAGCCGGTATTCACTCCGATTCCCGACACCGTCGTCCAACGATGCCAGTCCCCCGGCGTGCCTTTTTGATCCCGACTGCGAAAGAGAAAATTCACCCCGGCCTGACCGGCAACCGACTTCAGCCGAAAGGCCCAGTTCTGATTGCTACTGGAAAACCCCTTATTCCCGGTGCGGCCCTTCGAGATGATGGCCGCCTGCCCGTTAAATTTAGTGGGGTTGATCATCGCCTCCACCGAGATCACATCGCCATTATCAAAATCGAAGCGGGAGTTTTCGCCTTCATCCGAAATCACGACACGCTCACCCGCGTTGAGGCGCAGCGCTTGATTGGTTTTTCCAAACTGCGGATACTCAGGAGCAACCGGCCCCTTATCAGTGATCTCTTTATTTTTGGTTTTCTTCACCTTGTGATCTCCGTCACGGGAAAACGACCAGTGAGCGATCGGCTGAGACTGTTGAACCGCTTTTTCAAAAACCGAAGGCTCCGCTGCTCCAGCGAACGAAAGCAGAAAAATCGCAGAAAGAGAAATAGTGAAGGTCCTTTGCATAACGCTAAAGGAAGTATCACGGACTATCCCTCATTTGGTCAAGCATGCGGCGGGTCCGAATCCGCGTAAAAAAAGCGCCTTTAAACACCCAGCCAGGTCAGCCCCCACGCAATGACGAGCGGCGAAGTGATCAAGCTGACAAAGGAAGTCGCGAGGACCACTTTGATCGCCACTTCCGGCTGCCCGCCGAAAAGTCGTGACAGGACAATGGGATAGACCGCCGCCGGCATTGCCGCCTGCACGACGAGGAGACGTCTCAAATCATCACTGACAGGAGCAAATTTAGCGACGACGAGCATCAAGGCTGCCAGCAACACGATCCGCGTGAAAATACTGGAAAGAGCGACCCGCACGGCATCGTGGAGAATTTCCCGCGTGAAAAATTTGCTCATCGTCGCTCCGATCATGAAGATGGCCATAGGGATTGCACAACGCCCCAGCATATCAGTAATCGTCGTGACGATGCCCGGAATATAGTGATGCCCTCCGGTAAAATTCAGACCCAGGGCAACGAGGACCGCGATAAATGGACCATTCACGAGAGACTTCAGTCCCGCTTTTTTCGTAAGAATCGCCAGCCCCACCGTCCACATCGCTAGTTCAACACCAACGCCGTGCACAAAGACAAGTCCCGCCGGCCCGGGATTATCCGGAAAGATTTCTACGAGAATCGGCAACGGAAGGTAACCGTAATTTTGAATGCCCGTGCAGATCGTAAAGGTTCGCAAGCCTTCACCCCGTTGAATTCCTGAAAGCCGGGCGACGACCCACGCCACCGCAAAACCAGTCACAATCAACCCGAAGCCGAGCCCAATCGCCCACCCCGCTGAGCTCAAGGTTTGCAGCGCCGGATTTCCTGGGATCAGATTGAGAATCAAACAAGGCACGAGCAGATTCAGCCCGAGCTTCATGACGCCGACTTCAGTCTCTTCGTTCAACCAGCCTCGCCGGTTGAAGAAAAACCCAATCGCGATGACGAGAAAGACCGGCAGCGTTGCCGAAAAAATCGTGAGATAGGAGGGCATTCCTGTTTACGACTTTTTGCCCCGTTTTCGATCTTCCACGTAGCCACGCAGCATGAGACCGATTCCTCCGGCAACCAGAATGATAAGGAGAAAAAGATGCGTCCCCTTGATCGCGATGACAGGACGAAAACGACTCACCACTTCGACGGCGAGAATGACGAGCCCAAGACCGGTTAGAATCCATCCCCATTTCTGACGGGCGTTGAAGAACAGCGCAATGATTCCAATAAAAAGCGGAACGAGAACAATACCCATCGAAGTCGTTTCCATCATTCCACCCCCTCCGCCGCCACGTCCACGACCGATCGAATTGGAAATGAGACCACCATGCCCGGTCGTAAATCTAACCGAGTCAAAAAAGAGCCAGACACCAACCACCGTCACTACTGCTCCGATCAAAAATTTGATCTCTCCTCCCGGTTGTCCGCCTGGTTTTAGTTCCATGTTCCGGAGTAAAGCGTAATACGAGTGGAGATTCAACCCTGTTAGATGCCTCACCTAACACGGTTAAGTGAACGGTGACGCGAATGTGGATCGTTTTGGCTTCGTTTCACCGCTGGGTAATTAATATTGGGTTCCTCACAAGTGGTGACGACGAGACGAAATGAAAATCATTCTTATCGGAATTCTGGCAATTAGCGCCGGAACCTGCATTGCTATCGGAGCGGAGAAACCAGCGGAGTTTTTCAACGAGACTCAGAAAACGACAACGCTCTTTTCCTTTGATGATGTCTCGATCCCTTTTACGGAGAATCTAAAACTGGAAATGCGAACTCCGGAAAGGCATTCGGACAATCCCGTCGTGAATCGAGGGCCTGAGGGGTCAGTCGATTCCTGGGCTGTTCAATTTTACGGGTCCGTATTGCGCGATCACGAAACGGGCAAATTCAGGATGTGGTATGCCGCGGTTTCGAAAGAGGAACGAAAGGCAGCAAGCAAAGAGAAAGAAAGTTCGAGGCCATGGCGAGTCGCTTATGCGGAAAGCGATGACGGAGTGAACTGGACAAAACCAAAACTCGGGCTGGTCGAGGCGCTCGGAAACAAAGACAACAACCTTTGTCTTCTTGAGCCTCATCTCGGTGTCCTCAATTTAAAAGTTCTCGACGAACCCAATGATCCGAATCCCGCTCACCGTTTCAAACTGGGAGCCCATGTCTGGACACCGAAGAGCGAGACGCGCCGCAATGGAACCCTCGCCCCGTATGTCAGTGCAGACGGCTATACCTGGAAGCTTCTCGGCGATGCCGAACCGGTCAAATCAGAACTCCCCGAAGCCGACACCTATATTCCACCGCTGCATTTCGAACCCGTCGGAGGCCTCTACAAATGGGATGAGCTCTATCACCTCTCGGGGCAAAATGCGATTTCTGCGACGGTCCCCTATCACGGGCGGGTCTCACGAACCTTCATCTCACCTGATTTCAAAAACTGGAGCCAGGGGAGCGCTATCCAGGCGGTTCGTGCGCATCAGCACGAGTTACTCGGGCCTGGGAAAAGTCGAATCGGAGAACAAACGCACGAAGGAATCAGTGTCTGGAATCGCGGGAATGTTTTAGTGGGTGTGTCAGGAATCTGGCACGGAACCCCCGAATGGAAAGACCTGACGATTGATCTCGGATTCGTAGTGAGCAATGACGGGACTTTTTTTCGCGAGCCAATGAAAGAGTGGACCTTTATCCAGCGGGGAGAGGACGGCGCCTGGGATCAGGGCGGGCTCCTCCAAGCGCAGGGATTTGAGAATGTAGGGGAGAAAACGTATGTCTACTATGGCGGCTGGGATCCCCGCAGTTGGGAGTCATCTCCGCCCCGGGGAGGAGTGGGTATCGTGACGGTTCCGCGCGACCGGTTTGCTGACCTCGTAACCAACGAAGTGACGAAAGGCTCCGGTGATTACCAAATGGAAGAAACGGTCTGCAGTTTTATGACCTCCTCGCTCAATGTGGAGAAAGCAGCTACCCAGTTGTTTATCAACGCAACGGGCCTGGGCAAAAAAGCCAGATTAAGAGTGGAGTTGCTCGATCACCTCATGAAACCCATTCAGGGATACTCTCGCGAAGACGCAGCGATCGTTGAGAAAAACGGATTTCAAACCCCTCTCGTTTTCGGCGGGAAGCCAAAGGCGGAAGGCTTGCCGAAACGAGTCAGAATCAAGACCACCTTTGAAGGAGAGAAGAGAACCGGGATCCGCTTCAGTGCTCTCTATCTGCGTTGATCGAAACTCGCCTAGTAAAATGTCAGTTTCAGATAAATCAAAAAGCACCGCTCCGTCTCTTCAGCTCGCTGCCCTCGAATTTAAAATCACTCCAGACGCGGAAACGACGGTCGACGTGCGCCACGGAGGAAAAGCCACCGAAATTGCGAGCGGACTGAAGACGATGGTGATGATGTTGGAAGACAAAGGAAAAACACTTTGTTTGGTGACGACCCATTTTGGCCCATCGATTCCTGTGAACGTCAGCAAGTTATTCCGCGAGACGCTGGCAGACGATCTGGATATTCCCGTTTCCAATGTTCTGATTTTCACCTCACACAACCACACCAGCGTCGCACTCGCTTCCAATGGGGTCCTTACCTACAACGCCTATGCCACGCCAGCCCCGGAAGCGGAATTACTACCGGTGGGAGAAACCTTTTTTGCGACCCTTCGAAAATGCGCAAGTCGCCTGCGAGCCATGCTCGTGCCTGTCACCGTTTCGTGGGCCGAAGGATCCGAGGATCGCATCACCTACTACCGCAAAGGACGGCGGGAGAATGGAACCACTTACTTGATGCGGGAAGAAGACCGCGAGCAGCTCGGCGATGACTTTCAGGGAGATGTCGATCACCAGGCACCAATCATTATTTTCAAGAACGTCGAGGGAGACCCTGTTGCCGGTCTGGTTCAATTCACGGGCCATCCCGTGACGGCGTATCACCCCGAAAACACCGTCGTCTTCGGCGAGTGGTCGCAAGTCGCTTGTGATATTGTTAGCGGTAAAATCGCGGCTCCGGTTGGGTTTCTCCAGGGCTGCGCCGGGGACGTAAACTCCAAGGAGATGTTCACTGGCGGTGTCAGTCGCTCCACTGAGTTTGGAGAAATGTTAGGAGAGAGCTATTTAGAAGCGCTCGAAAGCCTCAGGGAATCCGGGCGAGATGGAATGGACGTCACCCTTAAAACAGTTCGCCTGCCACTGGCTTCTTTGCCTTCACCTGAGTTCCTTAATGGGGAGATGACGGTAATCGATGACTTCATGAAGCGGGCCGAAGCAGGCGATGAGAACACCTTGGAATGCGTAGGCCAGAATTTCGCAAAAGGACTCTCTCCCCAATACCGGGCCTGGCTAATCAGCTTGGTACGCCCGTGGAACTTATGGGCACTGGATCTTCATGAGCGCGAGGCCGTTGATTCGATCGACTACTTTCAGGAAATGGAAATCGCCGTGATCAGAATCGGAGATGTCGGAATCGTAGGGTTACCTTGCGAGCCCTTTCAAAATATTGGTCGCCAAATTCGTGAGCAGTCACCGCTGCCACTCACGATCCCCTGCGGATACATGAACATCAATCATGGCTACATCGCTGATTCGGAAAACCTCGGAGACAATGAATACATGAGCGCTCACCATCGCTACACCAAATTTCGTGCGCCGCTCAAGGCTCCCGCCGGAGACGTCCTTGCGACTGAAGGGGTGAAGCGACTGAAAGACTTTTCCCATGAACTCTGAACCCTTTTTTGAAACAGGCGCTCACGCTCAAATTGATCCCGATGTGACCCTTGGGTATCGATATCTCGGATCAACGAACCCGCTTCGCATTGGAGATCATGCCGTGATTCGATCCGGTTCAATTCTCTACACCGACACAACGATCGGAGATCGATTTCAATGTGGTCATCAGGTTTTGATTCGAGCCGAAGTCAGTATTGGTGATCGTTGTGTCGTTCACCACAAGTGCACGCTCGAAGGCCGGTTGAAAATTGGACGCGGCGTGAAGATTATGGCGCACGTCTACCTCCCGAGCACGACCGAGATTGGAGACATGGTTTTCATCGGACCGAATACTACTTTTCTCAACGACCGGTATCCGATGCGAAGAGCAGCGCCGGTAGAAGGGCCAAAAATCGAATCCCATGTCAGTATCGGCGGCGGCGTCACGGTTTGCCCCGGTGTCAGGATAGGAGAAAACTCGATCATTGGAGCCGGCGCAGTCGTTGCCGCCGACGTACCGCCCAACACGCTGGCCTACGGAGTTCCCGCCCGCCATTACCCTTTGCCGGAAGATCTATCGAACGGGAATTTGCCAGAGCTCATACTTCCACAAACGGACTTATTCGGAGCCCAAAGCGATGACTCGTGGAAGGACGAAGACATCTAGAAGATGCTGACGAAAGAGACATTAACCGGCCCGTGGGCAGGACTGCCCGTTGCCTGGACACAGGACGGAAGGTTCGATGAGGTCGTCTACCGGGGCGATGTCCGCCGCTGTTGCGAAGCGGGAATTCCCGGAATCTATACCGGCGGAACGACGGGGGAATTTTATGCGATCGAGATCGACGAATTTGCAGAGATCAGCAAGGCAACCGTCAACGAGTGTCATTCACACAAAAAGCCGGCAATGATCGGGTGCAGCGCGACGTCGACGACCGGAGCAGTGAGACGAGCAAAAATGGCCGCGCAACTGGGTGCGGATGCCATTCAGGTAGCGCTCCCCTTCTGGATGGAAGTGAGCGACGGAGCGATTGTTCCATTCTTTCAGGAAGTCGCTACAGCTGCCGAAGGTTTGCCTTTTTCCATCTACGAAACAGGACGCGCGAAGAAAACCCTGACCATCGAACAACATCGCGCCGTAAAAGAAGCGGTGCCGTCCTACCTCATGTCGAAGTCAAACGCAGGGACGGTCGGCGCAACCCCCGAAGGCTGTCGCGAGCTTTCAAAATTGGTGAATGTATTCGTCGGGGAACCACTATGGAAGGAACTGGGACCTTGCGGCGCACGCGGCGGGTGCAGCGCGATGGTTTATTGGAACCCGGCATTGATTCTTGATCTGTGGTCCTCCGTGGAGAAGAAGGACTGGGATACGGTCGGCCAACTCCATGAAAAAATCGACGCCTTCCACCAGTTTCTCGGATCCGAATTCGGCCCGCGCGGATTTACCGATACCGCCTATGACAGACTCGCAGGAGTCGCTCTAGGAATTCTGAAAACGAGCCTGCAGTGCCGGGGGCCCTACCCTCATGCGACAACAGACGACATCGAAACGCTTCGCAGTTGGTGTGAATCACATTTCCCCGAACTCTTAACTGCCGACACAGCAAAATGAGCAACGGACTTCACTGGATTGATTTTAGTATCGTCGCTGCTTACGCGCTTGGAATGCTGGGGATCGGCTGGTTCTACAGTCGCAAGCGAATCGACAAAGACGAGTACTTCACAGGCGGCAGAAAGATGAACCCGATCTTCATCGGCGTCTCCCTCTTCGCCACCTTGCTAAGCACGATTTCCTACCTTTCGAAACCGGGAGAGATCGTAAAAAACGGGCCATACACATTGCTAGCGGTCCTGGCGATTCCGATTTCATTTCTCATTGTCGGGTATTGCCTGATTCCGGTCTTCATGAAATTCCGGCTCACGAGTGCCTATGAATTGCTGGAGAAAAAACTGGGACTGAGCAGCAGGCTCATCGGAGCAAGCATGTTTGTATTGCTTCGCCTGATGTGGATGGCAGTGCTCCTGAATTTCGCCGCGGGCGCAATGGTTGTCATACTGGGGATCGATGAGAAATGGATCTTTGCCGTGACGGCAATCATTGGTCTGATTGCTCTGCTCTATTCCTCCCTGGGTGGACTGCGCGCAGTGGTTGTCACCGACATGATCCAGTTCGTGCTTTTGTTAGGAGGCGCCATTCTTGTAATTGTCATCGTCTCGATGCGACTCGGTGGTCTCGACTGGTTCCCGACGGAATGGAATCCCGCCTGGAAAAAGCAGCCGGTTTTCAGCCTCGATCCCTATCTCCGATTGACCGTAATTGGAGTCATTGTTTCCCAAACGCTCTGGACGATCTGCACCGCGGGATCCGATCAAACCGCGATCCAGAGATATATGGCAACCGAAGATGCCAGCGCCGCAAGAAAATCCTATCTCGTCAACTCCATCGTCACTCTTGTAGCGTCCCTCGTTCTTGCTCTCGTTGGTTTGGCGCTGATGGCCTACTACCGCCAGTTTCCAGATCAGTTTGCGACCGGCCAAACCATTTCAGGGTCCGCCGACAAGCTTTTCCCCTATTTCATTTCCCACCAGCTTCCCATCGGCGTCTCGGGTCTGGTCGTCGCAGGCATGTTCGCGGCTGCGATGTCGAGCGTGGACTCCGGGGTAAACTCAATCACCGCCGTTGTCAGTTCCGATTTCATTGGTCGCTTTCGACAAACAGAACATACGGCGCGCGAAGAACTGATTCAGGCCCGCCTCATCGCTGCGGGCGTGGGCGTGGCGGTTATTTTGGCAACCACTCTCATTGACCACCTGCCGGGAAATCTTTTCGCTGTTTCGAAACGGGCGACCGAGTTATTCGTCACTCCCCTTTTCACACTCTTCTTTATGGCAATGTTCGTTCGGTTCGCCACTCCCGCCGGAGCCAACGCCGGAGCTCTCTCCGGCTTCCTCGCCGCCGCGACGATCGCCTTTTGGAATCCTCTCTTCGATGATGAACGCGCTCTCAGCTTCACGTGGATCAGTCCGATCGCTCTCATCGTCGGGATTACAGTAGGATGCTTCGTCAGCAAAATGACCTCGGAGAAAAAATCAGGAACATGAAATTGATCGCCCCACTCTCATCGCTGCTGCTTTTCTCATCACCTCTTCTCGCAGCAGAGCCGGAGAACCTGATCGACAATCCGGGATTCGAATCCGGCGGGGTTGCATGGAAATTGGAAAAGGGGCGGGCGGAGATTGTGAAGGGAGATGCCCTGACGGGAGATCATTTTGTTCAAATGACCGATCAGAGTGAAGAAGAAACTCACGTTTACGAATCGAGACACTACCCTGCGAGACCCGGTGGTGAGTATACCGCTTCCGTCCACGTCCGAACCAAAGACAAAGGCGGTCAGGGGATTTATCTTAATTTCTTCAACGCTACCGGAGCTCGGCTCACCAGCGGAAATGTAAGAACCAAGGGTCCGACCACAGGGTGGGAAAAAATCACAATCACGGAGACCGCACCGGAAGACGCCGCCACGGTGATGGTGTTCCTGTATTCCTATTTGAAGGATGTCGGAACTTACGACTTTGATGAGGTGTCACTCACCGTCCAGGGCGGCGAAAGTTCCCCCGGCCTCTCGGCTTTGAACCCAACCAGTTTCGAACCCATCACAATCGGATCACGACGCGAACTGCTTGTTGATAGCCATCTCGTTGACGGAATATCAGGCCTCCGCTTTGCGCTCCACCATCCGAGAGATGAAGGAATTGCCCTTCAACTGGACAAGCCCTGGGAGGGCAAATTCGCTGCCTACACAACGATCCTCACGGTAGGAGATACTTACCGGGCATACTACCGTGGACGTCCTGACGTCGGAAAGGATGGAGATGAATCGGAGTCCACCTGCGTCGCCGAATCGAAGGACGGCATCTCTTGGACGAGGCCTAGTCTTGGACTCCATGAAATGAATGGCTCAAAGGACAACAATATCGTCCTTTCGAAGCAATCCCCCTACTCGCACAATTTCTCCCCCTTCGTTGACAGTAACCCCGACGCAGACCCAAAAGAAAAATTCAAAGCGATTGGCGGACTGCACCCGGAAGGCCTCGCCCTCTTTGTTTCACCCGACGGCTATAGTTGGTCATTGAAGAAGAAAAAGATCCTAACCAGTGAAAAATTCGCCTTCGACAGCCAGGCCTGTACCTTCTGGTCAGAGCTTGAGAAAAAGTATGTCTGCTTTTTCCGGACTTGGAAAAATAAGGTTCGCTGGGTTTCTCGCGCCACCAGTGATGACTGCCTGAATTGGTCTCCCCATGTCGAAATGAAAAGTGATCGACCGGCCGAGCATTTCTACACGAGCCAGACCCACCCTTATTTTCGTGCGCCCCATCTCTACGTCAGTCTCGCGGCGCGCTTCATCCCCAAACGTCAGGTCATTACGGACGAAGAGGCCAAGGCCATCGGAGTGAATCCTAAATATTTCAAAGACGCATCGGACGCTGTCTTTGTCACTTCACGGGGAGATGACCACTTTGACCGGACCTTCATGTCCAGTTTTATCCGTCCCGGAATCGGAGCGCAGAACTGGGTTTCCCGCACAAACTACCCCGCCCTGAACGTGATACAGACTTCTCCAAAAGAGATGTCGATTTTCTTAAATCAAAACTACGCACAGCCAACCGCTCATCTGAGAAGATACTCGCTGAGGCTTGACGGGTTTGGGTCGATTCAGGCTGACTACGACGGAGGCGAATTGTTGACGAAACCGCTCATCTTCTCAGGTAGTAAACTTTCTCTGAACTTCTCAACCTCTGCGGCAGGCGGAATACGAATCGAACTACAGGAGCCCGATGGCAAGGTCATACCAGGGTTCAGCCTCTATGAATGCCGCGCGCAAATCGGAAACGAGATCGAGCGGACCGTCAACTGGGACAGCGAAGGAAAACTTCAGGATCTCGCCGGAAAACCGATTCGCCTGCGAATGGTGATGCGCGACGTGGATCTCTTTTCGCTGCAGTTTCAGAAGTAGACTTCACCAGGCTCCCCAACCTCCATCAACGAGGATATTTTGACCGGTCATGTAAGACCCCGCATCACTGACGAGCAGAAGCATCGCACCCTTTAATTCGTGCGGCAGTCCCATTCGCCCCATGGGAGATTTGGTTTTCAGTCGTTCCACCATTTCCTGAGGTGCTTTTTCTGAAGGAAATGGACCGGGACTGAGGCAATTGACCCTGACATTATCTTTCGCCCAGTAGACGGCCAAGTGCCTCGTCATCTGGATAATCCCTCCCTTGAGGGTATGATAGTGAACCGGGCTGGCGGGTCCGATTCCTTCGTAGGCTTCGGGGTAAGATCCCACCGCGCCATACATCGAACCAATCATGAGGACCGTCCCCGCGACCTCGCGTTGGACCGTATGATCGCGAAGTCGACGAGCAAGCAGAAAATAGCCGGTCGCATTGGCGAGTTGCTGGTTAAAATCCTCCCCCGAAACATTAGTCAGGTCATGGCCGTCGGCCGCATGACCATTGTTAATCACGATATCCACTTTTCCACCGCGTAACACGGCATCGTCAAAACCCGAATCGATCGACGCTTCATCCAAATTGTCCAGAGCAACCCCAAGGTGCGTTTGGTTGTGATCGGCAGGAAGCTCGGCTGCGGTCGCTTCAGCCCTCTCGCGATCCCGACTCCCGACGATCACCGTGGCACCAGCCTCTGCGAGGGCATTAGCCATCGCGCCGCCGAGATAGCCGCTCGCGCCTGTGATGATCGCGTTCTTCCCGCGCAGGTCGAAAAGTTCGTTAATAGTGGGAGCTTTGTCAGTGCTCATGATATTTCCTGCCAGGTAAAAGTTTCCGCGCTCTTCAACGACGCTATATTCACCTTCAAGGTGCGAATCCCTTCTTCAAGGGTGCAAAGAGATTTTCCGTGTCCTTCAACTTCGTCCAGAAACGCATTGTCCTGACGAATGTAGATTTCATCTATATCGCCCATCTCGAAGGGCTCATGGTTCCATTCACCATCGGGCTCAGTAATCCAGGAGACACGTTTCTTTCCGTAATTCGCACGAATACTCCCGCCTTCACAAATCACCGTCGTAATCACTTCGTTTTGTGCCTGTGTCAGGTTTTGCGCATAAGTCGCCATAACACCGCCGTGATCAGCTAAACTGTGAACCGTATCCTCTACCGTTACCCGCGGAAGAGCCATATGCTTCGCATGGGTGACAATCTTATTCATCGGCCCGAGCAGCCAATCCCCGATGGAATAGAAATGCGTAATCATATCCTGGATGGACCCTCCTCCCATTTTCGGATCAGCAAAATAGACATCGGCATAGGCGGGACGAATCACCGCAAGAGGCTGACCGATATCGACGCGAAGTTCGAGAGGGCGTCCGAACTTTCCGGAATCAAGCTTTTCTTTCAGTCCGATCATTGCGCTATGAGCGCGGTGCGTATAGCCAACCGCAACCACGACTGATTCCTCCTTTACCAGGTCCGCAAACTCCTGCACCCCATCCATTGAAAGGCTCAAAGGCTTCTCCATCAAAATATGGATTCCTGCCTTTGCCAACTGCATCCCTATCGGGATATGAAACGGAGCTGGAGCCGCAACGACAGCGGCATCGAAAGTGGTCGATGCCACAGCCGAATCGAGATTCTCAAAAGCGAGATCAGAGTGGATCCCATAGCGCTCGGCCACTTCGGCACGACAGCTGTCCATCGGTTCGCAGAATGCCATCTCGCACCGTCCCGTTGTCTGTAAGCAACGTAGGTGGCGCTCTCCGATGGAACCGGTGCCTATGACGAGGATCTTATGTTTTCTGTCCATGGATGATTGGAAATGGAATTGAATTTTGAGAATTTGGCGAAATTAAATCGAAGTTCGACAGCGTCACGAGGCAATGTTATAACATGTCATTCCATGGAATAATAAATGGCGATCGGTTGCAACTCTTAAGTTACCCCGGGAGAATTCACCAACCATCGCAGATCAAAATCGAGAGTATCAGAGAAACGAGGATGATGGATCAACTGAAAAAGAAATATGACGAAAACGGGGTAATTCACGTCCCCGAATTCCTCTCAGCGAAAGATGTTTCCGAAATTCGGGAGGAGCTGGAAAGATACATTCATGAAGACCTTCGCGGGAAGCCTGCCGATGCGGCAACCCGGGAGGCCGATGGAGAGCAAGTGAGAAATCTTTGGCGACTCGAAGAGCACAACCCTTGCTTAAGAAAATTCGCTGAGCGAGCCGATTTGCTTCAATTGGTTCGAACACTGTTGAACGGTGAGCCCGTTTTGGCGGCGATTGAGACTTTTAACAAGCCGGCAAAAGTGGGATCAGGCGTTCCCCCACATCAAGACAACGCCTACTTTTGCCGCACCCCGGCGGACAAGCTGACCATTTGGATCGCGATTGATCCGGTGACAAATGAAAACGGTCCCGTCACCTACATCAAAGGATCCCATTTGAATGGCGTTCTCCCCACGAAGCCTTCCGGCGTCAAAGGCAACTCGATTGGACTGGCTGAAGAAGTAGCAACCGCGCCTGAAGCTGAGTTTTGCGGAATTCTCGCACCCGGTGACGCGACGATTCATCATTGCAATACGATTCACTGGTCAGCCCCGAACACAACCGACAGCCCCCGCCTTGGATTTTTAATGGTTTACCGGGGCGCTCACACCGAAGTGGATCAAGCGCTTCGCGAAACCTACGTCGCTGCATCGACCATCAATTCTCCGTCCTGACCTGAGCGATAAACGAAACTAATGGCCGCCACCCAAGCTGAAAAATCCTACTCACTTTTGCGCGACAAAATCGTAGAGGGCGATCTGGCTCCCGGGGATCGCCTCGTCAACCGGTCCCTGGCAGAAGAATTCGGAGTGAGTGTCATTCCTGTCCGCGAAGCCATCAACCGGATGGCAAGCGAAGGCCTCGTAAATCAAATCCCGGGCGCAGGTGCTTTTGTACGCTTGCCTGAGGAACAGGAAATCAGAGAACTATGGATCTTCCGGGAATGCATCGAATGCAGTTCCGCGGCAGAGGCAGCGCGACACATTTCGGATCGAGAACTCACTGAACTCGATACCATTCTCGATGACTGGGAAGCGCTGACTGCTGAGATCGAAAAGCAATCATCAGGAAAGGCGACCCGGGCCCAGATGAAACAGTGGATGCAAAATGAGAAATCGTTTCACAATCGAATCGTGGAGGCTTCACGAAACCGGTTTCTTGTCCGCACCGCGAAAGAGAATCAAATGCTAACCCGCCTCTTTGGAGTCGAATCAAAGCCGATACGGATGAAGGCAAGAGACGCTAGACGAACCCATAGTGAACACGGCGAACTGATAAAAGCACTTCGCCGTCGAGATGCGGAAACGGCGAGGCGGCTCATGAGCGAGCACATTAAGGGAAAGTGATCACAGAAACGCCCGCAACCCATCTGACTAGATCAAATCAACTATCGATCCGAAGTCGGCGTCGAAGAGACGCTTGTAGGTGCGAGTCGCGATACCGTCAGTCATTTTCGCAATGACGTCGCATATAATGCGGGCGCGACCAGCCTCGGTATCCTCTGCCTCAATCAGATCTTCCTCCTCATCACTGAGTAGCTTGAACCTCATCACTCCGGGAGCCGGGGAAATGTATTGCTCAGCGAAGACTTCGAAAAGACGACTTAGGATGTAGTCAGACTTCCGGTCCAATTGCTGAAGCTGACGGCTTTTAAAAACAAGCCCCAGCGAGATCCGCTTATAGAGAGAGCAAGCCGCATCCGTCACCGGGTCAATCGTGAGTTGGTAACGATGCCGGGCCGAGGCATTGCTGAGAAATCTTTCCGATGTCTCCAACTGAGCCGCGTTGATAAACGCCCCGATCTTTTTCCCAATCGCCGACTCAACCCGCCCGCGACGCATCGCATCGATCAACTCCTCAATGAGGGCTTCGTCGGCGGTCGTGAGATCTTTTTGGGTCTCGGCCCACTGATGCACTTTTTCCACCGTGATAAATCCAGCGTGAATCCCGTCGGCGATATCATTGAGCGAATAGGCCGTGTCGTCAGCCCAATCCATAATCTGACACTCGATCGATTTAAATCTGTTCCGCGCCTTCCCGGCGGAAAGTAATTCCGGAAACGTTTCACCTCCGACAACGAAATCGAGAATCGGTTTCTGTTCTGCATAGATGAAATGGTTTTTCTGATCCGCTATTTCACCGTAGAGCGTTTTGTATTTCAGAACACCATCCATGAGCGCCCGCGAAGGGTTCATCCCCCGCCCCGGCCCGAAAAGAATCTTCGTGAGAATTCGCAGCGTTTGAGCATTGCCCTCAAACCCACCGTATTCCCGCATGAGCCGGTGAAGCGTCCTTTCGCCTGTATGACCAAACGGAGGATGACCAATATCGTGAGAAAGACAGGCTGCTTCGACAAGGTCCGCATCAATCTGATAGTCGTCATTCAGGAGATTCGAGGTGCAGTTGAGCCGGTTGCAAATACTGCGCCCAATCTGCGCCACCTCGATCGAATGAGTAAGACGCGTGCGATAGAAATCATACTCTCCGCTGAAAAACACCTGCGTCTTATTCTGAAGCCGCCGGAACGAGGAGGTGTGAATGATCCGGTCTCGATCGATTTGGAACGATGTGCGGTGATCCCCTGATCCTCCGGTCTTATCCACCTCTATTCGATCCGTATCGAAAGATCCGTAAAATTTATTTTGCATGTGCTGACTGAAAAGAATGGACGACTCGTCTTTCAACACCCTATCAAAGCGCACTCTCAAGGCAATGAGTTCATCCCTTGATGCACCCTATTAATAAAAATTGAATTCTTAGTGATTATGGAGCATTTCAATAAATTAGCTAAGAGTCGCAAACCTAATATCTGAAAAACGTTATGACATCAAAGGCCGTATTGGTCGTAGAGGCATTGGTGCGGTTTACCAAGCCTTCGATAAGCGTCTTCAACGTGATGTTGCTATCAAGCGTCTCCTTCCGCCGGAAAGCAGCGCTCTCAACGACCCTACTCAGGCCGATTCGTTGGAAAAAGAAGCACGCGCGATTGCCCAGTTCCAACATCAGAATGTGGTCTCGGTTTATGAGTTCGACGAAGATGCGGAAGGGCCTTATGTGTTCTTCGAACTGATCAAGGGTGACACCTTAAAAACGGTCGTCAAAAAGAACGCTCTCTCGAAAGAGGATTTCGACGCTTTCGTAGAGTAGACACTCGACCCGCTGATGTCGGCACAGGAGCTGAATCTTCTGCACCGCGATATCAAACCGGGAAACATCATGCTGACGTGGCTTCCGAGCGAGCGATTTCAGGTCAAGATTCTCGATTTTGGCCTCGCCAAATTCAGTCAGGTACCATCAACTCAAACCCTGGACCAGAGCGGCTCCTTTCTCGGTTCGATCAAATACATTGCTCCCGAACAAATCGAAGTAGAGCCCCTCGACCAACGCACCGACCTCTACTCACTCGGTTGCGTTTACTATTTCGCACTGACACAGAAACCTCCTTTCGCAGGAGACTCAGTCGCCGAAACGATGACCAATCACCCTGCTGAATAACGTCGCGCCCCTCCCGAAACCGATTCCAGTCAGCAATATCTCCGCCCGGCTTGTCGCCCACTATTCAGTCGAAGGCGGCGTCCTCAGCCCTGAAGGGAAGCGCCTCAATCAAATCAAAAAGCCGATAGGAGCCCTTCAAAACCGGCAAAAAAGAAAGCAGTCCCGATCACCTCCTCGTTTTCGCAAAAGACAACAACGTCATTCCATTCCTCTCATCACTACCTAATCGAAATACCCCCTTCGTGGAATTTCCAGCGGGCAGTATCCTTCGCGCAAACCCCGATGCCGTGAGAAATGACCTTGTGATATCCGACCAGTTCACTTTCGTGATTCGGTTTCGCGCCGCGAACGATTTTACCAATAATATATTCAAAGCGTCTTTACTCGGATCTCAGGGTCCTAAAGATCGAACCCTAGTCAAACTTATCCAGACCAAAGGGAAAATGCTGTTTCGCTCAGAACGATGGAAGCAGCTCACCGATACCACCCTTCCCTGGGACAAGGCTCAATGGGGCGTCGTTTTTATGGAATGGGACGCGAAATCCGGAACGATTTCCCTCGCGGCATCCCAGACAGGCAACGAAATGACCTTATCCAAACCGGCAAAAAAGAAAACCCCGGAAAAGAAAACACTGATCAGCTATGAGGTCGGCTTCCCGATGATTCATGAAAAAAGAAGTTTGCGATCCCCGATCAGAGTCGGCGAACTACTCGTTTTTTCCGGAACCCTTTCAGAAAGTGAGCGGGTGACCGTTCAAGATACCTTCTCCTGGTAACTCTTGTCGGCTCATTCCAGTTTTCGATCCTCCCGCTACCTTTTCCATTGCAGAAAAGTGCGTCATCGTGTTTCAGTCAGCTCTCCTGTGCGTCTATACCACCATGCCTTTCCAACCACTGCCCGATACCGGCCCTGAAAAAACCCACGCACCTGATGCGGCGCTTTTTATCATCCGCTTCTTCGCTGCGCTCGCTTTTTTTTACTACCAATTCTACGAGCAGGTTCGCAATGCTGTTAATTTCATCTGGAGCAAAACTGAGTGGGACCTCGTGACCCAACTGGCCGATAAAGGCCTTCCTCTCCCGAACATTCTCACCGTGGTTGTCGTCGCGCTCATGTCGATCGCTCTCGTCGCGATTGCTCTCGGTATATTTTCCCGTATCAACGGGCTCATTGCGACTCTCATCACCGGCTTCAT
This sequence comes from Verrucomicrobiales bacterium, assembly GCA_028047635.1. Taxonomy (GTDB): domain Bacteria; phylum Verrucomicrobiota; class Verrucomicrobiia; order Verrucomicrobiales; family DEV007; genus Arctic95D-9. The sequence goes on from JAOFXR010000019.1 coordinate 19,720, forward strand.
TCTCATTGCGCCGATCGACCTGTCAAACCTCCTCAATCCACAGGGACTCGTCCTCTATTTGGCTGTTTTCATCGGTATCACGATAGGGGGCGCAGGGAAGCTCTCACTCGATTATCGGCTCGCCGGTCGCAAGGCAAAGCGGAAAAAGTGAGATATTATATCGGAATCACGATAAAATCGTGGAAATCAACGTGATTTCCCCTTGAAACCGAGGGGCTAAGCCGCGTTGATCTGAGATGCCATCATTTGCAGATTTAGGTCTATCAGGCCCGGTTCTCCGCGCAGTCACCCGCGCCGGATACGAAGAACCCACTCCCATTCAGGCTCAGGCCATTCCCGAAGCACTGAACGGACGAGATATCATCGGCGCTTCTCAGACCGGAACCGGCAAGACTGCCGCGTTTTCACTTCCCATCGTTAGCACGATGGGACCGTCCACGAAGCCTCAGGTGCTCGTCCTTGAACCAACCCGCGAGCTTGCCGCTCAGGTGGAAGACCAGATGAATGTTTTCGGCTACTACAAGCCAATGAACGTCGTTCTCATTCATGGCGGCGTCGGATACGGCCACCAGATTGAAGCACTCGAAACGAAGCCCGACGTCATTCTCGCTACTCCGGGACGTCTTCTTGATCACCTCGAGAAAGGAAACCTCGACCTCAGCGAACTAAAATACCTCGTCCTCGACGAAGTCGATCGCATGCTCGACATGGGATTCCTTCCCGATGTGAAGAAGATCATCGACCAGTGCCCAAAAGGACGTCAGACGCTCTTTTTCTCAGCGACCATGCCGGCGGCAATTCAAACGCTCGCTCAGTGGGCTCTCAACGATCCACTGACCGTGGAATGTGGCGGGCGTCGTTCACCTGCAGAAACCGTGAGTCACGCTTTCTATCCCGTGGGAATGGATCAGCGCGATGATCTCATCCTCGCTCTCGTCGACAAGACCAAATACGAGAGCATCATGATTTTCACGCGGACGAAAAAGGAAGCGGATCAGCTCCTCGCCCAACTCAAGGATATCGATGGCACCAAGCCAGTCGCCCTCCACTCTGACATCAAACAAACGGACCGAACCAAAGCGCTTCAGGGATTCCGCGACGGAACCTTCAATATCATCGTCGCGACCGACATTGCGGCTCGCGGACTTGATGTCTCCGGCGTGACCCACGTCATCAATTATCGGGTTCCCGAAAACCCCGAGGACTACGTTCACCGTATCGGCCGTACCGGTCGCGCCCAACAGGAAGGTGACGCGTTCACGATCCTCACCGCTGACGAACTCGAGAACGCAGCCGCCGTTGAACATTTCGTCGAACAGAAAATCGAGCGTCGCAAGCTCGAAGGCTTTGATTATAATTACACAGCGCTTCTCGACGACAGCCCCGCAGCACCACTCCGCCGCAAGCGCCCACCGGGCCGCAAGCGCCGCTAACTGCTAGTTTATACGCTAATGAAATACGCGATCTGCAACGAAACCTTCCAGGACTGGCCCTTCGAAAAGGCTTTTCAGTATGCCCGTGAAGTGGGATACACCGGAATCGAGATCGCGCCTTTTACGATGGCCAACGATGCCCGCAAGATCGGAAAAGATCAGCGAGCCACCGTGAAACAGCAGATTAAGGATGCCGGACTCGAATGTGTCGGACTTCACTGGCTCCTCGCCAAGACCGAAGGCTACTACCTGACCACTCCCGACGAAGCAGTTCGCAAATCCACCGGCGAATACCTCGCCGAGCTAGCCCGCCTCTGTCAGGACCTCGACGGATCTATCATGGTTCTCGGCTCGCCATTTCAACGAAACCTCCTTCCGGGAGTTTCACACGATCAAGCAATGAGTTTCGCCGCCGAAGCGATCCGTTCCGCAATGCCAGTTCTCGAAGACTGTGGAGTCACCCTTGCCCTTGAGCCCCTTGGCCCGGGAGAAGGCGATTTTCTCAACACCGCTGCGCTGGGAATCGAACTTGCAGAGATGGTCGACTCTCCCAATTGCCGCCTTCACCTCGACGTCAAAGCGATGTCGAGCGAGGCGATTCCGATCGATCAAGTCATCCGCGAGAGCAAGGACTGGGTCGCTCACTTTCACGCTAACGATGCCAATCTCCTCGGACCCGGCATGGGCGAAATCGAATTCGATCCTATTTTCGCGGCACTCAAAGAGATCAATTATCAAGACTGGGTCAGCGTCGAAGTCTTCGACTACAAGCCCGGAATCGAGCACATCTGCGAAAGCAGCATGAGCTACATGCGCGAGGTTGAAGCACGGGTTTAAGGGCCAGAATGTCTCTTCGCCCCCTCCATTTTGGGGTGTCGGACGCTCTTCAGAGCATTCCCGCTCCCTTTCTTGGCCCAATGAATCGAAATAGGATTCGCTATTTCACGTAAAAGGGCCGATAGGTTGAGCGGTTCAACGCTTGGCAACAAACAGGTCTGAAGTTTGCCAGCCCGATTCTTCTGAATTGGACGCTCTCTGAAAACCCTCTTCGAGGAACAAGTCCACGAAGAAACGCCGAGTTAGAACAATTGATTATTATGAAAATGTACGTAGGTAACCTGTCGTTCGACACGACTAAACAAGAACTCGAAACCCTCTTCAGCGAGCACGGTCAGGTGACTGATGTGCACATGCCGACCGATCGTGACACAGGACGTGTCCGCGGATTTGCATTCGTGACGATGGATTCCAACGAGGCGATGAACTCAGCGATTGAGGCCATTCACGGCCAAGATTTCGGAGGACGCACCCTCAAAGTGAACGAAGCACAGCCACGCTAGTCTGCTCGTTTACGAAAGAGTTTCTTAGTAAGAATTCTTTTACACGAAAACGACACTCCTCACAGGGTGTCGTTTTTTTGTGCCCCGATTGACAATCCCACACGACTGTGATTGCAATCGAACTGGCGAATTCCCCACAAGAAGGATGACAGAACAATTAAGAAAAAGAGGAACCTTTATCATTGGCATCAGTGCTCTCATTGCCTTCTCAATCGGAACCACTTGGAACGCGGTTGGCTTCTCTTACGTCATGGCTGGCAAACGACAGCCAGCAGACACGATTGTTCATCCTGCGGGCTACACGGGGAACGAAAAGAAGCTCAAGATCACTGTGGCTCTGCATTCAGATTTCGAAGAACTCGCATCGGATCTGGAGTTTACGCTCACGCAAGCAGTCGAAATTTGGAATAGCCTCCTCGTCGCTTCCAGCTCACTCACCCCTTCTATCGAAGTCCCCGCAAAAGGAGGCACTGATATTTTCGGAACCATGGTTCACGAAATAGGACATTGTCTTGGCCTCGCCCACCCCGCTTTATCACCACCTCCGGGAACACCCACAAAAGGCAACAAATATACCGCCTCGACACCGGGCCCGAATGGAAAGTTTGATTTCGATCCCGGCTCAGATGGAGTCGGTGGCACTCGCGATGACAAGCGAGGCGACGACATCAACTGGAATTACTTTAAGCGATCCGACAACAATCCCTTCACCCTCCCGGAAAACGGAGTCATTGACTCCACCACCTATAGCCGGGAAACCGCCGACCTGCCCTCCGGTTCCTCATCCTCAGCGATGGGGGATCGAATCGTCGCTGTTTCAGATGAATTTTAGTTGGAGAATATTGAAGCGCTCATGGTCACGGGCGGAAGCCTGAAACCCGGCCAGGTGAGACGCGCACTCGGTGCCGACGACGTTGCCGGAATTCGCTATGCCATGAGCGGTCTCGATGAAATCCAGGGCACCGCCGACGACTACATGTTGGAGCTCGATTACATCGGAGTGGCAGATAAAGCTGACATTCTCATTCGGTTTGATGGTCGAAGTTCTTTCGCCGCCGCCCAGGTGGCTGCCAGAAAAATCAAAGACAACCACTTCGCAATGGTCCCCGGACGCTTCATTGGCTACAACTCAAAGCCCCCGGCGAACCGTTTCTGGATTGTGCCGAGTCCCGAGAAAATTGAAACAACTGTAGTACCTCTCAACGAACGAGCCGTGAGCCTTCGCTTTCCAACTGAAAATGGGAAACGCTATGCGGTGAATTGGCCCGCCAATCAACTGCAGGAAGGAGAAACCCCGGATCAAATTATCGTCCAATATGACGGCGAAAATCTCACCCCCGTCAGTAGCAGCCTTTTCTTTTTCATCGCCACCGAAACTTCAAGCGAAGTGAAAATTGCCTTCCCGTCCCGAGCTCCCGCTCTTGAATCCATCGAATGCTATCACATCGCCGGTAAGCAACTGGAACTCTAGAATCGCTGATCTAACAGCGTTCAATTGCAAAAAGTCTACTTAGGAACCTCCATCTCCAGCTTTTTCAGCTTGGGATAGAGCACGTTCTCGAGGTAGGGATGACCGGGGTTTCGCTTCGCAAAATCCTGATGATCCTCAGTGGCGGGATAAAATGGCAGTGCCTCCGTCACCTCAGTGACAATATCACGCCCCCAAAACGATTTCTTGTCCGTGAGATCCTTAATCTTCTTTTCTGCCGCAAGCTTCTGTAAATCGTCGTGATAGAATATCACAGAGCGATAATGACGGCCGCGGTCAGGCCCCTGCCGGTTTAGCTGTGTCGGATCATGTGAATCGAAAAGGACGTCGAGCAATTTCTCGTAGGTCAGGGTTTCGGGGTCGTACGTAATTTGGACCACTTCGGCATGATCGGTTCCCCCGCGACTGATAAACTTGTAGTCAGCGGTTTCGGGAGTGCCTCCCATAAATCCTGACACCACCGTTTTCACTCCTTTTGTCTGCTCGAAGACTTCTTCGACACACCAAAAGCAGCCTGCGCCGAATGTCGCAGTCGCAAGCGACTCTGCCGACACTTCAACGTCTTTGCCTTTCTTTTCCGGATCGGCGGAAAAGCTCCACGTCGGAACTCCGAAGGCAATGGCTAAAAACAAAGCGAGGAGTTTAAGAGTCTTTATTCTTTTCATCATAGATCTACGAATGAGTTAAGGCTAAAAGAGCGGCAGGAACAGGACGATTCGTCTTTTTTAATACTTCGGAGATTCTCTTAGCGAGACCTTTCATCGTCCAGACCCGATCATTGCAGGGAATAATATCGCTTCCATCGGCGTCGAGGAAGCGAGTCACCTGATAATTCCAGGCAGGTTCGCCAAAGTGCATCAATACTTTCGCATCCTTGCCTTCCTGATTGTTGTAGATCGCCACCGGTTCAAAATTGGCTTCGACCACCTCGACCAAGGTAGGATTGATCAGAACCGTTCGACCGAACTCCCAACACCCGATTCAACCGGGAACCTCTTGAAAGAGAATCAGAACCGGGCGTCGCGATTCAACTGAAGCCGCGAGAGCGACTTCGTAATCACGCCCCCACTTCACTTTTCCAAGTTCGACCGGAGCCGCATCTACAGATCCTCCCATTAAAAACGACACGAGCGCAGCAGGGAAGAATAGAGGTAAGTTACGCGTCATACTTCCGTAGACGAGCAAAGCGAAAATTCCCTACGGATAGCGGAAACACCACCGTTAGTTAATCTTCCATTACCTTAGTCATCCAGGATTCATACTTCTCATCCTGTCTTTTAGTATAGGCGGCCCACTTCTCATCAAACGAAGCGCCGCGTTGCTCCGATTTCCTAATTTGCTTTTCAAGCCAGGCGTCCTGACTCTCCAGCGCTCCCTCGAGACTGTTTTTCTTGTTCTTAGAAGCACAGCCGGAGGCAGAAAGAGAAAGCACAGCGAGACCGAAAAAAATTGTTGAGACCCTGTTCATACAGTGATTTTGGACAAAATAAAACCAAAGGCAATCGAAAGATTTCACCTTTAGACGGGTATCAGCCATCAGGGGCTACTCGTACGCCCTAGCCTGTTGGGCGGGCTGTTTCGCGATCAATAGGGGCAACTCCAGGACATAGCTTTCCTCCCCGGGGAATAGGGTCTGGATTCTCGGAACAGCCCTGTCGTTGACATGATTCAGAAAGAGAACGCTGAAAATACCGACTCCCCTCGCTTTCACCTGATAAGTCTTCGCGGATTCAGGAAGCTTCGTTTTCCAAATCGCGCGAATTACGACAGGGTCATCCATTTTCTTGAGCGGCCCTCCTCCCAGTTTCGTGAAAGAACAGGTAAACGTTGGCTTAGGGATCCCTTCAGGAGAATCAAACAGCAGCGCGACGCGCGTCGGAATAAACCCCTTTGCGGCTTCCAGCATCTCCGCTTTCTCTTTCCCGTCGCAACGCTGCAAATACCAATTCAGCATATAAAGCTCCTTCTCCGGGTCCTTTTCGAAGCACCGGGGATCAACTTCAATCTCAATCCGGGTGGTGCCATCTGACTCGAAAAAAGCCCACACCGGTATTTCCGGCAATGGATGTGCTCCGGAGAATGATGCGAAGACAAGTATCGCAAAAAAGAGCACCACTCTCTGCGCGACAAAAATGGGAGTGTTTTTGAAAACATTCATCAGCTTATTATTGTCTTGCATCTTCGTTAGATATTCCAGTTTAATAGTGTAGAATTCAAAGTCTATCTTTGAGACAACGAAGACACACCAACATACTACTATGAAACAAATCATCGCAATTATGGTCGCGATCGCATTCGCGGCGGGCTCAGCTTATGCAGGCTGCGGAAAGAAGACGACTGTTACCGGAACGTTCGAATACAACGAGGACAAGAAAGTTCTTACCGTTGAAGGCGTCGACAAAGGCATCAAACTTCAGGCAACCACGAAGATCACTGACGCTGAAGGCAAAGAGGCCTCCATCGCTGATCTTGACGGCAAGAAAATCAAAGTGATTCACGAGCACAACAAAGCTGACTCTGTAACTCTCGCGAAGGCAAGCTAACGCGCCGGCCGACAGCATCGAATGCTGTTAACTATTTCAAAAACACCCGACGGGAAACCGTTGGGTGTTTTTGTACCCCCCTTTCACGACCTATGAAAATCCCCGCTCTTATTTTTCTTCTAGCCAGCACTTTCCTCACCCCCGCCGTTGCGGAAGAGATTCCCGCGATCACGATCGCAGAAATGGAATCCATTATCGATTCGAAGAAAGCGATCATCCTCGACGCCAACGGATCAAAGTATTTCGCGAAAGGGCATATCCCCGGCGCGGTCGATTTTCGAGCGCATGAAGAGAACCTCGCCAAGGTCCTCGGCGAAGACAAGAAGCAGCTCGTCGTCGTCTATTGCGGAAGCCCCTCCTGTGAAGCCTATCTCAATGCCGCTGTCGCGGTCCAACAACTCGGATACACCAACGTGAAGCATCTCCCCGCCGGCATCTCCGGCTGGATCACCGCCGGCAAACCAACGGACGTCACAAAGGAGTGATAGAGATCCGGCCCGCCAGAAAAAATTATTCAATCGCTCCGGACTGATCAGCCGGAGGAGATGGGTTCGCACCGGGAAGAGGTGGAGTGCCATAATCTTTGATCAGTTCAGGGTTCACCTCAATGACTTCACCACCGCGCTCGAGATAGAGATCGTAGTGCTGGAAGATCAGATGGAACATCACAAACTGAAGCCCGGCGGCAACCACGAAAGCGCCTACCAGCAGAGCGATGTAGCCGACCAATACGAGCGGAATGGAGATGATGGAAACCAACAGCATATAGCCGATGAGACTCATCCCGACTTTTTTGATGAAGCTGAGAATGAACGTTTTCGAGAAGCCACTCTTAAAATCCATCATCAAACCTGATCGCAACATCACCGGATAAGTCACCAGCATGAGTAGAAGGAGAGAGAAGAGATAGAGGAAAAATCCTAAAATCAGGAGGGCAATTCCGGGGCCCTGATTGTTTTCGACAATGACCGAACCAACCGACATTGGAATGGCACACACAAAAATGATCGGCATGAGAACGATTGTCGCCACAAGAGTGCAGAGAAAAGGCCACAGTCCTATCTGGAGATATTCACCAAAATTGCTGAAATCAAAATCTTCAGCCGGTTTGCCGGCGCGAACCCGAGCAAACCTCCTCATCAGATAGCCAATGGCAACAAGTGGCCCGACGATGGGAATGATAACACTCACAGAGAGCCCCAAAATGGTCATCCATTTCTTTTCCGTGGAAAAGAGATCTTTAAACGAAGCAGCGAAATCGATTTTCATATATTATTGGAATGATATGACGAATTGGCAGTCGATCTCAAGCACGTCTTACGAAATAAAACGCTTCTTACGGCACGGAAATAGGGCCGAAAAAGCATTGAAGTCCCCGGTCGCACCCCCTACTCTCCCGACACACACAAGACAGAGCCCACGTTCTGTCAAAAACATCTGATTCAAATTATTATGAGCAATATTGTTCCACTTATCAGCTCCGGTACTACCGGGCCTCTCGGCGTTCTTCACCTTCCACGTCTCTGGCTCAAAGCCTCTCTCGGCGCGGCTGGAAAACTCAATTCAGACTACCCTGCAATCGGAGCCGGCTACGACCAGATGGTTCTCGACGGCCTCGGCATCGACAAAGGCGACTTCGAAAGCTATATCGCTGATTCCAAGCCAAGCTACATCGAGCTTGAGAACTGGGTTCTTCAACAGAAGGGCGGATCACTCGATCAGGATGCAGTTGATAAGCTGAATGCGGCAATCACCGGTTACATCCACGACGACGGCACACGTGCTGAGATCCTCGAAGCAGCGGGTCGCGACGATGACGGAACCGTTAAGGACGCCGTTAACCTCAACAACCTCGATGACTGGGCTATCTTCCACGGACAGGAGCTCAAGTAATCGTATCAGGAGTTTACTCTCCTGAATTTTCAAAAACCCGCTTCGGCCTCGTGTCGCAAGCGGGTTTTTTTGTTTCCTCTAATCAATGGCATTCAAAACCGTTCATAAAGCGGTTGTTTTCCTCTAGCGGTCCTGCTATCGCTCATTCCATCCAATTTTGAACTTACTATGATCATCGCTCCCAAAACCCGTGGCTTTATCTGCACCACCGCACACCCCGAAGGCTGTGCCGCCCATGTCCAATCGCAGATCGATTATGTAAAATCACAAGCACCTCTCGCGAACCCACCGAAAAAGGTGCTCGTGATCGGCGCCTCTACAGGCTATGGCCTAGCCTCTCGCATCGTCCCTGCTTTCGGCGGAGGTGCCTCTACTATCGGCGTATTTTTCGAAAAACCCGGCACCGAACGCAAAACAGGAAGCGCCGGCTGGTATAACTCAGTTGCTTTTGAAAACGCAGCCCAGAAAGAGGGCCTCTATGCAAAGAGTTTCAACGGCGACGCGTTTTCCAATGAAATCAAAGAGCAAGTCATCGAGACAATCAAAGCCGACCTCGGACAAATTGACTGCATCGTTTACAGCCTTGCCTCTCCCCGCAGGACCGATCCTACCGGTGGCGAGACCTACCGCTCCGTTCTCAAGCCAATCGGAGCACCCTACAGTCAGAAGAATGTAAACACCGACACCGGCGTTGTCGCCCCGATCAGCATTGAACCGGCAGAAGGGGATGAAATTGCCCACACCGTGAAAGTGATGGGCGGAGAAGACTGGGAACTCTGGATCAACGCACTCAGTGAAGCAGGTGTTCTCGCCGACGGATTTAAAACCGTAGCCTATTCCTACATCGGGCCGGATCTCACCTACCAGATTTACACGAACGGAACCATCGGCAAAGCGAAAGAGCACGTCGAAGAATCCGCGACTCGCATGAACGAGAAGTTCGGTGCTGGTTCCGCCGTCGTTTCGGTGAACAAAGCACTCGTAACACAAGCCAGTTCTGCAATTCCTGTGGTGCCTCTTTACATCTCGCTCCTTTATAAGGTCATGAAAGAAAAAGGAAATCACGAAGGCTGTATCGAGCAGATCCAGCGCCTCTTCGGTGATTACATGGCCGCCGATTCAGCGAAAGCACTCGATGAAAAAGGCCGTATCCGCATCGATGACTGGGAGATGGAAGATGATGTCCAGGCAGCCGTAGCGTCAGCCTGGGAAGCCGTTACGACCGAGAACCTGGGGGATCTTTCTGACTTTTCCGGTTACCAAAAGGAATTTCTCAAGCTGTTCGGATTCGGACTCGACTCCGTTGACTATTCTGCCGAGACCACCCCTGAAAGACCTCTTCCTTCCGAATCATAACGGAAGAATAGAAATATAATTACCATAATTATTTGTATTTGTTGTAATTTAGGATAGGGTTGTTTTACACAAACACCCGACCTGCGGATTAACCTACACAAACACCAAATACAGACAGTTATGAAGAGAAGAGTCCTCTCGTATGGTCTCGCGCTATCCCTAATCTTAGGGGCTGCGGCCGTGACCTCGTGCACCAGTAACGGCGACGGAACCAATGCGTCCCGCTCGCGGACTGGCAACATGTTTCAAAGCAGCTTCACCTCGAAGCCGTCCATTGAACGCCATGCCAGCGGAGCCCGGGTCAATCCCATGATCCTTTCACAAAGCAACAGCAAGAATACTCGTGTTGTTATCGATGTGGCCGATCAACGCGGATACCTCCTTGTCGATGGCAAGATTGCGATTGATACCCCCGTGTCCACCGCCCGTCCGGGTAAATGGACACCACGTGGAAGTTTCAATATCTCGCAAAAGGTTCGCACCGGAAAAATTTCCACCATCTACGGGGTTGAGATGCCCTATTGGATGCGTCTTAGCGGCGGTGCCTACGGCATGCATGCCGGCCACCTTCCGGGATATCCCGCTTCCGCAGGATGTGTCCGAATGCCGCCAGCCTCAGCCCAAATGATTTTTGACAACACGACCTACGGGACTCGGGTCAATATCTACAGCAGCTGGAGCGGAGCCTGATCACTCGTTGCTTCAGTAAAAAGTAGGTTGTCGGAAAACAGCCGGAGGTCGAAAGGCTTCCGACTTCAAGCGTTTCGCCTTTGAGATTATTTGCCCCCTTAATATTCCCGACGCTCAGTTGGTTATCGGTCGCTATTCGAAAGAGTGTCTCCCCTTTCTTAACGCAATGCTCATCAAGGTTTGCCACCTCATAGACATCTCCGGCAAGAAGCATCCGAGCCCTCGAAAACTGCTTTTCGTAAGCCTCACGACGCGAAACGGTCATCTCGTGCTCAGGCAGCAGAAAAAGTGCTTCTTCATACTTTTCAATGCCTCCATTGTAATCTCTATCAGCCATTAACTGAGACCCTCTCAACGCTGCTTCGTCGGCCATTTTAACGCTCTCTTGCATCGCTGTGGTAAATTGAATTTCAGGGGAAGCTTGAGGATTAGCCGCAATCATCGGTGGCTCTTTTCCACCAGGCGCGTCCTTCTTTTTCTCCACCTTGCCATGAATCGGCATCCCCGACGGATCCATGATCTGCGCTTTCACGAACACAAACCGGCACTTTCCATTTTCACGCCGTTCAGCAATAACGACCGTTTGCCCATCCCATATCGTCACTTTGTGCGGAGTCGCTACGGCGTCGAGTTCATCAAAAAGCGGCTCGCCATGGAGAGGGAGAAAAACACTCAAATCCACCGTGAAATTATCTGCGCCAAGCACTGCCTGCACGCCATAACGTTTGTCATCCTCCTGCACCATGAGGAGTTGGCCTGAGCGGCACATCGCGGAGGGAAGATTTTGGAGATCGACTCCTTTTTGCTGATTGAGCGCCCGGATTATCATCTGATACTGAGGGTCGGTGAGAACCCCATTGATCACTCTTCCGACTCTCTCGCCCTCGTTGGAAGGGATCGCGGGAGGTCTCGCAAATTCCTTTCTGAAGGTGTCAGGCGAATCAAAAATGACGACGCGCTTCTTCTCGCTTGGCTTCGGCAACTCCGGAAGCTCGAACGCCTCTTGAAACTCAGCATATAACGAACTCTTCCACCCTTTCCTGAAATCCTTCTCATCAAACCGCGCCTCGTTAACAGTCACATAAATCTGTTTCTGCACTCCCTGAGTAATCGATTCGATGTATGCCTCGACCAGTTCCATCTGATCTTGAGTATTTCTCACAATAAGCTGAGACGTCGCCGGGTTGTATATCGCGGAGGCTCCGGTTCCAAAAGTGATCCCCGCGCTCGTCAGCACTTCCTTTGCAGTCTTTCTCGGAGTCGCCGGACGCAGGCTTCTGAACGGATCACTCAATGGCGCGGACTCCGTATGCAAAAAAAGCGGTGGCACCGTCTACACATTCGTAAATAAATCGCCGTCAGCCGCCACCGTAAAAAGGGGCGCTCATCACGAGAATCAGGCAGAGAATAATCGGTTTCATGTCTCTGCATGCTACCACAGACGTTAATCCCACTCCACGATGTAGCCGACAACGGAAGAATCATTCTCCCAACAATCGTTCCATTTTCCGTCCATCCGAATAATTAGAAAATGCTCGCGCCTTCTGTAATTATCGGGTTGACCTTTGAGCCAGTTTTTGAATTCCATCTGCTTTCCATCACTGAACTCCCAGAGCCCCTCCACTTCTTTATCAGAACCATCAACCCAGATCTTCAGCCCATCGGAAAGCTTGAAGACAAAATCATTCATCTCCTGATCCCGGATCCGCACCAAATGCCCTCCCATCGCTTCGGCCTTACCTGCAGCTTTGCTTCCCGGCGTTTTATCCAGAACTCGAAGATACCATCGCCCCATGCGAAAAACGGCTTCCTCGGGAACATCAATGGGACGCTTCGGTTCCCAGCTTTTCAAAAAAACCTGATCTTCAAGACTCAGCTCAAGAGTAGGAATCGTGAACTCCTGACCATTGGAAAGCTCCAGAACTGCGACCTTGTCAGTGAAATAAGTAATTTCGGCTTCAACCGTTTTCCCGTCACTCCGTGTCCACGTTCTCGCGGAGCCGATGTTTATGATACCAAAAGTAATTAATAATAAACAGATTGCCACCTTCATCGCTAAATTCCCCAGAGTTTAACAAAATCGAAAAAGGAGTCAATGCCGAGGCTCACGCCAGAATATCCTTCACGACATCCCCGTGTACATCGGTGAGACGAAACCGCCTTCCCTGAAATCGATACGTCAATTTCTCGTGATCAATCCCTAACAAGTGCATTACCGTCGCTTGAAAATCGTGCACGTGCACCTTCTTATCGACCACGTTATACGCATAGTCATCAGTCTGCCCATGCACTTCACCGGCTTTGACGCCGCCTCCTGCCATCCACATGGAAAAGGCGGCACCGTGATGATCACGACCATGCTTTTGGGGATTGTTAATATCGCCCTGACCAAAAGGCGTCCTCCCAAATTCACCGCCCCAGATCACTAAAGTATCCTCGAGCAGTCCGCGCTGATCGAGATCCTTCACCAACGCAGCACTCGGCTGATCTGTGTCGCGACATTGCACCTCAAGCTGCGTCGGCACATTGTTATGTTGATCCCACCCCGCGTGCATCAGTTGGATAAATTGAGTCCCCCGTTCCGCGAGGCGGCGAGCCTGAAGACAGTTACGAGCAAATGATCCCGGTCGATGAACATCCGGCCCATACATATCAAGAATGTGTTGCGGCTCATTTGAGAGATCGGTCAACTCCGGCACACTCGTCTGCATCCGATATGCCATTTCATACTGAGAGATTCGGGTCTCGATCTCTGGATCAGCGACATCCTCGTAGTGCTCGCGATTCAGCGAAGCAATGTCATCGATCATCCCCTTTTTCATTCCGCGGGAAAGACCTTTGGGATCGGAAAGATAAAGGACCGGATCGCCCTGACTTCGAAATTTCACGCCCTGGTGCTTACTCGGAATAAACCCACTCCCCCAGTAGTAATCATAAAACAACTGACCGCATGAGTTTTCCCTGTCACGGGACAGCATCACAACAAACCCGGGAAGATCTTCACTCGCCGATCCAAGTCCGTAATCCATCCACGCCCCCATACTCGGACGCCCCGGCAATTGGTGTCCTGTTAGAAAAAAAGTCACCGCCGGAGCGTGATTAACCGCTTCGGTATTCATCGAATTGATCAGACAAATCTTATCCGAAATCTCACGAGTGTAGGGAACGAGGTCCGACATCCACATCCCCGACTTCTTGTTCTGTTGAAACTTCTTCAACGGACGAAGAACCGGGTGATCCTTGTAACTTCCCGTCATCGTACTGAGACGAACGCCCGCACGCACCGATTCGGGGATATTCTCCCCGTGCAAGCCATACATGTTCGACTTGTAGTCGAAGAGATCGAGATGGGAAGGCCCGCCCGTCTGCATCAGGTAGATGACGCGTTTCGCCTTTGCCACGTGATTGGGAAAACCCGGTAAGGCATTGCCTCCGCCCGCGCCCACCGCAGAATTGCCGCCTAGTAATGAAGCGAGTGCCGCCCCCCCAATCCCGGTCGCCGACTTCCCAAAGAACTGACGCCGCGTTTGCTGTTGGTGCTGAAAAATGGGATTCATGGTCGGTTGAGCGTTTCATCGAGGTTCAGAATGACCTGTGCCATTCGCGTTAGCGCGGCCAGTTCCACCGCGTCTTTTTCCGTGGCTGCATAGGTGCTTGCCTCAGGTTTAAAACTGGCAAACTCATTCAAACTGCGCGCGTAGCCATTGAGCAGTAGCTCTTTTTCTCTCTCGTCAGGAAGACGCCCCGTCGCCAGTTCAAACGCAAAGCGAAGCTGAGTCCCCGGTGTCGATCCGCCTTCCTTTTTCATCCGGCCCGCCAGCGCCCGGGCCGCCTCGACATAGGTGATGTCGTTGAGCAAAGTAAGCGCATGCAAAGGGGTGTTGGTGATCGATGACTTCACCATACAAACCTGGCGATTCGAACTGTCGAAGAGATTCGGTGGCGATGACGTGCGCCGCCAGAAACTGTAGAGACTCCGTCGATGCAACTGCGCAGGATCGGTCTGATGAGGGTAGCTAATTTTCCCGAAAGAGAAGTCCTTCCAAAGACCCTCCGGTTGATGCGGATAAACCGGCTCGCCGCCAATATCTTCGATGATGAGACCGGAAACCGCGAGTGCCTGATCTCTCAAGACCATTGCCGGAAGCCGATACCTCGCACCTCTTGCGACGAGACGGTTTTCAGGATCCAACTCTTTTTTCTTCGGCGTGATTTTTGAATCCTGACGATAAGCCGAACTGGAAACAATCAGGCTGATGAGATGCT
Source organism: Verrucomicrobiales bacterium (assembly GCA_028047635.1). GTDB lineage: Bacteria > Verrucomicrobiota > Verrucomicrobiia > Verrucomicrobiales > DEV007 > Arctic95D-9. The sequence goes on from JAOFXR010000019.1 coordinate 34,730, forward strand.
TCACATCCCAACCGGATTCGACGAACTCCACCGCCAACCAGTCCAGTAATCCGGGATGAACCGGCAGTTCACCTTGAACGCCAAAATCTTCTGCAGTTTTGACAATTCCAATTCCAAAAAATTGCTGCCAAATACGGTTGACGGTTACACGGGCGGTGAGAGGATGCGCCGGATCAACGAGCCACTTCGCAAGCCCAAGACGGTTCCTTGGCGTATCAGGCTTCATCGCAGGAAGAAAGGCCGGGGTTCCTGCTGATACTTTCTCAGTCGGTTGCTGATAATCCCCCCGCTCCAGAATAAACGTCTCCCGCATCTTGTCGGGAGGGTTATCCGCCATGACCATCACCTGCAGGATCGACTCACCGATTTTTCGTAGATCAGTGCGCGCCTTTTTGACCGACGCACCAATTTGCTTCCACTCTTCATTTTGGTGGTGATCGAACTGAGCAAGATAATGATCGACGATCTCCTGTTTCTGCCTCGCATTTCGTTTCTCTTCTTCTGTCCGCAGACCGCTGGAAACATTTCCGGGAAAACGGGTTCGATCGACCAGCTCAGCAAGAGTATAGGTCTTTTCCCATTCGCGCCGCTTTTCATCGATCGCGGGAGTCTGTTTTTTAATCTCACCTTCAAGTCGTTTCACTTCCACTTTCAGGCGTTCCTGCTCCGCGGTTTGAGCTTCGGTCGGCATCGTCAGAAGCGGTCGCGACAACTGCACCGTAGCGCCGCTTCCAAACGCACAGCCGCTTCCGGATCGCATATCGACTCCCCCCGTTTCAGGAACATTGTTAAAAAAGGCAAAAAACTGATAATATTCTTCGTGCTGAATCGGGTCGTATTTATGTGTGTGACACTGCGCGCAAGCCATCGTCAAACCGAGCCAGGTTGTTGCCGTCGTATCAACTCGGTCAATCACATAGTTAATTCGCTGCTCCTCTTTGATCGCGCCACCCTCTCCGTTCAGCATGTGATTACGATTGAAGGCCGTCGCGATGATTTGATCATCGCGGGGGTTCTCCAACAAATCCCCCGCGATTTGCTCAATCGTAAACTGATCAAAAGGCATATTCTCGTTGTAAGCTTTCACCACCCAGTCACGCCACGGCCATTGATGTCGATTGCCATCCTGTTGAAACCCATTGGAATCCCCATATCGCGCCGCATCAAGCCAGGCCAGCGCCATCCGCTCACCGAAGTGAGGCGAAGCAAGAATGTGAGTCACCGCATCAGATATGGCTTTGTCAGGATCATCATCATACTGTTTCTCGAAAGCCGCGAGATCAACAGGCAACGGCGGAAGCCCTGTCAGGTCGAGCGAAATCCGTCTCAAAAGAGTTCGTGCGGATGCGGGTGAATTAGGCACAAGATTTTCGCTAGTGAGCCGTTCCAGAATGAACGTGTCGATCGGGTTTTTTATCCAATCGGAATCCAGCGCGGGTAACTCTGTTTTCTCCGGAGTCATGAATGCCCAATGCGGATCATACTGAGCGCCATCATTAATCCACCGCCGGAGAATTTCCCTGTCGGCGGGACTGAGCTCACGATGGGAATCGGCTGGTGGCATCAGCTCGTCGGGATCATCGCTTAGAATACGCAACCACACTTCGCTCTTCTCAGCATTACCGGGGACAATCGCGGCATAACCACCAAGGTCAGCCGTCGCTGCCTCCACCTTGTCGAGCCGGAGCCCAGCCTCCTGCGTTTTTTCATCCGGCCCATGACAGAAGAAACAGTTCTCAGAAAGAATCGGACGCACATGATGATTGAAAGAAATCTGGCCGGGGACAGTCGCCGCGCCTTCCGGCTTCCCCCCCCGGGGATTGCGACTGTTGGCTAGAGCCGCGGAACCACTCAAAGCAACCGCTTCATCATTAGGATCATCGAGCGAGAGATTGGCCTGACGCGCTACCATGGCTTCAGCAGGTTGAGCGTCAAATTCAAGAGCAGGCTTTACGATGACCAGGTCAGTTGCATCCGAAGCAACAGGCCCGGACGAAGGTCCCACCAGGAAAATGACAATTGCCGCTACCAAAGCAACGGTAGCGGCAACATAACGCCATTTTGGCAACGCCGCGGGCGACGAATGAGAAGAAGGCATCGTAACGACGTTCCGGATTGGTAGCTCGATTCCCGCCTCGAGGAGCTCATGATCCGTGATTGCACCGAGTTCTGCACCAACGAAGCAATGGTCGCTGAATGAGGCGATACGCTCAGGATTCTCCTCCAGCAATTCCCATAACCGCTCCCGTTCCCAATCCGTGAGTTCCCGTTCCCCGAGCGCGGCGAGAATGGCCTGGAATTCCTCTTCCTGTTCGTCGTGGCTCATAAAGATTTGTCGCGATTCCCCATCGAAAGTTGTTTCTCAACACAAGTGAGAAGGGTTCGTTTCAGTCGAAAAAGTTTTTGAGCCATCGCGTTGCGATTAATGCCCTCGTCGCTCGCGAGATGAGCAAGCGAACGCTCCTCTTGGTAGCGATTCAAAACAAGGTCACGGTGATCTTCCTTGAGTTTTCCAAGGCAAGTGATCATCGCTGCGTGTCGCCTCAGATCCTCATCATCACTCCCGTGTCGCTCGGTTACCTGATCAGCAATTTCTTCGAAAAGATCATCACCGGGTAATTCCCGATTCTGTTGACGGGCGAGTTTACGTCGATAATTTTGGACCTGAAAAAAGCCGATGCGAAACGCCCAGGCACGAAAGTCACCTTCGGGATCGTATTTATCCCGTTTTTCCCACAGCACGACACTGGTATCCTGAGTCAAATCTTCCGCCGCCGCCTCGCTACCCGTCAACGAAAGCAAAAACGCACGAAGCCGCGGCCTGATCGCCGTCATCAGAGCTTCAAAATCAGGACTTGAGTCGCTGGACTGTTTCAATGAATTCATTTATTCGAGCAAAAGCCCGGGGGTGCATCAGGTTATTGTCCACCCACGCCAATCCATTACGGACGCATTTGAGGATTTACCCTATGAATGCCCCAGCTGAAAAAGCCCGCGTTTCAGTGCCTCAGTCACGGCATGGGTGCGGTCTTTCGCGTTGAGCTTCGAAAGAATCGACTTCACGTGATTTTTCACTGTGTTTTCCGAAAGGGTTAGCTCCGTCCCGATCTCTTTATTGGCTTTGCCTCGGGCAATCCACTGCAAAATTTCCAATTCACGATCGGTGAGATGCGCACTCCACTCGCTCTTCGCGAGAAGTAATGAAATCTCCGGCGGCAAATACTGGCGCCCTGCTCCCACTTCCCGAATCGCTTTCAGAAGCTCGTCACTGTTTTTGTCCTTCGACATGTAACCTAGAATTCCGGCTTCAAAGGCACGACGAACGTCCTCTTCCTGCATGAAACTGGACAGCATCAGAATGCGAAACCCTTTCAGCTCTGCTGCGACTTCGATTCCGCTCATGTCACGAAGACGCAGATCGAGAATGATGACATTAGGCTTGTGCTCGGCCGCCATCGCGATGGCTTCTTCACCGCTTGCGGCTTCAGCGACCACGGATAGGTCATTCTCATCATCGAGGAGACTCGCGAGACCCCGGCGAACAATAATGTGGTCATCGACGAGAAGGAGGCGGAGTTTTTTGGAGGTGTCAGTCATGAAAGTGAAATGGGTAAAGTGAGATTGAGTCGAGTCCCTTCATCAGAAGTCTCTACTGAAAGAGCTGCCTCAATTTCTTTGGCACGCTCTTGCATACCCAAAATACCAAAGTGACCAGCCGGTTTAATCGCCGGATCGAATCCGTGGCCGTTATCACTCACACAGAAAACAAGTTCCTCATCCGTTTTACCGGTCGCGATACCGATACTGTCGCCGCCACTATGACGAATCGCGTTCATGACCGCCTCGAGGAGAATACGATGACACGCGTAGGCTGTTTCGGCATCGAGGGTGAGGCGCTCCGCCCCCAAAGTATGGTGAACGATCAACCGAAGCTCTGCCTCTTCACAGCGCTCCCGGGCAATCGCGATCGTGGTATCAGGAAAATTTAGTGAATCCGCCGCCGCAGGAATACGCAGCCCGCTCAGTGAATCCCGCGCCTCAGCGAGACTGTGCTCAACCATCTGCCGCGCAAGGTCGAGCTTATCCTTTGCTTTCTCCGGATCGGATTCGATGTGATTTTTCACCGACGCCAGCTGATAACCCACTCCCGAAAACCCCTGCGACAAAGTATCGTGCAACTCACGGGCGATGCGATTCCGCTCTTCCAGCGCCGCGTTAGATACGAGCTGGCTTTCAATCAGCGCCGTCTGTTTCTCAACGCGACGCTTCAGCGCGAGGGTCCAGAAAAGCGAAAGGATAAAAACCGCAAGCAAGGCCAGGATCGCAATAAAATAACGCTGAGGCGTCCACCACGAGGGAATTTGCAGAATATCGATATCTGCCCCCGACCGGGCAGCCAAAGTAACCGAACGCAACTGCCCTCGCTCATCGGCATCGACGAGTTTGACACCCGTGACTTCAATTTCACTACCAATCGTTGGCAGTGATTCCGCCTCCAACTCTTTTGGAAGGCGCACCGGCAGAATTTGCTCTTCAAGCTGCAAACTCAGCAAACGGCCTTGCTGCTCAATCAAGCGCCCCTTCACTTTCACGAGACGCATTGCCTGACTTCGCGAAAAAGGATCGGGATCTGCAATCGCCTCGACCGGGTCCGTCTGCTCCTCCGCCGCAGCAAGCGAAGCATAACGAAGCCCCACAAAAAATCCTTCTGTCTTCGGCAACCCCGTAAACACGATCTCATCGCCCAGGGTCACCTCGTGAGGCTGAAGGGTTTGGACACGGGCACCGAACTCCCCCGACTGGGCCACCAACGTTCTTGCATCCTCGACCAAGGTCACCTTCGCGACCGTTTGAACCAAACCCGGCTTCGTGCGCTTTGAATCCCACCGCCCGATCTCGTCGAGAGTCACTTCAGGAATCTTCTTTTGCTGTTCAACGAGTTCAACATTCTTATGACTCGAACAAACGATATCAGAACCAATACGTTGTCTTCGATCGTTGAAAAGCGGCGCCCCGGTGCCGCGCAACTTTACCCATGACCCAACCATTCTCTCGAGCCGCTTCACATCGAACTCACTTTGCTGATTCCGAAAACGAATCGTGAGATCATTCTCACCCGTCACGAGTAACCCCTGACCGGCGGATCTGAATTCTTCATCAAAGTCCACCGACACCAAAAGGCCCTCGATCTCAATCCAGCGATTGTCGCCGATACCGGTTTGAATAAAGTCGGGACGAAAATTCAAAGGCCGGGGCATCCCCGTTCCCCCGTGTCGCTTGATTTCATCGACCACCACGTAGGGACCGTAAAAGCCACCGGTCACATTGCCGTAGATTTCAACCGACTCTGAAAGTCGGGGAATCTGATCCCCCGACACTTCGAAGAACATTCCGCCCGTATTATCCTGACCGTCAAACCCAGCGGACAAGTGCGATGTTACAGTGACCCGCAGGATCACCGGCGGTGCCATCCGCGCCTCTTCATAGCTGAGCTTTCGAATCGCATCGATAGATCTCAAAGGTCTTAACGATTCCGGACCATCTGCCGCCCAGGCACTCGTCGTCGCAACGACGAAAAGGCAGAGCATACCAAAAGGACTATGACCGGTAAAATTCATTCACCGTGAAGGTATCACGAAAACCGGTCCACGCGATAGAATCACTTTTGGCTCTTTTGAGCCATTGGTAGCGTTAAAGGGAACCCATCAGATGTGGCTCTCCCTACTCCGCCCCGCCTGTGTCGTTTGAGATCTCATCGATCTCAACATTCACCCGCGAGATCAAATCCATAACGTCCTGACTGGAAAGGTCGGTGGTGTCATTTAAAGTCGCGAGGAGATGCTCCGTAAAGCGCTGAAACGCAGCATTACTGATATGCATATGCTGATGGACATGAGCAAGCGGACGACCGGTGTATTCGGCAGGCCCACCCGTCGCCATCGCAAAAAACTCCCGCTGCATGCGGATCAATTTTCCCATGGGAACCTTCTCAAAATGCGGGGAGAGAGCGGGATCTTTTAAAACCCGCTCGTAGAACGCTTCAATGAGCTTGGCAATTCCTTCCTCGCCTCCAATTCGATCGTAAATAGTGCCGTCTTCTTCTTTCATAAATCTGAATCTATAAGTTCTCCCCTTACAAAACCATCAAAGCGATGAGTTGGGCAATCACAACCCGCAGGATCATCGTGAGAGGATATACCGTGGCATACGAAACCGCCGGCGAATCACTGCCTGCCATGCCTGTGGCGAAAACCAAAACAGGCGGGTCCGTCATCGACCCTGAGAACAGCCCTGACAGCATCATCAAATTCATTCGATGAACTTTGCGGCAAATTGTCCCAATGACTAGAAGAGGAACCAGCGTAACAAGCACCCCGAGACCGACCCACTTCAATCCCTCACCCGTAAAGACTGTTACGAAAAATTTCTCACCCGCGAGCAAGCCAACGCAGGCAAGGAAGAGAATGATACCCAGCTCGCGAAGCGCCCGATTCGTATTGTCCGGCATATTGACAACCAAGGGGCCGATCCGGCCCAACCGGCTTAGCAGAATCGCAATGAGAAGAGGACCACCCGCGAGCCCAAGTCGCAACGGTGCAGGCAACCAGTCAACTTTGGCTGGCAAAAGACCCAGGAAAATGATCGAAAAATTGGTTTCGTTCAGCCGGTGAACCTGGTTCCCCAGTAATTCAGTCACCTCATCCAGACTTGATTTCGGCCCCACGATCTGAAGATGGTCTCCGAACTGAAGGCGCAGATCCGGCAGGGCGGAGAATACATGATCCTACCGCGCAATCCTCGTAACCGTGACCCCATACAGCGGATCCAGTCCCAATTCTTTTACCGATTTTCCGATCACTTTGTCATTGGTCAGCACGACCCGCCGGAAAGAAACCTCGCCGGATTCCTTCATCAAGTCAGTCTCTGATGCACTTCCAATGACCCGCCTGAACTGCTCGAGGTGATCCTGCGTCCCCACCACCATTAGCAGGTCACCCATAAAAAGCTCCGTGGAAAGACCCGCCGTCAGTGTCTCCTTCGTCTCTTTTCGCCTAACCCGTGAGACAATCACTTCGGTCTCACTGCGGCCGGGGATCTCCTCGACTCTCAACCCATTCAGGTTCGGGTTTTCGACTACCAGATTCATTCTCTCGAGGGATTCACCCCCTTCACTTTGGGCTGAGCGAAATGCCTCTGCCTCCGCCTCAATATTCACGCGAAAGAAACGCTTCATGAGAAGCAGGCTCCCAACCCGATAATCGCCGCCGCGTAGAGATTCAATTTGAGCCCTTCCTTGCGCAACGAGGCAAAAAAACCGGCGCCCATTTGAAGCCCTAAAGAAAAAACGAACAGAATCAGGCCAAACTCTTTGATGAAATGAGCGACATGATAATCCGGACGAAAGCCAAAGTGCGAAACGATTAGTCCGGCAAAGAGAACACCAACGATACCTGGCCGAACCCCGAAGATCGAGATACGCCCGATCCCGATTCCCGCGAGGGCAACCACACTGAAAAGCAGCAAATCAAGGGCAACGGGATGAGCCTCCTGCCACACCTGCCAGGTATCTGTTATCAGTGAAAACATCTCAACTCAGCTAGGGCAGAATTCATGCCAGCTCAGTTAAGGACCTCCAGGAAAATAGGCTCCCTTTTTTGCGTTTCAATTCTATCACTCCACACCACTCGCACTTCCTAAGGAGCCTTCGCTACCTTAGGTGCAAAGATAACGGCACCTTTTTCGATTCTCGGCTCAAAACCGGTGAGCTCAGCGGAGTATCTAAGCACCTCACTCAAAGGCACTTTGGTAAGAGTAAAAGTTACCTCCGGCTCCTTATCGACAGCGGGATCGGGAACAAAGACAAAATTGATGCCACGTTTTTTTGGATCGGCCTCGGTAGTAAAGAGCTGACTCGAGTACGACCTCATCAAGTCGATCGCATCACTCAACGGCACGCTCGAGAATTCGACTCCCGGCACGATGATTTGCCGTAATTTTTGCAAAACCGCCCGATTCGAAGCCGTTGGCTTGGCAGGTCTTCGCTTCCACTCCGCCGCTTTGCTTAGCATCACCGCATGCTGATCAATCTTGATTTCAAGCCTCGCAATTTCAGAAAGAAACCACAGCGCCTGCCCTAACGAGACATTCTGCAAATTAAGGGAAACCGGCGTATTCCCCAGCGACTCGTCGCCACTGAGGATGAAATTCACCCCACCGGCAGGACTGCCCGAAAGCTCCGCACTCCGCGCCGAGAGAAATTCGACCGCTTCATGAAGAGCGGCATCTGAAGGCTCGATCGAGGGCAGGACAATTGTTTGCAGCTTCTTCGCGGGGCTCTGCGCATTGCAGAAAGAGGGGAAAGCTCCGAGCAGAGCCATCATCGAAATGAGAGGAAGCCAAAATTTCTTGACCATCAAGATCTACAATTTGGCCGCTTTTGACAAGGGAGAAGGGCTCGTATTTAAGGATCCAAACATTTCAGACCACTCGCCACGAGCCTCTCTCCCGTCAAAATTTCACGTCCTGAGGTTTCGCATCAGCCATTCACGGGTAAAGTCCCTCATCTATGGCTGCGATTCCTTCCCAACAAATCCTCGACTCCCTCAACTGGCGCTACGCGACGAAAGTTTTCGACCCCGCAAAGAAGATCAGCAGCGCCGATTGGAATGCTCTCGAAGAGTCGCTCATTTTAACACCCTCTTCATTTGGCCTTCAGCCATGGGAATTCGTCCTCGTTGAGAATCCCTCGATCCGCGAGCAACTTGTCAAATTTTCCTGGAATCAACGTCAGGTCGCCGATGCTTCGCACCTCCTCGTCATCGCGATTCGCACCGATATTGATGCCAAATGGGTCGATCATTTCGTGAGCCGCGTCGAAGAAATTCGCGGCGACCAGGGAGCTTTTACCGGCTACCGCGATATGATGGCGGGCTTCGTCAGTAATCTCGACGAGGATGGCGTCAAACAGTGGGCAAAACTACAAACCTACATCGCTCTCGGTCAGTTTATGACCTGCGCCGCACTGATGGAAATCGACGCCTGCCCCATGGAAGGATTCGTCGCCGACCAATACGATGAGATTCTCGGGTTTAAAGACAAAAACCTCACCACTGCGGTTCTCTGTCCCGCGGGTTATCGTTCCGATGAGGACAAATACGCTCACCTTCCCAAAGTGAGGTTCCCCAAAGATCAGATGATCTCGCGCATCTAGAGACGTCGCGAGTGCCCCGGTTTAAGGCCTTGCCTCGAAATGGCCCTTGTGAAAGGATCCCTTCCAATGGATTTTAAACTCTCAAAGGTCATTCGGGTCATTCTTTTCGCACTGCTCGCCGGGAGCGGTATCGGTATCGGTATCGGTGTCGCCGACGAAAAGAAGCCCAACGTTCTCTTCATCTCTGTCGATGACCTGAATGACTGGACTGGCGCCCTGAAAGGGCACCCCCAGGCAAAAACACCACACCTCGACCGGCTCGCCGAATCCGGTGTCTTGTTTGAAAACGCGCATTGTGCCGCCCCCGCCTGCAATCCTTCGCGAGCGGCACTGATGACTGGCATTCGACCGTCGACATCAGGAGTCTATACCAACTCCCAGCCATGGCGGCAAAGCCCCGTCCTCAAGGACGCCCCCACGATTCCGCAATGGTTTCGCCAAAGCGGCTACGAAGTCTTCGGCGCCGGTAAAATTCTTCACGGAGCTTATCAGGATCCGCCGAGCTGGGATTACTACTGGCCATCGCAGAAACAAAGTAAACCGGGCGATCCCAGGCCTGCTCAACTGCCCGCGAACGGAATCCCCAAAACATCACACTTTGACTGGGGAAGCCATCCTGAAGGGAAAGAGGAAATGGGTGACTGGAAGGTTGCAGAATGGGTCTCCGGCGAACTCCATAAAAAGCGCGAGAATCCCTTCTTTCTCGCCTGCGGCTTTTATCGCCCTCACCTTCCGTGGTTCGCTCCTCAGGAGTATTTCGACCGGTTCCCGCTCGATGAAATTGTTTTACCCGAAACACTGGAGAGCGATCTCGATGACATTCCGGAAGCCGGAATCAAAATCGCGAAGCCCGACGGAGATCATGCCAAAGTGATCAAACACGATCAATGGAAGCAAGCCGTTCAGGGCTACCTCGCGAGCATCGCTTTTGCCGATGACTGCGTGGGGAAGGTACTCGACGCACTCGACTCGAGCGGTCACGCCGAAGATACCATCGTCGTGCTTTGGAGTGATCATGGATGGCACCTCGGGGAAAAGAAACACTGGCGGAAATTTGCGCTGTGGGAGGAAGCAACCCGCGTCCAAATGATGTGGCGAGTCCCCGGACTAACCCAGCCAAACAGCCGCACCGATAATCCCGCGAACCTTCTCGATATTTATCCCACCCTCACCGATCTTTGCGGCCTCCCGGCGAACAAAGCGGCTGAAGGAATTAGCCTCAAAAGCGTCCTTCAAAATCCTGACAAACCGATTAACCATCCTATCGTGACGACGCATGGGCGAAAGAACCACAGCGTTCGGAATCGCAAATGGCGCTTCACTCAATATGCCGACGGAACTCGCGAGCTTTACGATCATGAAGTCGATCCCTTCGAGCATACGAACCTCGCAGGGAAAGAGGAACACGCTGACTTGATGACTCGCCTCGCAAAAGTGATGCCGAAGAAAAACGCGAAAGACAGCGTCAGCGAGAAGAAGAAAAAGAAATGAGCGGTTCCGATACAGACGAGCGGTTCATGCGAATCGCGATCGAGCTCGGATTTCGCGGGCTCGGGATGACGAGCCCGAACCCTGCCGTCGGTGCCGTCATCATCCACGACGGAGAAGTCATCGGCCAAGGCTGGCATCAGAAAGCGGGAGGGCCGCACGCCGAAGTTCATGCAATCAGAGATGCCCACGAAAAGCACGGTGCCAAGAGCACCCGTGGCGCAACAATTTACATCACGCTCGAACCCTGCTCCACTCACGGTCGCACCCCGCCCTGCACGTCGGCGATTCAGAAAGCCGGCCTCGCACGAGTCGTCGCTGGCTCGACCGACCCGAATCCCGATCACGTCGGCAGCGGATTCGAACTTTTGCGAGAAGCCGGCATTGAAGTGATCACCGGCGTCGCCAAAAAAGAAGCGGATCATCTTCTTCGCTTTTTTCGGAAACACATCACGACTGGCCGGCCCTGGGTCATCGCCAAAACCGCCGCCACCTTGAGCGGTCATACCACTTTACCTGAAGGAGACGGGCAGTGGATCTCCTCTCCCACCTCGCGGGAAGACGTTCAGCGAATCCGCCGGCAATGTGATGCGATTCTTATCGGTGGGGAAACATTTCGAATCGACAATCCATCACTGACGCTTCGCGGCGAATGGGCTGAAGGTCGCGAGCAACCCCGCCGCATTGTCCTAACGTCCGATTCCACGCTTCCGCAAACGCATCACCTTTTCACCGATGAGTTCAGTGAACGCACTACCGTCCACGCAGGAATTACTTTGCAAGAGTCTCTCGAAAAACTGGGCACGGAAGGAGTTACTTCAGTTCTCCTTGAGTCGGGCGGTCGCCTCCTTGCCCATGCCCTCGAAAACGGGCTCGCCGACGAACTCGTTCTCTATCTTGCCCCCATCATCGGCGGAGGAGGGAGCAAAACGATTCCGGTTCAAGACTTCGCGACACGCCTTGAGGAAATCGATGTCTCAATGTCAGGCCCGGACATTCGTATCACCGGATACCCGACCTAACCCTGTTGGGTCATTGATCCAAACCTGTTGACTGTGAGCGCAAGAAATGATTTGGCACTGATTCCCTTACGCTCGAAATCGAATTCCGGCCTCCTGCGTTGCTTATTCTCCACCGAAGAGATAAACTGAGATTGAGCCTGATCATCCAGAATGAAATTTGCTTCACTTTCTCTATTACTTCTCTTCCTGATCACCCCGAAGTTTTCCAAAAGCGAAGACTCCACGATTCCGCTCGACCGAATCAACGACGCCGTGTCATTCCTCGCAGGGACGAAACTACTTCACGAATCGGATCATCCGCTTACGAATACGAATTCGTGGGCCAACCATGTCAAGACTCTCGACGCCGAGTTCAAAAGCCATCGCGAGCGGGTCTTAACTCCCATGAGCGAATGGTCGAATAAAGAATTAACGCCTGAACTGACAATCGACTCAACCGTTCGCTACATGTTCAGCGGACCGGATATTCTTCACGCCTTTCACATGTTCCCTTCCGCCGACACATTTATCCTCTGTGGCCTCGAACCAGTGGGGGAAATCCCACAGTTGAACGAGCTTTCCGCCGGGAACGCCGGACGCGCCCTCGGGGAAGTCCGGAATGCGCTCGGAGAAATTATCAATTTCAGCTTCTTCCGAACCAAAGACATGAAGGACGACCTGAAGTTCTCCACGTTTCATGGAACGACGCCCATCATGATGGTTTTCCTCGCCCGGTCGGGACAGTATCTCAAGGGAGTCGAATTCCTGACACTAAACGAAGATGGTACCCTGACCTCGAATGGCCTCAATGCCAAAGGAGCCGATGCGGTAAAGATCGAATTTTCTCCGCTTCGATTCGAAAAAAATAAAACGCTCTATTATTTTTCATCCGACCTCTCCGACGGCGGATTTCCCAAGAGTGGATTCAAGACCTGGCTCGAAAACCAGCCGAAAGGAAATGCCTATCTCAAGGCGGCCTCCTTCCTCATGCACGAAAGCTATTTCAAAGGGATCCGGAACCATCTCATCGAGCACAGCCTTCAGTTGGTGCAAGACGACTCGGGGATTCCGTTTCGCTACTTCAAATCTGATCTTTGGTATGTCGATCTTTTCGGAAGCTACACTGGACCGATCGATCTGTTTTCTCAACACTATCAATCGGACCTGCGTTCCGCCTACCGCTCCCGCCAACGTCCGCTTGCCTTCGGGGCAGGATACAAATGGAGAAAAGTAGAATCGAATCTGATGCGTTTTGTGAAGCAGGATGCTTTAAACGCCATCAACAAGAAGGCGGAGGAGAAAGCAGAAACTCCCGCCGAATCAGAAACGCCGGCGAAAGAAGCTCCTACTGAGCCTGCTTCCGCCCCTTGAAAAGCCCGGGAAAGAGCGGCTTCACCTTTCGTTTCTGCGGAGCAACCGGAGCAGGCGCCCCCGCATCAGCGAACAGGATCCGAAGAAAATCGAAGTCCCG
>JAOFXR010000190.1 GCA_028047635.1 Verrucomicrobiales bacterium
AGGCGACCAGTCGAGCGACACCGAGTGGATCGTAGACCCCATTGACGGAACGGTTAACTTTTTCTACGGAATCCCCCATTTTTGCGTCTCCATCGCGATGCGTCACGCAGGCGAGCTGAAAATCGGAGCGATCTACGATCCGATGATGGATGAAATGTTTGCGGTCGATTTCGAAGGCCCCGCGACCAGAAACGGGAAACCCATTTCACCGAGCAATCGCAGCGAGCTGAAACAGGCCATCATCACGGTAGGGTTTTCCAAATCTAAAGAATCCATCGAAGTGGGTGCGAAGCGCTACATCGATTTTGCCTACAAGGTCCGCAAAACCCGCATGATGGGAAGTGCCGCCCTCGCTCTCGCCTACATATCCTGTGGCAGACTCGATGCCTACATCGAGGAAATGATCAGTATCTGGGACATCGCAGCGGGCCAGCTCATGCTTGAGCGTGGCGGAGGAAGCGTTATTTTGAGTCCCTCCCCTTTTGGTGAGGACAAATCAGGAATTGTTTCCAGCAACGGGAAACTGTCATTTGAAGGAATAGTATAATGAGATATCGCAGCGGCATCGGATACGACGTGCACCAATTCGCAGAGGGACGCCCTCTCGTTCTAGGCGGGGTGACAATCCCACACGACAAAGGACTCGCAGGGCATTCCGACGCGGATGTTCTCGCTCATGCGATCGCTGATGCGATTCTCGGGGCGATCGGACAACCTGACATTGGTTATTGGTTTCCTCCGGAAGACAATTCAATCGAGGGCATTTGCAGTCTCAAAATTCTCGAGAAGGCGGCAGAGCTTGTCAAAGAAACCGGCGGTCACATCGAGAACATCGATTCCACCCTGATCGCTGAGGCCCCTAAGGTAATGAAGCACGCGCCGGCGATGAAAGTGGCTATCGCAAAGTCTCTTGGGATTGAACCGGCCGATATCGGGATCAAAGCCACCACCAACGAAACGATGGGATTCGTCGGTCGCGAAGAGGGAATCGCCGCCCTCGCCTCGGCTTCGATTGCTCTACCGGAAAGGTAAAAATCTTATTTTTCACGAGGTGCAAACCGCGACACCCGTTGTAGATTAGGCAAGGTCCCCACAGTAGCTTGAGGACCGACTCCACGAATGGACGCCATCACCCAGTTTTTAAGCCTCCACTGGCGGCACGCAATTGAGATCGTCATCCTCTGGGTGATTATTTTCAATACCTACCGCTATTTCCGGGCGACCCGTGGCGCGCGAATTTTCACCGCGCTGGTGGGATTCTACATCGGGATGACCCTGCTCTCCGGCTGGCTCGATCTCACCGTGATCGGCTGGCTCCTCAAGTATGTGTCCGTGATTTTGGCGATCGCCCTGATTATCATTTTCCAACCGGAACTTCGCCGTGCACTGGCCGAACTGGGAAGCCATCGCCTTTTTTCCTCTCTGAATGAACGGACTCGCGCCGAGTTTGCCGACCGTCTCATTGAGATTGTGGAAACCCTTTCCCGAAAGCGCATTGGCGCCCTCATCGCGATCGAACGGGGAATCGATCTTAAACAGTATTTGAAAACGGGAACCGAGATGGATTGCCTTCTCACTCCCGAAATTGTCTACACCGTTTTCTATAGCGGAACGACTCTGCACGATGGTGGCATGGTCGTTCGCGTCGGGGACGAACGAATCGCTGGAGCAGGCTGTGTTTTCCCCCTCAATCAACGGGAACTCAGTGATCAGAGCATCGGGCTGCGACACCGGGCCTCAATGGGTATCACCGAGGAATCCGACGCCATTGCACTGGTTGTCTCTGAGGAAACCGGAGCGATATCCGTATCGATCGCCGGCAAACTGGAACGGGATCTTTCGGAAAAAGAATTGCGGGAGCGACTTAACGGCCTGCTGAGCAATCAGGAAATCGAAGAAGAAGAGGAGGACAATGGAGAAGGCTAAACTTTTCTTCATTCAAAACTGGCGCGGCAAAGTGATTTCACTTCTGATCGCCTTCTCGATCTGGTGGGTTATTAAATCACATCTTGATGCCGCCCGACAGGCGTTTCCC
>JAOFXR010000191.1 GCA_028047635.1 Verrucomicrobiales bacterium
TGGACTTCCCGTAAAGTGGTCGCAGTCGCTTTGAAGTTCGGAAACTCTTTCACGGCAGTTTCGATCATGCGTTTAAAATTGTTCACATCAATCCCGCGAACATTCTCGTCGACGCCTTCGACCTCGAACCCAAGGCTGGCGGTGAAGTCCTCTTCGTTGCCGATCATGACATCGACATACTGAGCGATTTCACGATTCACTTCCTGAGCTTTTTCAAGCCCACCGATCGCGCTCCAGAGGGACGGACGGTAGTTAAGATCGTAACTCACGATCGTGCCGTGCTTCTGTGCTGCTTTGCAGGCTTCAATCGTGAGGTCAGCGGTGTCCTTGCTGAGAGCGGCAAAAATACCTCCCGTGTGGAACCAGCGTGCGCCGTGATTACCGAAAATATCATCCCAATCGAAATCGCCCGGTTTCATCTGGCTCGCGGCGGTGTTCGCGCGGTCAGGGCAACCAACCGCACCGCGAATACCGTAGCCACGCTCGGTGAAGTTGAGCCCGTTGCGGACGTCACGGCCAATACCGTCGTAGTCTTTCCACTGAATGAATTGGGTATCGACGCCGCCCTGAAGAATGAAATCTTCGACGAGACGTCCGATAGGATTGTCAGCAAAAGCGGTCACGGCTGCGGCGCGGAGGCCGAAACAGCGGCGGAGGCCGCGAGCGACATTGTATTCACCGCCGCCCTCCCAGGCCGCGAACTGGCGTGACGTGTGGATGCGTCCTTCGCCGGGGTCGAGGCGAAGCATGACTTCGCCCATGGAAATACAGTCGAATGCGACGTCGGAAGCGGGTTTGATATTGAGTGCCATTACAAGGTAGTTTGTTCGCGGTAAGTGTTGGAAAGGATTGATGATCAGCTCCACTTGTTTGCCTGAATGAAGTCGTCGTCTCCGTTGAGGAAGTTAATCATATTTTGGGTCGCCCGGATAGCCTGACGTGCGACGGACTCGAAGGTTCTTGAAGCGATGTGGCTGGTAACGACGCAGTTGGGTGCCCCGATCAGCGGGTGATTTTCGGCAGGAGGTTCTTCGTCGAGAACGTCTGCTCCGTATCCGCCGACTTTACCATTTTCGAGCGCGTCCTTCATCGGCAGCGTTTCGACGAGCTCGCCGCGGGCGCAGTTCAAAACGATTACTCCATCCTGCATCTCTTCGATTTTGGAGGCGTTGATCATCCCGTGAGTCTTCTCGTCGAGAAAGCAATGAAGGCTAACGACGTTGGCACCAGTGAGGACCTCGTCCATCGATTCGCAGCGCTTAACGTTATGTTCTGCGGCAAAGGCCTCGTCGAAGTAGGGATCGTAGGCGATCACCGGCATTCCGAACGCTTTGGCACGAGTCGTGACCTCTTTTCCGATGCGGCCCAGACCAATGATTCCCATCGTTTTGCCCATGATTTCATTGCCGACGGGCTTTTTCCATCCTGCCTGCCATTTGCCATCGATGACCTCGACCGCATTCTGTTGAATTTTTTTCGTGATGCCGAGAAGCAACCCAAAGGTGTGTTCTGCCACCGTGGTATGATTGACTCCGGGGGTGTTGAGGACAGGAATCTTCTGCGTCGTAGCGAAAGCGACGTCGATTTTGTCGAGTCCGATTCCGTATTTGGAAATGACCTTGAGACGGGGGAGTGATTTCTCGATCACCGCCTGAGTGATGGCATCATCGCCGCAGAGAAACGCATCGAATTCACCCGCTAGCTCAAGCATTTTCGACTCTGGAAGCGGTCCGCGCTCCCTGACAATCTCATATCCCTGAGATTCAAGCAGTCCATGATGAGGACCGGGAGTGTCCTGATAACTTGTCGTGGTAAGCAAAATTCGGGTTGTCATAGGCGAGGCAAACGTTTAGCGAAATGTGACCCGATGACAACCCTCAAATTGCGTGAGAGGTTGAACGCGGTAAGACAAGGAATGCAAAGCGAACTCGAAAGCGAAGAATCTAGAAATCACGGCAAACAACCGTTGGATGGTTTGCTTGAGTCTTTTGCATATGCGAACAGCGATCTGGTTGAGGCCAGCACCGAACAGCTC
>JAOFXR010000192.1 GCA_028047635.1 Verrucomicrobiales bacterium
TTGCTCGTGACAGTTCTCACAGAGAAACAGGCAGCGATCTACTTCTGGCTCGCTTTTTGATTCCGGTGGGATTTCAAACACAGCAAGCGCTGCTCCGGTGGTTTCGCAGAGTTCACATTTAGATCGTGAACGTCGTGCGAGTTCTTTGCCGAACGATTTGATAATCGCCACTCGATCCTGATTTGCCTGAAAGCCTTTTGCCATAGAGGGAGCATACGACAACTTGTCAAAAACTCCGGTGAAATGAATCGATAGTGGGAGAGATGATCCGTCTTTCTACTCCTGTAACGTCATTAAGTAGGCCATGACATCCGCTAATTCCTGAGGTTTCAGAAGCACGCCCATGGGCGGCATCGGGGAAACTTGAGCGGGGAACCCTTCGGCCATGACGGCCCCGGGATTGATGAGGCTTTCGTAAATGTAGTCGCTGCTTTTACGTGTCGCTATTCCGTCGAGAGCAGGGCCGATGACGCCTTCTCCTCTACCGTCTACCTTGTGACAGCGAATACAGGCTGCGACCTGGTGCGTGTTAAAAATGGTTTCACCCCGACTGGCGTTACCCTCAGAGAGATCCAGTGTCGATTCGGTGACGGTGGCGTATTCAACGGTTTGCAAAGCGAGATCATCATACCAAACCGTTCCGGTGGAAGTGCCCCATCCACCAAACAGGGCATTGAAAGTGAATTGAGTTTTCCCGCCACTGTTGAATTCCGTCTCAACCAGTGTCCAGTCGTTGTTTTTTCGCAGTCCCGGGGTTCGGCCTTCGGTGCCCCGGGCGGGGAATCCGTGAACGTTGAGGAGACCTCCATTGGCTCCGGCAACGCCTTTGGTTTTAATCCAGCCGCTGAGTCGATAGTTGGTGTTCGGCTCAACCTTAATTTCCGTGAGCCAGCTCGCATCTGCGCCGGCCCCGCTGGAAATGCGCAGGCTGCTTTTGCCGGTTCTGGCGACCGCCTTATCCGCGGCATGAACGGCAGAGCCTTTGTAGATTTTTGAGGTCCATTGTTTGGGTTTTTCCTCATCGGTTAATTCTTCAAAGGAGTGGTTGGGAAACAAGTTGGGTCCGAAAGTGGCAGGACCTTTGGCGCCTTGTTTTGCTCCTGCCGCTTTGAGAGCGGTGGAAAGCCATTCGTCTTCGCGGTTGGCCGGAGCTTTCATGAGCTGCTCGGCGGCAAGTTTGACGTTCTCGTTTTCGGGAAGCAGAGCGAGCTTGATAAAGGCAGCGAGTCGAACAGTGGGTTCTTTGTCAGTGACGGTAGCGGTGTCGAAGAAAAGCTGGACACCTTCATCTGTGTGAGGAATTGCCCGGATCGCATTCCGTTTTAAATCGATGTCAGGGCTAAGAAGGGCGAGTTGATGGGTGTCGTGATCCAGTTCTCCAAGCCCTTCGAGCGTCCATAAAGCGTGGATGGCTGCAAGTCTGCCGGACTTGATAGCTTCTTTGAGCGCGCGGGCGGCAGATTTCTTTTGCTCTGCGACAAGGATGCGTTGTGCGGTTTGGCGCCAGAACAGGTTGTTACTCTGAAGTGCGGCGACAAGTGCTTCGTCGTTTGCATCGGCTAACGAAGTGATCGTGGAAGATTTTGCCCCTTTCCAGATCGTTCGATAAATTCGTCCGTGTTGTTTGTCTCTGTTAGGGTTTTCGTGAGCGTTCCCTTTTCCAGTAATGCCATCGTAGCCCCCGCGTTCCGGCTTCGGCGTCGGGTTGTGTTGAATAATGAAATTATACCAGTCAGCGACCCACAAATTTCCATCGGGTCCCACTTCCGCTGCGACCGGGGAAAACCACTCGTCGGCGCTGGCGAGGAAGGCGTAATTATTGGTAGCGGTGAATCCGGTTCCTTTGCGGTCGAGCAAATAAGTGCCCAAAAGATTTCCGGTCGGACCGCCAATGAAAGCAGCTCGATCCCGGAAGGATTTGGGAAAATTGTCAGAGGTTGCGAGCGCGAATCCTGCGCCTGCGGTGTAGCCGCCGAAGACATCGACCTGTCGGATGTTGGGCGTGATGGGGTGAAATGTAGGATTGTCA
>JAOFXR010000193.1 GCA_028047635.1 Verrucomicrobiales bacterium
GAAAGTTTGCGTAATGAGTGAATCGAAAGATCGACCAAAGCCAGTTTTACGGCGGAGTGAATGTTGCGGATTTCGCTGAAGAGACCGCTTACGGCTTCATAGGTGGCGTCATCGGTTTCCTGGCGGAGCCGGCTCAGCTCAGCATTTCGGAGGCTCTCGTCCTGGGCGAGTAAAAGCGCAAAAACGATTGCCTGGGCACCGGAGAGGGAATGACAGGATTCGATCCAATGTTCAGGAATCGAGGCGTGAATGTCCTCTCCCAGCTGAATTTGTTCAGGGTGAAGTGCGCTCATGCTTTCGATCGCTTCTTCATCCGTGAGATGCACTTTGCCTTCCCCTCCGTCGAGAAACATTCCCGGCAGTGCTCTTCCGGGGAATCCGGAGGTTGGGCGCTTGCGATCGCTGCGCTGGTCTTCCCGCTCGGTAATAGGAGGAAGCGATACAGCACTGTATTCTCCGTTCCAGCTCGGAACCAGTCGGCGAATTCGATCGGGGAGCGGGGGATGGGTGGCAAGAAGCGAGGAGGAGAGTGCATTGCCGAAGAAAAGGTGACTCGCGTCTTTCGCCATGGGATGGGCGACGGTTGATCCTGCTTTGAGGCCACCGATTTTTTGCAACGCTCCGGCAATGCCGTCGGGATTTCGAGTGAACTGGACTGCTGAAGCGTCGGCGAGATACTCACGCTGACGGGAGATCGATGCTTTGATCATTTTCGCAAAGAAGCTGCCAATGTATCCAATCGCAAGGAGCCCCACTCCGGCGAGCATGATGACCAGTGCCGCGCTGGCACCATCCTTGTTTCGGCTCGTGTGTCGGCTGCCGCGGAACGCGTTGCGGATGATGAGTTCACCCATGAGTGCGAGGAAGAGAATTCCAAAGAGCAAGCCGATGAGACGCATGTTCAGTCTCATGTCGCCGTTGAGGATATGGGAGAACTCGTGAGCGATGACACCCTGTAGCTCATCGCGAGTCAGGACCGTCATACAACCGCGGGTAACTCCAACCACGGCATCACTGGTGGTTCGCCCGGCGGCGAACGCATTGATCGAATCTTCGGAATCCATCACGTAGACGGTGGGAACGGGGACGCCGGAGGCAATCGCCATTTCCTCAACGATATTGATGAGGCGTCGCTCGTGATAGTCAGTCGTGTGGATGTCGATTTCGCGACCGCCCAGTTCCCTCGCGACGACTTCTCCACCGCCGGAGAGCTGCATTGTCTTAAACGTGGAAGCGAGAAACACGACGACACTGGTTCCTCCTGCTGTCATGAGGAAAAGATCCGGCTGCCACCAGGAAGCGTTCAGCGATCCGGATCCAGTGAAGGTTTGAATCGCGAGGCCGAGGCCGTAGATCGCCGCGATGATGCCGGCGAGGGCAAGAACGAAGTAGAACACGAGGACGTGACTCTTCTTTCGCGCTTGCTCCTGGTGTTCGAAGAAATCCATAGGGCCGCCGCGCCGCTGAGTTGCGGCGTGGTATCAGAAGGACGAATTAGAATTTTACTTCAACACTGTCGCGCTCGCTTTCATCAGCCACTTCAAACATGGTCGCAGGGACGAAGTTAAACATGTTGGCGATGAGGTTTGAGGGGAACATTTCCAGCTTATTGTTGAAGTGCATCACCGAATCGTTGTAGGCCTGTCGTGAAAAAGCGACTTTAGATTCGGTTGAGGTCAGTTCTTCCTGAAGTTGCAGCATGTTCTGGTTGCTGCGCAGATCCGGGTAATTTTCCGAGAGAGCAAAGAGACGTCCGAGGACACCGCCGAGTCCGTTCTCTGCTTCTGCTAAATTCGACATGGAAGCCGCATCTCCGGGCGTGGCGCCTTCTCTCGCGGAAGTCGCTGCATTTCTCGCCTTGATGACTGCCTCGAGCGTTTCGCGTTCGTGCTCCATGTAGGTCTTAACGGTCTCGACAAGATTGGGAATAAGATCGTGTCGCCGCTTCAGCTGAACGTCGATTTGAGCGAACGCGTTCTTGTAGCGATTACGAAGTTTCACCAGCCCGTTGTAGAGACCG
>JAOFXR010000002.1 GCA_028047635.1 Verrucomicrobiales bacterium
CGCCACCTTCTTGTGCATCGGCGAACGTGCCGAATGAGAGGATACCAAGGGCAATCAAGGCCAACCGTTTCCAGAATCTCATGTCCTTAGTGTTCTCGGTAGCTGGTAACTGCATATTGGTCATGGCGTCTCGAAGACATCGATTTCCCCGTAAAACGTGCTCCTTCTCGTCTGAAGGAGGAGGTAGCGATATCTGCCTATAGCTCCCTCGGCAGCACGGATCGAGCACGCCTGTTGCGCGGGGCGGTCGAGCTTTTCGTTCACTTGAAAAAACCGATCACTGTTGACTCGTGCAATGCGCTCCCATCCAGTCTTCTTCGGCGATGGTGAGAGGCTAGGTGCCTCATCTCCGGCATAGCCGAAAAGGGTAAACATTTGCTGGGCACGATTCCGATGCTCTTCAATCAGGTTGTGTTGGTGCCAGGAATAGGTGTTAATCTTGGAAATCGAAATTGCATGCCCGAGATCGATGATAAAACTCCCACTCTCTCGCCCGGTGAAAAAGGCAGACTGTCGAGGGGCATCCTGCCGATCCTGGCCCGTTCCATCCAGCAAAACACTGGCAGGACCACTTGCAGAGCCGTCTGCCCGGAGCGCTCCCTCCGCAACCCGGATCGAGGCAATTCCCTGAGAGGTGTCTGCGTAGTCGTTTCGACTGGGCGACGAAATAGTAGGAAAGCGAAAGGCTGCTGTTTCATCACCCGACTCGATGCGTGTCATGATCTTGTGTTCTCCCGGTTCAATGTAGAGTGTTTCTCCCTGCTTGAGACGATTAGGATCGCCGCCGTCGAGGACCACATCCACTTCGCCATCAGTGACTTGTAGCCGACTGAGTCCGTCTGGAGAAACCGTAGCAGTGAAGGCAGTGCTGATATCTACAAAGGTTGAAGAGGGCGTCTCCACCGTGAACCCTTTTGACTCCAGAGTCTCTGCTTCAAGGTCCACTTCCCCAAGAGTCAGGAACACATGATTATTAGTGCGTACCTCGACGATGGCCGGTCCGATGAGATTCATCCGTGCACCGGTCTCAAAAAGGACCTCAGCAAATCCCGAGGACAACTCAATTCGCTGCCCGATATGTATAACATCCCCCGACTCGACGCTCGCCTCTGAGGCAACCCATCGGCAATTATTCAACTCACCAAAGCGGGCAATAGCCGGTTCTCCTGCAGCGTCGTCCCACGATCCTTGCCACCATCCAATTCCGATCGCGAGGAATACTCCAACCAGCAAAGCTCCGGCAAGAGATGCTGCCATTGTTGGAAAGCTCCGGGCCACATTCGCTTCAGCCACCGAAGGACCGGTCGCCTCTCCCGAGCCCGCCTGTTCCATGACCCGATCAACAAAAGCTGGCCCGGTAGTTTCGGCAGCGAAGGTGGCAGCCAGCCCGGCAACAAAGTGCTCTGCGCTGTGCCTCTCGGATTCAAACTGCTCCAGTCGGGCGTCCATCATTAGCTGCTCCAACAACATCTCAGTGTACACTGGGTCGGCCTTTAGCAGGGCGGCGAACTCACTGCCACTCTCCTCGCTCATGCGCCCCTCGATATATTCGCTGAGCAACTCATCGAAGCGTTGGTTTGTTATTTCGTCAGGCATTGGGCAATCTTTCTTCAATGCAGATTTTGAGTTGGCGCCGAATTCGCATCAGGGTGAGCCTCACCGCAGTGGCCGACATCTCGAATTTGTCGGCCAGAATGGTGGAGTTCCATTCGTCAAAGTAGCGTCCCGTGATCAGCAGTCGGCAATTTTCCGGAAGGCTAGCAATACAGTCCCGCAAGGCCCGAAATTCCCCCTCCTCAAAATGTTTCGCTGCCTGATCCGACTCAAGAACAGCCATCAGGTGCTGCGTTACTTCGTCGTTCAAAATTCGCCCGCGACGAGCACTCTTCCGGGATTCATTCCGAACTTCGTTCAAAGCGATCCCGCGGAGCCATTTCCCAAAATCGCGAGCACGGTCGAATCGGTCAAGTTCACGGAAAGCGATCATAAAAGTCTCCTGAGCGAGATCATCGACCGAATCCTGATTTACGCCCAGCATGCGAAGGAACCCACGCAGTGGCGCTTGATGCTCATGCACGAAATCGTAGAATTCGGCATGTTTCTGGTATTCGCTTTTCAAATCAAACTGGAAGCTTTCTCTCTTTGCAAACTAACTCGTCACAACTGTTTGAAGTGTTTCACAGTTTTTTATTTTTACAGGATATCAGAAACACCTTTCGTCCCGACAGCAACTCTCTGATAGGAATCGAATTCCATCAAAACTGAACTGAGCTTCTACCACAGCGAATCGAGCAGTGGAACCCGCGCCGCGAATTGGCACTACATGGAATAGTGCGGAAAAGGTAACGATGTCTACGACATGAAAAAGGTACCCCATCAGTTCGCAAACGTCACCGAAGAAGCTGCGTTGCTTAATAGACTCGGACATCGTCCACCGAATGAATGAGGAAGGCTCAATGTAAGCCCTACCCCGCCGCCCAATTCAAGCAAATCACGAACGAGCGGTAGCGATTTACGATTTGCCCAATGACCGTTGCCATTCCCATTTTTCGCAACTGCAGTAGACTGAGCCAATTATTCTATCAACTTTGCTTTCCAGCGATGAACCATCATCATCCAGCCTCACTGTGATACTCGTATCGAGCAACAAAGCTCGATTTGCTCTCAATCAACGGCCTTATTATTCTTTTCAGAATTGTTGTTTCCATGAAACAAGCACCTCCTGCAGGACTGGGCTTGGCTTCATTGCAAAACTTGGCTGAGAGTCAAAAGGATGCATCACCCCCCCACAATCTCAAATTTTGGAATGCCCTGCTTTCAATGAAACTCCAGTCACATCCGAGCCAGTGCCCCGAGATACGGAGGAAAACCGCTCCCAGATTGCCCTATAATTGCCCTAGGCCTATAACCCCCTTGGATCGAAAACCTTGTAACTCGTTGATAACAAGTAGGGCCGGTGGGGTTCGAACCCACGACCAAGGGATTATGAGTCCCCTGCTCTAACCACTGAGCTACAGCCCCTTTTCATTGTTAACCTTGCGGTGACACACGGTTCATTCAACCAGATTTTGAATGGTGTCACCCGTTTTCTATCACCTGTGCCGCTCCAGTCACTTTTCGATTCTCGCGAGGAGTCTCCGTAGGCACAAAAACCTGAGCGATTAGAACCGAGCCGGCCATATCAAAACGACTTCAGTTTCCTCAAGAAAATTGACAGGCGAATACGATGATGCCTAATCACACTCGATTTATATCCCGAGACGCGCCATACAGCAAACGGCGTGATTAGCAATTTAAGGAGTTTGATAAGGACTAACAAATCACTAATTCAGATTATTTATTGATTAACTTTGATTAAATTTATAAAAAATATATTCCGGTGCCCGTTGACTAGTTATGTCTTTTTTTGTTGATTCTATATATGATCAAGCCAAAACTACCTGTCTGCCCGCGCGAGAGCGGTGACGACTTGTATGCGTCCTTTCTGGAAGCTTACGAGACTGAGGAGGAATGGTCTCCGGTCATATTCAAATCGAAGGAGCTTTCGGTTCGCTTTTGTCCTACCTTTGAATGCAGCGAAAACGAAACGGCGCCTTCGCGTCTCACCAAACTCATTGATGATTCGTCCTCTTGCCCGGAGTTACGCAAGGTCGCAGAATCCGCACGAAAGGCTGCTAGCACCCATGCTCACAAGCCTCATGGAGTCGCTGAGCACATCATTGGGATGTGCGCTTCTATTCTTGGAATCGCCATCCTTAGTGGTCTTGTCGTTGCCGTTCTTTGCGTTTCGGCGATCGTTATCGGGGTGCTGGTCCCCTTCGAACTGATCTAATAGCTGAGGGACTCCCTTCGCTGATCACGTCCAGCTTTCCCTCGCAAAGGAGAAAGCTCCTTACTTCGGCGAGGATGGCAGTTGTTTCGCTATTTTACGGCGAAGTTCTGCCACCACTTCGGGTAACACCGCGGCTAGATTGCGCGTTTCTGCATCGGGTTTGCGGTGATCGTAGAGCTCTGAATATTCGTTCGAGTGCTCGATCAATCGATAAGAGTCGGTTCGAATCGTCCGCATCCCTTTACGGTAAGCGAAGGCATCGTGTCCCGGTGCTTCGGGGTCATCGAGGATGGGACGCAAGGAATTCCCGTCAACGAAGCCAGGGGTTTCGATTCCGGTCAAGTCCGTCAGCGTGGGAAAAAGGTCGAGCGTTTCCACGATTCCCTCGGCCTGAGCTCCAGGCTCATTGATTTCGGGATAGGAAATGATGAGCGGTGAACGGAGAGACTCCTCGAAAAGAGCGTGTTTTCCCCAGATCCCATGTTCTCCGAGATGCCAGCCGTGATCTCCCCAGAGGACGATGACGGTTGATTCACGCAGACCTAGTTCATCGAGCTTCGCAATGATTCGGCCAACTTGAGCATCGGCATAGGTGACGCAGGCGGCGTAGTGACGTCGCACCTCGAGAGCAAAATCAGCATCCTTGTTAGGGTCTTTTTTCCAGCGATTGTATTTCATGAACTCCCCTGACCCGTGCCAGGTGGTTTTTCCATCGGGCTTGTTGGGGTGCGGCGTCGCGGGAAGAGTGGCATCACGATAAGGCTCGAGATATTTTGCCGGCGCCCCGAATGGCAGGTGCGGCCGCAATATCCCCGTGGCAAGGAAGAAGGATTTTTCAGCGCTCGCTTTGCCCAGCTTTTCGAGTTGTTCGAGAGTGAGGTCGACCGCGGGTCCGTCAGGATAAATGTCATCGTCGCCTTTGAGGGCCTGAAAAACGTCCATCTCTTTGGCGTTCTTCGTTCGAATCTGTCCATTGGCAAGGCCGTGCATCCAGCCCCGGGGATGCTGCCAAAGCCCAGCAGGCAGGAGATGTCGGTCCCAGGAATTCGGCATCTCGGGAATCGCAGGATCATTCCAATCAGGTCCCCCACGTCCTCCGGGATGATGCGATACTTTTCCAACGGAGACGGTGGTGTATCCATGCTGCTTGAACCAGGCGGGCATGCTGGGATCAACTGGCTTAGCCTTCCCCGCGATGTCTTTAGCACGATGAAAAAGGGCGTCATTGTTAGAGCCTCCGTATTTACCGGTGAGAAGCGTAAATCGTGAGGCACCGCAAGTCGGAGCCTGAACGTAATGGCGGGTAAAGGTGCGTCCTCGAGCAGCAAGAGCATCGATGTGGGGCGATTGAATGTAGTCGACGCCGTAGCAGTTCAGTTCGGGACGAAGATCATCGACACAGATAAGAAGGACGTTCTTTTTCTCAGCCGCGAGAGACGAACTAATGGCAAGAAAGGAACAGAGGGAAAAAAGCGATCGGCGAATCATTCGGCAATCTGCAATCAACGGAGGAGCAGAGCAAGCAAAAGGGCGAGGACGGATATAGGGTGGAGGCGGGAAAAGACGGCGATACCAAGGCCCGCACCGACTGAATAGATGTGGATTTAAAGGCACCGGACTCACAGGCGAATTGGTTTGCCTTCCGAGCTGTGGTTTAAAATACTCCCGGGGATGAAGTTTCAGTCTCACCGAACCGTATTAGTCACTGCCACCGCAGTGACCGTGGCGGTTTTATGCGCAGGAACCGGTTCTCACGGAGACGAACCCCTGCGGGCCCATTCGGTATTAGACGCGCCTGCTCCGGAACGCGCCCTGAAAACGCCATTGAGTGCTACTTTGATTCTCGAAAGGATTGATGTCACCACCCTCTTGTATAAGCGTTGGATCACAGAGAACACCTTGCTCTCTGATGCCGCCTCACCTTTGCGGGAATCCGCACAAATCTGGGTGAAGATGGGCGACGCCCAAATCGCTGAGACAACGACGTTGCAAGTGAGGAGCGGGACCTCTTCAAAAATCGAATCGCAGCAGATTAAGATCAACGATAAAGGCGAAGCGCTCCTGCCAGCGGAACACTCCTGCACCGACATGGAAGCATCCGTAACAATTGAACCGAACTCACACGAATGCTCCATCCGGTTGAATCCGACCTTTTTCAAGGCCAGCAAAAGCACTTTCAAATCGGACGGGAAGGCACCTGCCATCAGGACCACGATATCATTGCCCCGGGGATCCTACGGTTTTCTGGGCAGCCGACCAGCAGAACGTTCCCCTTCAGAGCGCCAAAAAAAAGCCCACGCAACGTCCCTGTTTTTTCTTCGTGCTGACATCCATTTGCCATCCCCCTCAGAATCCTCTCACACAAGCCAACTCTAATGAAACCAGTCATCCTCGCATTCTCTACCCTCTTCTTTTTCCCTTTGCTGCACGCCCAGGAAAAGCCTGCCAAAAAACCAACCGCGGAAAAGAAGGAAACGCCTCAAAAGAAGAGCAATGAGCCACTGTTTACCAAGCAATATTCCGTACCTGCGACTTTCTTTCGTTCCTTCAAAGTCAATGGAGAGAATCTCTCTGCCGATCTCTTTGCCCCCTCGGGAAAGAGCAGTGAGCTTAAAAAGGTAGCACCAGATGAAATGCTGACTGCACTCGGAATTGAGACAGGTTCAGATGGAGTCAGTGCGGTTTACAATCCTGCCACCAGAATACTCGTCTTGCGCGCAACGGAGAAGCATCACGCCACACTGGTAAAGGCACTGAATGGCGTTTTAGAAAACAGCGAAAAGCAAATTCACGTCATCGTCGAGTTCATCGAAGTCGAGCATCTCAATTTCAGCGACTGGCTTCTCGATAATCGACTCAATGGCGATGCGACCGCTTTGCGCAAAACAGTTCAGGAATGGTTGCATGACAAACGGGGAACGATTCTTGAAACCTCAGTGGTAACGGCTCGTTCCGGTCAGCGCGCGAAAACGGAATCAGGCGACGAGTATATTTATGGAACAGAAACCAGCCCTCCGAGTATGCCGAGCACCCTGACGTTGGGAGAAAAGGCGAAGTTGCCAGAGTCCGGCCCCTATCCCGCCGCGTTTGAAACGAGAAACCTAGGGATTACTCTCGAGGTCGATCCTGTTTTAGGTGCTGATGCCACGACAATCGATCTGAATTTGGCACCTGAAATTATTAAGCTAAATGGACACTCTGAGTTGTTCAGCGCTGAAAGTCCTGACACTTTAAAAATCAGCATGCCCATTTTTCATCGCATGAAGATCTCCACTCAGGTCACGACCCTCGACGGCCGCTACGTTCTTGCGGGCTCCTGCCGTCCGATGGCGGATGAGAAGTCGAAGCGAGAGGATCCCATGGTGCTCGTTTTTATTCGCGGAGACGTGGGGCAAGTGGGCCAATGGTCAGTCGAAGAGGCTGAGGCTGAGTAAGTATCCGGATTCAAACCGCTTTGACGAACCATTCGTCAGTAGAAACAGAATCGTCTGACTATTCAGGTAAGGCGATTCTGCTGAGCAATGGCTTTGCGATTCTGCTCGCGCTGTTTCAAGGGTGGCCACTCTACCCCTTGCTGGTCGTCTACTGGTGTCAGAGTGTGATTATCGGTGCATTTAATGTCGCCCGAATCCTGACGTTAAAAAAGTTTTCGACAGAAGGCTTCGCGTTCAATGACCGCCGAGTTCCGGAGAACAAAAAAGGAAAAACCAAGACAGCTTCCTTTTTTGCGGTGCACTACGGATTCTTTCACTTCGTCTATCTGGTTTTTCTGGGAACCGATGCCTCCGATTTCATCAAATCGCTTGAAGGGGAGAAATCACTCACTTACGAACTCTGCTGGATTCTCTTTGCTGTAGCTGGCTTTTTACTCAGTCACTGGTTTTCCTTTCGCAAAAATGTCGAAGCCGATCTGGCCCATCGCCCGAACATTGGAACGATTATGTTTCTCCCCTATCTCAGGATCATCCCCATGCACCTGACCATAATTATTGGCGGAGCGATTTCATCAGGTGGCTGGATGTTGATTTTTTTCATGTCGCTCAAGACGGCTGCTGACTACTTCATGCACATTGCTGAACACTACCTCATGAGGAAGATGAAGAAGACCGAGTCAGAGGGCTGAGCCCGCCCATACCGAGCCGCTGGCCCGTACAGGAGCCACCCCAGAGGGCCTGGAAGCCATCAAATCGACAAAACACTGTTCGGGTCGAGCCAAATAATCAGGACTTGCAAAGTATTTTTTCATTATGGTAATTTTATAAGTTATAATAAGTTATTATGAAGACGAGTTCAAACTTACCCGTTCTATTGCTATCACTTCTTCTCCTTTCTGCGACGGATTCTGAAGCAGGTTTGTTCAAAAAGAGCAAGAAACCCACGCACCCACTGTCTCCGCCACAGTCCGCTTCTGATGTTGGCATTCGGCAAGGAGCCTCCGCCCCGCAACTGGCGTCATTCAACAAGCGCCCCTTTTGGAAGAAAACTACCTACGAGCTTCCCTATTCGGACTACAAATTTCCTCGTTCTGAAAAGAGCTCGAATGGCTTCTTCCAGTCCGGCAAGCCATCGGAGGACATGCTGCAATTCATCGCAGTGGTGCGCCAGCGTGCAGAGACTCTGGCGAAGTTTAATCTGACCTATAAATTTGGAGGTAATCACCCTTCCGAAGGCGGAATGGATTGTTCTGCTACAATGAAATACCTCCTCGCGGATCTCGGCTTTTCCGATATGCCCCGAACCAGCTATCACCAATATGACTGGCTGAAAAAGAATCGAACACTCAATCATTCGAAAACTATCCCCGCGAGCATGGGAGGTCGAAGAGGAATCAAACCCGGCGACCTGATTTTCTGGGGAGGCACTTACAAATCGGGGCACAAAGTTTCACATGTAATGGTCTACCTCGGTCAGGGCGATAGCGGAAGCCACTATATGTTCGGTGCCCGAGGCAAAAAGAAAAAGGGTCTCAAAGGCGCCGGAGTCGATGTTTTCAAGTTGAATGCCGGCTACCAGAAAAGCCTTGTTGGATACGGCTCACTCCCCGGTGTGAAATAAGACACGCCTCACCGCAAAATGTTTGCCGATCTATTTTTGCGTGTTCCTGCCACATCCCCCGGTCTAAATTCCCTTGCGGCGCATCGCTCATCGCGCGATAAAGGTGGATGCTTCAAAAACTGATTGCTCCCCTGTTGCTCGCTGTCGGGCTCGTTTCATTCGCTCAGGCGGAGGAACGCCCTAACATTGTCTTCATCTTTTCGGATGACCACGCGCCTCACGCGATTGGAGCTTACAATGGCTGGCTCAAGTCAGTGAACCCGACTCCGAACATCGATAAGCTCGCCTCTCAGGGTATGCTTTTTGAAAACAGCTTCTGCACCAACTCGATCTGTGGCCCAAGCCGCGCCGTCATTCAGACAGGCAAGCACAGCCACAAGAACGGTTTCATGAACAATGGAAACTCGTTCGACTGGAATCAGCAGACCTTTCCCAAGCTGTTAAAAGAAGTCGGTTATCAGACCGCCATCTACGGAAAATCCCACCTCAAAGGACAGCCCCAGGGATTCGATGACTGGAAAGTGCTTCCCGGCCAGGGACTTTACTACAATCCCGATATGCTCACACCGGAAGGGAAAGTAGTGATCGAGGGACATTGCACCGATGTGGTGACCGATCTCGCGGTGACGTGGCTCAAAGAACAGCGCACGGAAGACAAGCCATTCATGCTCATGGTTCAGCATAAGGCCCCCCACCGCAACTGGATGCCAGCCGAGCGCCACTTGCACCTCTACGATGATATCACCATGCCGGAGCCTCCTACCCTTTTTGACAAGTGGGAAGACAACACGCTTGCCGCCAAATATCAGGAGCTCGAGATCGATAACCACATGGATATCAATTACGACCTTTTCCTCGACCTCACCGCCGATTTCGAAGGCGTCGACACGCAGAAACGTCAGGACAAGTCAGCCTGGAACAATATGAAGCGGATGACAGCTGAGCAGAAGAAAGCCTGGCACGCCGCCTACGATCCCAAAGACGAAGCTTTTCACAAAGCGAATCTCACCGGTGACGATCTCGTGCGCTGGAAGTATCAGCGCTACGCGAAAAACTACCTTCGTTGCGTGAAGGGCGTCGATGAAAGCGTCGGGACGCTCATGGATACACTCAAGGAGCTCGACCTCGACGAGAACACCGTCGTCATTTACTCATCCGATCAGGGTTTCTACATCGGAGACCACGGTTGGTATGACAAGCGCTGGATGTATGAAGAGTCTCTCAAGATGCCTCTCATCGTGAAGTGGCCCGGCAACGCCGAGAAAGGTTCGAGAAGCCAGCAGATGGTTCAGAACCTCGATTACGCGTCCACCTTTCTCGACATGGCCGGTGCTGAAATCCCGGAGGATCTTCAGGGCAAGTCACTTGTCCCTCTTCTCAAAGGCGAGCACAAAAGCAGCTTCCGTGACTCGATTTACTACCACTACTATGAGTATCCAAGCGTTCACATGGTACCACGTCACTACGGCATCCGGACCGAACGCTACAAGTTGATCAGCTTCTATCAGTTCGGTGTGTGGGAGCTCTACGATCTGCAGGAAGATCCTGACGAACTCACCAACATCTACGAAACCGCTGACAAAGCGCTCGTTACCGAGATGAAAGAAGCGCTCAAGGATCTCCGCGAGCATTATCAGGACGATAGCGCTGAGCCTGAGTTCTCCCTTGAGAAGAAGAAGGAATTCTGGCCTGATTTTAAAGGGTAGGACTCTGAGCGAACGCTTGGAAGTGGAAAGAATATGCAGGAAAGAGTTCCTGCATATTGGCGCAGTGTAGGCATATTGCCTGCATCTCTTCGCGTTACCGATGCAGGATCGCACCGCATTTGTAGATAAGGGCCGTGACTTCTTTCTTCGAGCATTTTGATATCCCAAGACAGGACATAACGCAAATGCCGCACAACCACGCTCAAGGATCTCCCGCGAGAGCCGCTTCAACGCGAGCAACCAGCGCATGTCAGACGTCTCAAAGAACTGCGGGATAAACTATAGTTTAAAGTCATCTCCGCATGGATTGGCTGCCCCCTGCGTCAAACGGATGTCACGTTGCCGAAATCTGCGGCAACTGTAGATAGACACTCAACCAGCACAGGCATGAAACTAAGCACCCCAACTTTTCTCACGATCGCCGCCATCGT
The DNA here is from genome assembly GCA_028047635.1 of Verrucomicrobiales bacterium. Lineage (GTDB taxonomy): Bacteria > Verrucomicrobiota > Verrucomicrobiia > Verrucomicrobiales > DEV007 > Arctic95D-9. The sequence continues at coordinate 11,025 of JAOFXR010000002.1, forward strand.
CCTCGCCTGGATCGGCCAGTGCGAAGCTCAGGTCAAAATCCCCGCAAACTCTGCCAAGTCTCTCGACAGCGCCTCAACAACGACGACCAGCGCGATACCGCCGGTAAACAGTCCCGCTTTCAAGGGGTCGAGCACCTTCTCACGGGTGAAGCAACCCACGGCTCCGATGCTGAGTCAGAAAGCGACAATCACCTCTTCCACCCAGCCGGTGAAGGACCAAAAACTGGACGGCTCGAAAGTGATCGCGATTCAGCGCGTTGAACTGAAAGGACCACCCCAGAGTGTCGCGACAATCAAACGTCTCGCGGAACTGCGCCGCGAGCTTAATATTGCCGAATCCGCAGCAAGAGCTCGCATCGTGCTTCCCGCTGACGACCTTTTCGAGGAATCTGATCCCGTGTCGATCGACCGTTTTGCGGAACCGGCACTCATGCAAATATCGGAGTATCTTCTCCTCACCAACAAGAAGAAGATAACGGTGACGAGCTACTATGCGCCAGATCAGGAAGGTGGAAAATCTCTCGCCTGGGGTCGCTCTCTCAGTCTGATTGAGTGGATGGAAGATAAAGGCGGCCTCCCCGACGACAGCATCAACAGCTCACGCCCTGCTCCGGTGGAAAACAAAACACTGAAGGCATCTCCCAATACACCGGGTGAAACCGAATTTCAGAATCGCATCATTTTAAATCTGGAGTAATCCGGCAAAGGCACCTCTTGAAAGAATGAGCTCTGGCAAACAAGACTGGCAATGGAACGAAGATCGATGGGGGTATGACGGCGTTCACCTCTATACGGCAGAGCTACTCTGGTATACCCACAAGCATAACCCCCACGGTGGCGGAGGCGCCGCCAGTCAAAGTCTCAGCAGTTTTCTCGAAAATGGACCGCGATGCTCCACGCCGCCGGAGGTGCCCGCGGAACTCAAAGAGGCCGTGAAGCACTTAATCAACGAAGCGAACAAGAGTGATTCTTGAGACTCCCTTTGGAATTACAGTGGGAACCCTCTTTTCCAATAACCCATCGGTATCGCTTCTTGCGGAATGAGCGAGATCGATTTATCTCTTCCTGTCCATGGCAGGATCTTCCAACATTCATGCATTTTTCGGAACCGACGAGGCTCGCATCAAAGAAGGCGCGTTACTGCTTTCCCGTAACATAGCGCCTAAAGACGATGAATTTGGCCTCGAGGTCATCGCGGGTGCGGCAGACAATGCGGAGCATGCCTCACAGATCGTAGGCCGCACCATCGAAGCGATCCAGACACTGCCCTTTTTCGGTGGGGAAAAAGTCGTCTGGCTCCAGGGCGCGACCTTCTTCAGTGACACTCAGACCGGTAAAGCCGAAACAACTCTCCGTGCCGTCGAAGCGCTGACAGACGTGCTCGAAGCGGGCTTGCCACCGGAGGTCCAGGTCATCATTTCAGCGACCGATGTGGACAAACGACGCGTCTTTTATAAGAAAATCGGCAAGCTGACCAAGCCTGAGATCTTTGACAAAGTCGACATCTCCAAGCAAGGCTGGGAAACGCAGGTCATGAGCCTCGTGAACAAGAAGTCCAAAGAGCTTGGGCTGACCTTCGAAGGCGATGCCCTCGAACGTTTTGTGCTCATGGTTGGAGCAGAGACGCGCATGCTCGACAGCGAAATTGAAAAGCTCTCTCTCTATGTTGGCGGCAAGCCGGCGACGGAAGAAGACATCAGCCGGATTGCAGCCTCGAGCCATATCGGCGTCATTTTTGAAATCGGGGATACCATTGCGAGGAAGAACCTCCCCAAAGCGCTCGATCTCATTGGGCGTCAGTTGAGCCAGGGCGAGAGCGCCGTAGGAATCCTTCTTGCATCGATTGTTCCCAAGATCCGCAGCCTCCTCCACGCGCGTGATCTCATCGAACGACATGGCCTTCGCCCCGGGCGCAGCTTTCAACCCTTCCAAAAAGCGATTGATGCCCTTCCCAAATCCGAAACGGCCCACCTTCCGCGCAAGAAGGACGGCAATGTTTCGGCCTATCCCCTTTTCCTCGCTGCGCAGATCTCGAATCGCTTCACTGTCGCCGAACTGAAGGTGGCTCTGGATGCCTGCCTCGAAGCCAATTTGCGACTCGTAACAACGAGCCTCGATCCGAAGCTCGTTTTGAACCAGCTCGTGACCCGAATTCTGACATGATTCCCAAGTTACTCTTTCGCCCCTGAAAAAGCGTGGCAGCCATTTCCGAACGAGCCTAACAGAAGAACGACCAACAGGGTTAGGTCAGCCATTCTACAGGGTTGAACGCCCTGAGGTAAAACAGAAGCGTATCTAACGGAAAATTCAGTGATGAAAAATAAACTATCTGGGGTGGCGTTGGCTTTAGCGCAGCTGATCACTCCTTCTGTCCAGGGACAAACGACAGTTAACCTCGCGGAATCGATGCCCCTGGCGGAGGATCATACCTCGATGTGGTGGCGGGATGGCTTTCCGGGAATCATTCCAGAAGCCCGTTGGCATCGCTGCATTCGAACAGGACATTTTGGCTTCGTTTTTGATACGCCGAGTCTGACGATTCCCCACTTTGGCCCACTCTCTCCCGAGGCCGATAAGGAAGCACTTTTCCAGCTGCCACCTGCAGACCTCGCACTGACGGTCACTGTGGATGGGAAAGTCTACGAGGGAACCAATGGCGGCGAATGGAAGCGATATACAGGACCTCGAATGATTGAGTCAGGGCGTTTTTTCCAGCGCGGCGACATCACTGATCTCGTTTTCCAGACAAAGGATGGGACGGTGCTCAATGCAGAAATGCGACTCGAGACCGCCGCGTGGACGGATAGGCTCGGCCTTATTCTCACGGGACGTCCCGGTATTTTCCCCCTCGCTGCGGGCGAAGATTCTTTTGGGCGTGTCAGGGGTGGCTTTGGACTCTCTGGGGAAAATGAGTTTATCATTCCCGCTGATCCCGCGTTGACGACGAATTCATTCACGATTGAATTTTGGGCCTTTATTCCGACTGACTTCAAAGCGGGCAAAAACTCACCCTGGCTAATTTGCCGGGGAAACAACGAACTCGCAAATGACCATGTAGGGATCTTGCTTAAACCGGGTGCAATCCCTGAAGTCCACTTCAATCCCGGCGGAGGTCGTGAGAATTCTCGTAGCCTACAGCCGGAATCGAGCGGTTCACTTAAACTCGATCAATGGAATCACCTTGCGATCAGCTACGATGGGAAAACCCTGCGCCTTTATACCAACGGACAATTCTCGGCTGAGAAAGAGATCGATCAAAAACGAGTTCAAAACTCGGCTCCGATCACCTTCGGACGGCGCGGGGACAACTTTGGCGACGGCTACCGTTTTCGTGGAGTCATCGATGAAGTGCGCTACTACGACCGGGTCTTGAAACTGGAAGAGTTTCGCCAGCACTTCAACAAACCCGAATTGAAACGTCCCGCGCTGAATCCAGTGCAAGAGTGGACCTTCCGCGAAAATACTCGGGCATCGATGCGCCAGCTCCGGGAGAAGTGGACGGATGCATCCATGGAGATCAACCTTTCCACCTCAGGGAAACAACTCACTGAAAAATGGACACTCCCACCGTCCACGACCTGGTCGGACGAGGCCAATCAAGTAGCACTCTCGCTCCATCCTGAATCACTTTCAAAATCAGAAGCTACTTCCTCCATCACCGTTGAAGCTACTGAGATCGCCAAGAATGAAGCGCGCCCTGTGACCTATGACTCGGCACTCGGTTGGCATCGCATCAGTCTCGATGGCATTGACCCCATCCTGCCGGAAGGAGTTCCCGCTCCTTCGAATGACGCCGTTGAGCGAGTGACGCTCGTTTTATCGAATCCCGGATCGGTCGAGCAGATGGCACGACTCATGTTCGAAAAAACCTCCCGTGGCATTCGCCAGAGAATAGGCTCACCTATTACCGGCATTTCAGCAATGCTTCGCGATACAGACGGAAACCCCACCGGCATCCCCGTGCAGTTGAGCAAGAACTGGCACAACGACACCGAAGGCGGCACCTACGCGGAAATGTGGTTCCATGGTATCAGTCAGGTACTGATACCCGCGAAGTCTAACCTGAGCCTCGAGCTCACGATCGCCTACGGAAATTGGGGTGGCGTTCCTGCCGCTTCTCACGCCCAGCTCAGTCTCATTGGCTGGGGCGGCAATCAGCGCTGGGATCAAAGCGCGCTTGGGTCGTGGGGCGAGAGCATTTGCTACGAGCCCGAGCAGACCCAGGCCAACACCAGCATCACCGACGTCCGCCCGTTCATGGTGACGTCCATGGGCAAAACTCCGAAGTGGAGCTGGACCAACAATATCGGAGGCGGCGATTTCCTCCGGCTTTTTGACCACGAGGAGAACCGGATTCCTCATTCCTCAATGCAGGCCGTGTATATCCGTCATGGGCCATGCCTCACGGAAGTGACCTATTCAGGAAAGGCAGGACCGAATATTACTCACCGTGAAACCGTGAGCCTCGCTCGCACCGATGATTTGATCCGCGGAACCTACCGCATCCGAATGGACGTCAACGCGGCGACCGATTTCTCGCGATTCGTTATTTTCCAAGTGGGGTCTGACACCTACAACTCGACGCGTGAAAAAGCATTCGCCTTCGGTGACAACGAAGGAGTTAAGGAGGAATGGAAAGCTCAATGGGGCGGCGACATCTACCAAACGCAACCCAAAGAAGGAAGCGGGAAAACCCCATGGATCTCGTTGCATCAAGGAGAATCAACCAAGCCTCACGAGAGTGGTGCGTGGGCGAATCGCGGCATTGTCATTCGCGAGTGGAAAGCACGTCTCGGCGGAAAAGAAGCCCGCCCATGGATTGCCGAGCGCGGCCTGACTCGCCACAAACAGGAATCATCCACGATCGACATCCTTCCCCCGCCCGACTTGGCTCGTTTTGAAACCGGTGACTACATCGAAGCCACGATCGAACACATCATCGCTCCGCAAACTCCGGAGGATTACTACGGCCCGAACGAAAGTCTACGCAAAGCCCTGACACAACACCCGAACGGCTGGGAGACAATCTATCGCGAGGCGAAAGGGAATCACCGTGTCGCCGATGTTTCAAAAGGAAAATTGATTCACCGCTATCCCAACATCGCCATCGAAGCGCAGGATGAAAAAGCAGCATTCACCTTGCAAGGCGGAATCGGGTATGTTCCCCTCACCTTTTCCAATCTCAAATCCCACAGCAGTTACGTCCTCACCGTGGATGGGAAAACCCTCGACCAAAGCGTCCACGGAAATGACTTCTGGCAAACCGACTACGATGCCGGCACTAAGACCTGGAGTCAGACCTACAATGTGCCGATCACTGATGATAAAGTTCACCAGCTTGCACTCGAAATCGACAATCAGTGAGGCCTGAAGCTTGGTAAATACTCAATTACGTCGATTGCCCTCGGTCACCCAAACCGCTACACCTTTGCTATGAAATCGATCCTCATCGCTCTGGCTCTATGCCTTTCTTCGACTTCCAGCCTCATCGCTGAATTGTCGCTTCCCCACTTTTTCAGTGACCACATGGTTTTGCAACGGGAACGACCCGCCGCGATCTGGGGGAAAGCCTCACCGAAGACGGAGATTAAAGTCAGCTTCAAAGGTGAATCAGCCACCGCAAAGGCTGATAAAGACGGACATTGGAAAGTCGAAATCGAAACGGGCAAGGCTGACGCCAACGGAGCAGAGCTCACGATTCAGGCAGGCGACGAAAAGCGAGTCATCAAAGACGTTCTCGTTGGCGAAGTCTGGTTTGCCTCAGGCCAGTCAAACATGTATTTCCCGATGGACCGCGTGGAGGCCTACAAGGAGATGATCTCCAAAACCAATCTCCCCGGCGTTCGCACCTTCAGCGCCCCGCTCGTGACCGCAACCGAACCACAGCATGACATCGAGGGCGAATGGACCGCAGCCACTCCGGAAACCATTCCCGGATACTCGGCCGTCGCCTTTTTCTTCGCGAAGCATCTCTACGAAGAACTTGGCATCCCTATCGGAATGATCAAATCAGCCTGGGGCGGGAAGCCTGTCGAAACGTTCACGAGCCGGGAAGCACTCAGCACTCACCCCGGCTCCAAGTTACTTGTCGACGCGGTGCTCAAAGCAGAGGAAAGCTACAATCAGGCCACCGCACAAGCCGCTTACGAAACCCGCCTCGATCAGTGGGAAGCCGCACTCGCCGAGTGGAAGAAACAACCTGCAGACGAAAGGAAGAGACTCGCGAAAAAGCCACAGCCGCGCAAGCGTCCGCTCGACACCGAAGGCAAGCCCGGCGTTCTTTTCGCTTCGATGATCAATCCGTTCGCTGGATACACGATGCGCGGAGCGATCTGGTATCAGGGCGAAGGCAATGCGAAAGTGGGCGCTGTACCCTACGATGAGAGCCTTCCCCTCATGATCAACGATTGGCGTGCCCGTTGGGATGATGAATTCTCTTTTTACCACGTGCAATTGGCGAACTTCAAAGAGGTCGCGACCGAACCGGGAAACAATGATCCGTGGCCCCTCCTGCAGGATCGCATGCGCCTCGTTCTCGACACGACGCCGAAGACCGGCATGGCGATCATCAACGATATTGGCGACGCGAAGGACATCCACCCGAAAAACAAGCACGACGTCGGAAAACGTCTCGCGCTCTGGGCGCTTGCGAAAGACTACGGGCAGGATATCACCTACTCAGGTCCGCTCTATCGTTCCAACGCAATCAAAGACGGCGCGATGCACATCACCTTTGATCAGGCAGGCGAAGGCTTGAAGAGTCGGGACGAAAAGGACCTCGCTCGATTTGAAATCGCAGGGAAGGATAAAGTCTGGCACTGGGCTGACGCAACTATCGCGGGAAGAGACACCGTAATTGTCAGTCATGGGAAAGTAGAAGCCCCACTCGCCGTTCGCTACGCCTGGGCCGCGAATCCAGAAGGTGCGAATCTTATCAACAGCGAAGGCCTACCTGCTTCCATTTTCCGCACCGACGACTGGGATGACATTGAGGAAAAAATTGATCCTGCTGTTGTAAAAGCAGCCGATGCCAGACGCGCCCTCGGGGTGGAAATTCGGGCACTCGGAGCGAAACGCAAAGGTATGGATCCGAAAAGCGACGAAGCGAAGGTCCTTCTGGAAAAGCATCAGGCAATGATGAAGAAGTTTCGGGAGACCGCGCCTACGAACTGAAGCGTATATCCTTCAATAAAGAGGGTTGAGTCGAGGCGGTGAAAAGGTTTCAATTCGAAATGCGCTGTTTCATAACCATTTTACTTTGTATGCTCTCCTCCTCCGCTTTCGCCCAAATTGCCGGCTACCCCGAAGGCGTTGAAGAAGTGACTTATCTCTCCTCGGCTGATCAAACGGAGCAACCGGCCTTATTCGAAATTCCGGCTAAAACAGAAAAGCCTGTGCCCCTTCTCGTCGCACTCCACACCTGGTCGAGCGATTACAAGCAGGCGGGAGGCGAAGCGGTTTACGCGCGCTGGTGTCAGCAAATGGGCTGGGCTTTCATTCATCCGAATTTTCGTGGCAAAAACAACACACCGGACGCACTCGGCTCGGATCTCGCGGTGGGTGACATTACCAGCGCGGTTGAATTCGCGAAGGCTCAGACCAATATCGATCCCGACCGCATCTACTGCATCGGCGTCTCGGGTGGAGGCCACGCGTCACTCCTTATGGCGGCACGTGCTCCGGAGATCTGGGCAGGTGTCTCGGCTTGGTGTGGAATTTCAGACATCGCCAAGTGGCATCAACAGTGCACCGATAGGCCTTCCTTTATCCGCTACGCGCAACACATTGAGAAAGTCCTCGGGGGAGCACCGGGCTCAAGCCTTGAACATTCCACCGCTGCGAAACATCGCTCCCCGCTGACCTGGCTCGAAGTCGCGAAGCAGGTCAACCTGGACATCAATCATGGAATCAATGATGGTCGCCCGAGTCGACTGGAAGATGACTTTAATGGCGGCAGTGTCCCCTTCACTCACTCGCTCGAAGCGTGGAATGAGATTGTCCCGACTTCGGCTCGCTTCGAACCGGGCATGATTCAAACTTGGTATGAGACTCAAAAATTTCCCGATACGGGAATCAAACCTGATCCCCTCTACGGCGACAAGCAGCCACAATTCCAGAAAATTAACGACAACACGCGTGTCACTATTTTCAATGGCGGCCACGAGATCATTCATGTGGCGGCGCTCAACTGGCTCGCTGCTCAGCGCCGGGGTAATCCTGCCGCCTGGTCGATTGAAGACCCAGTCGAACTGGCGACAGAAGACGACGAGTCCGAAAGCGGAAAATAATACTCCCACTCCGCCGCGAGTCGATCACCTCGCTATCTTGCGAAAGGCGTTACGGCCGCACTTTTGACTCTGATGCAAATCCCTTTACTCTAACTCATCCCCTTCTTTTCGGACCCTTTTTACTATGAAACGATTCATTCCTTTCTTTCTCACATTAGCCTTCTTTGCGACCAGTTTGCTAGAAGTCTCAGCAGCCGAGCCAACGAAGATCCTTTTCCTCGCAGGCCCTCGCAGTCATGCTTCCGGTGATCACGAATTCTTTGCAGGTTGCTCTCTCCTCGCCAAAGCACTGAACGAACAAAGTAATCTCGACGTCGAAGCCGAGGTCATCAAAGGATGGCCGGAAGACGAGTCCGTTTTCGAGGGAGTCGATGCTGTGATCATCTACTCCGACAGCACCAAAGTAGTCGGTCAGGGCTGGGAAAAAACGGACGAACTGGCAAAGGCTGGCGTCGGGCTGATGTTTATGCACTACGCGGTTCATCCCAACCGCGAGCAGGGCGAGCAATATTTTCACCCTTGGATTGGAGGCGCCTTCGAAACCGGCTGGTCGGTCAATCCTCACTGGGTCGCGGATTTAAAGACGCTGCCCAATCACGCCATCTCGAACGGAGTGACAGATCTCGTGCGCGCTTACGATGAGTTTTACTACTCGATGCGGTTTCCAAAAGACCGCAGCCAAGTCCTCGACCTCGTTACGGCAGTCCCGACGAAAGAGCGTCTTAAGCGCATCATCAATTTGTGGAACGAGAATGGCATCAACGGCATCGGAAAACCTCAGACTCTAATGTGGGGCCTCGAGCGTGAAGACGGCGGTCGCGGCGTTGGCTTTACAGGAGGTCACTATCACCGGAACTGGGCGATCGATGGATTTCGTAAAATCGCGCTCAACGCCATTGTCTGGGTCGCGGGAATGGAGGTTCCTGAAGGAGGAGTTATCTCAACGCCGCTCACCGAAGAGCAGCTGAATGCCAATCTCGACGACTACGGAAAACCAAACCCCATCATTCCGCTTCCGAATGTTGAAGAGTTCATGGCCCGGCCTCCGGCGGAGTTCATAGACGCAGAAGCGCTCAAGAAACGTGAGGCCGAAAAGGAGGCCAAAGACGAGGCCAAGAAAAAGAAAGCCGGGGCGAAAGCTAAGTCGATGAGCGACAAAAAGTCGGTCGCACTTTACGAGAGCCCAATCATGAAGAGTGGCTCTGAAGAGCGGATTACTGACTTCAATGTCGATCTTAAAGGAACGAAGGATCTTTATCTCGTCGTTTCAAATGAAGGTAGCAGTTCCCACGACTGGTCCGACTGGCTCAACACAGAAATTCACTACCAGAGTGGAAAAAAGGTAGCCCTTTCTTCCTTGAAATGGAAGTCAGCTAAGTCGCTTGGCGAAACCAAAGTGGGTAAAAATTACATTGGCAAGCCACTCACAGTTGCCGGGAAGGCTTTTGAAGATGGGATCGGAACACACGCGCCGTCCGTGATTCACTATCAACTCCCGGAAGCAGCTTCCCGAATCAAAGGCCAGGCAGCACTCGACGACGGTGGCGCGATTCGCGGAGGAAAATCGACTCCTGCCGAGGTAATCTTCGTGATCTACTCAAGCGCACCGCCTTCCGAAGCGAGCAACAAACCAGTCGCGACAGCGAATTTTGATCCAGACAGTCTCGAGCCGCAAAAAGTCCCTGCCGATCAATTCGTCGTTCCCGAAGATCTCGAAGTCACCGTTTGGGCAACGAGCCCGATACTTTTCAATCCTACAAATATGGACTCTGACGCAGATGGCCGAATCTGGGCGACTGAAGGCGTCAACTATCGTCGCCACGCAGGACGACGTCCTGAAGGAGATCGTGTTGTAGTGCTAGAAGACACCACCGGCGACGGCATGGCCGACAGCTCTCATACCTTTGTTCAGGATCCTGAATTGGAAGCACCCCTTGGAATTGCAGTGATGGACAATAAAATCATCGTTTCCCAGCCACCAAGTTTAATCGTTTACACGGATGTGGATCGTAATCTCAAATTCGATCCCACCAAAGACACCAAGGAAACGCTCCTGACCGGATTTAACGGACGCCAGCACGATCACAGCCTTCACTCGGTCACGGCTGGTCCCGATGGAAAATGGTATATCAACCAGGGCAATTGTGGCGCGAAATTCACTGACGGAGACGGGAGAACCTTTTCGATTGGCGGCCCTTATCAAGGTGGCGGCGGAGTCTTTTACAACAACAACCACGAACTGGGCGGTGTCGTCAGTGACGATGGCCGAGTCTGGACAGGAGGCTTCGCTGCCCGCATGAACCGCGACACGACCGGACTGACTGTGATTGGCCACGGCTTCCGGAATTCCTACGAGCATACCGTGACTTCGATGGGAGATGTCTTTCAAAATGACAACGACGATCCTCCGGCCTGCCGCGTCAGCTGGATGATGGAAGGCGCTTTCTTCGGCTTCTTTTCCCGGGATGGAAAACGCACCTGGCAAGCCGATCAGCGCCCCGGCCAATCCATTCCCGAAGCGCACTGGCGTCAGGATTCACCGGGCACGACACCTCCCGGCGACGTATACGGCAGCGGCTCTCCTACCGGGATTACCTTTTACGAGAACGGGGCATTGCCTGAAAAGTATATTGGGACTCTTTTGAGCTGCGAAGCGCGTGGACAAGTCATTTTCGGCTACCAGCCCAAGCCGAAGAGCGCAGGATTTGAGATGGAGCGCTACGACTTCATGAAAGCAAAACCGGGAACCCTGTTCCGTCCTTCCGATGTGCTCGTTGGGGCGGATGGCGCCCTCTACGTGAGCGATTGGTTCGACCCTCGCGTCGGCGGCCACGGGGATAATGACGCGAGCACATCGGGAACCATTTATCGGATTGCGCCGAAAGATTTTGTTCCGCCCCAGTCTTATAAAAGAGATCCAGTGAGCCTTCTTTCGAGTCCTTCTCCTAACGTCCGTGATGCAGGATTTGTTGCGATCAAAGCAATGGGAACGGAAGCCCATGAGAACAGTAAACTGTTTTGGCTTTCAGAGGCAGAGAATCCCTACGTAGCAGCGAGGGCGGTTTGGCTGCTCCCCTTTACAGGAGAAAAAGGCATCGCGAAAGTGGAAGCTGCGCTGCCGGGTGATAGCGAAAGTGAGAGACTTCTTGCTTACCGAGCATTGCGAAACGCGGAATACGTCTTTAGCGACCAGCAAATGACGAAACTCGTGAGCGATTCATCCCCCGCCGTCCGTCGTGAGGTGGCGGTATCGCTTCGTTATCGTTCCGCAGAGGAAAAGTCGGAATGGGTCACGACCCTGCTCGGGTCGATACCTGAAGGAGATCGCTATTATCTGGAAGCGTGTGGACTTGCTGCGGAAGGAGCAGAGAAGAGCGTTTGGAAACAGTTGAACGAGAAGACAGGTGATACCAATTCCGCGGAGTGGAGCGAGAACTTTGCCCGGGCAACCTGGCGACTACAGCCGGACGCAGCGATCCCTGCACTCGTCGAAAGAATCGGAAACGCAAAGCTAACCGCCGAGCAACGCACTCTCGCGCTTGATACGATCGCTTTCACCTGCAGCGAAGCCGCTGCCAATGCTATGGCCCAACTCGCAGCGGACGGCGATATTGCAGCGAAACGCTGGTTGCTGACACGAGCATGGGGAGAATGGAAAGAATTCGGCACGGAAGCAAAACTCAAAGAACTCGGCATCTACGATCCTGACAATGTCACCATCACGGCAATCACGATGCCGAAGCCGCTCGAAAAATCGAACCTTCCTCCCATCGCTGAAATTTTAAAACTGAAAGGCGATCCCGCCAAAGGAGCGGTTGCCGCAGGACGTTGTTACACCTGCCATCAGATTGAAGGCAATGGAGTCGCCTACGGGCCCGACCTCAGAGGCTGGGTCGCGAACCAGGGCGATGAAGCATTCCTCCGTGCTGTGATTGACCCGGCAGCAGATATCGCCCACGGCTTCAACGGGGCGAGTGTCAGACTGAAGGGTGGAGGCTTTATCCATGGCCTCGCAATCAGCCGACAGGATCCTGTGATCATCCAATCGATGGGCGGGCTCACTCAAATCATTCCGAAGGAGAAGGTCGAAAAAGTTGGCAACTTCAAAGGATCACTCATGCTATCAGCCGATCAACTCGGGCTGACCGCTCAAGATCTGGCTGATCTAACGGCTTATTTGAAGACAGTGAACTAGAGCTTTTGGCTCCGAGAGGCGAGAGCAAGGAGTGACTGTATCTTGCTGGCAGCGCAGACTCCGTCCAGAAGCCCTGTTTTCGAACTTCCGCACTGTAGCCTCTTGCCTAACTCCTATCTGGCGGCTGGAAGCGCGCCACTCCATTGGCGCAACCTTTGCGGTATAGCAACACTAACGAATTCAACGACAAAAAAAGCCAGCCTCCCTCTCAGGAGAACCGGCCTTTCAAATAATAAGAAAAGAGTAAAACGATCGAGTCGTTCTATTAGTCAAGCAAGTCAGCTGGAACAGTTCCACCATTAGCGGCGAGCTGCTTCATGACTTCTTTGTGGAGCCACATGTTCATCTCTGCAGAACCTTTGATGTCGATGTCGGACTGTGAGTAGCCGAGCTCGAGAGCAAGCTCCTTACGAGCGCCATAGCTGCTGTCCATTCCCACGAGCTTCATGAGATCGACGATTGAACGACGCCAATCAAGATCCTCTGCGCGCTCACTCGCAAGCTTGGTAAGATTAGCCTCAACGTCAACCGCCTCGATTGGAGTCGGAGTGGGTGCCGCCTCAACAGCAGCTTCGCCACTTTCAGCAGCAGCCTCTGCGCCCTCGGCAACAGGTGCTGGAGACGGTGCCGCTTCTTCAGCTGCAACTTCTTCTTCGCTTTTGCCAAAAATCAGGCCCTTCAATTTTGAAAACTTACTCATTGCCGGTATGCTAGCGATTGATTCGAAAGCGGCAAGTTTCAAAGAGACTAGAATGCGCTTCTTTCTTTGTGACTTTTATACGTAACCGGAAATCAACCCTTGAGTCGATTGCAGTGCCCCTGAAAATTGACTAAGATGAGACACGCATCCTCTTCAATGAACCGACCTTCTATCTCTCCGGCCATTCTGGCACTCGCCGTGCTGACCTTGCCGTTCGTCACCGGCGGACAAACCCGTTTCTTCGGTGGCGATCAGGAAAGTCAGATCATCAGAAAGGCAAAGCGTTACAATCTCGTCTCCGTCAAAAAAGAGGTCCCCGGCTCCTTTATCGACATGAGGTATAAAATCACCTCAGCGGCGAATAAGCCCCTTTACCTCAAAGAGATGCCCTGCCTCGTGCACCGATCCACGGCGCAAAAACTGAAGAAGGCCAACGCAATCCTCGGAAAAAGCGGCTATGCGATCAAAGTCTGGGATGCGTGGCGGCCACCTGAAGCGCATCATGCACTGTGGAATGCAGTTAGAGATCCCAAATATGTAGTTCCGCCGAGCAAAGGGCTTTCCTGGCATTGCTACGGAATCTCGATTGACCTGACACTCGTCAAATCCGACGGAACTCCGGTGGCGATGCCTTCCAAATTCGACGAATTCTCTGACCGCGCGGCATCTGACTACCGGGGTGGCGATCCGGGGATCGCAGAGCGGGTCAATCTACTTCAGCAGACGATGCGCTCGGTCGGCTTTCGCGTCATCGAATCCGAGTGGTGGCATTTTGACGACATGGCCGCACAGGGCGGAATTCGCAATATCACCGCTGCCGACCTCGGTATCCGCATGCCTTAAAAAAAGCGATGAAAAAAGCAGCCATCGATATCGTCAAAAAACTTCAGGAGAGTGGATACGAAGCCCTTTTCGCGGGGGGCTGTGTCCGTGATCAATTACTCGATCATATACCTGGTGACTACGACATCGCAACGAACGCTACCCCGGACCAAGTCATCGAACTGTTTCCGCGGGCTAATACGGTGGGTGCCCATTTCGGGGTGGCGCTCATCAAAAAGGACGGATTTCACTTTGAAATCGCAACCTTTAGAACCGACGGGGATTATTCCGATGGACGCCGCCCTGACAGTGTCTCTTTTTCCACGGCGAAAGAGGACGCAAGCCGACGGGATTTCACGGTAAACGGGCTCTTTCTCGATCCCGTAAGTGGGGAACTGATCGATTATGTCAACGGTCAGGCAGATCTCAAGGCCGAAGTGATTCGCGCGATCGGAGAGCCCGAGGACCGATTTTCAGAGGACTACCTGAGAATGCTGAGAGCGATTCGATTTGCAACGGTGCTTGGATTTGAGATCGAACCGGCAACGAAACGCTCAATTAAATCCCTCTCTCACCAGACCGCACAAATCGCGCCAGAGCGCATCAAACAGGAACTCAACAAAATTTGGAGAAGCCCCCATCGTCAGCGCGGTTTCGATCTTCTCGTTGAGACAGGCTTGATGAAAGCCGTTCTTCCGGAGATTCTCGACCTGCAAGGGTGCGAGCAACCGCCTCAGTGGCACCCTGAAGGGGATGTTTTTAAACATACACGCCTCATGCTGGGACACCTCCCCGATGACGCGAGTCTCCCGCTCGTTCTTTCAGTTCTGTTTCACGACATCGCGAAACCAGCTACTTACACTTACGACGAAGCTGCCGACCGGATTCGTTTTAATGGTCATGATAAGCTGGGTTCAGAGATGGCAGTGACCATTTTGAAGCGGCTGCGATATTCCAACGAGGTGATCGATGCGGTCGAGGCAGCGGTCGCGAATCACATGAAGTTTAAAGATGTCCAGAAAATGCGCACGGCGACGCTGAAACGCTTTATCGCCAAGGACCGATTCAATGACGAGCTTGAACTGCATCGCGTCGACTGCGCGGGGAGCAATCAGAACTTTGGAAACTACGACTATGTTCGGGAAAAAATCACTGAGTTTGAAAGCAAACCACTGATGCCCAAACGTTTCATCAATGGTCGCGATCTCATCGAACGAAGCTGGAAAGCGGGCCCGGGATTCGGTGAATTACTCGAGAAGGCCTTTGATATGCAGTTGGAAAACAAGTTTCAAGACCGTGAGGAGGCATTAATCTGGCTTGATGGTCAGACTCCAGACCACTGATCGCCAGTTGACGTGGTCGATTACTACGCTTCCATTGATAGTGCGACAACCGTTCCATCCCACTCGCCAATGAGACACCGCACAATTCTCTCGCGCATTGCTTTTTGTAGCTTTGCACTCACTCTTTCTATAGGAACCTCCCTTGCCGAGGAACCCAAGAAAGCCAGTCCCTCAACTGTCCACGAAATCACTCCGGCTCATACCGAAGGCCAGGGCTGGGCGGGAGCAGAACTCGCTAGCCCCTTTGATCGACTTCCCGCGAAAGCGGAGAAAATCGTGAGACCTGCGGTTTGGAATCTTAGTAGACACAGCTCGGGTATCTCATTCCGGTTCAATAGTGACTCTCCTACCCTCACGATTAAATACACACTTACTTCGGGTAATATAGCGATGTCTCACATGCCAGCCACTGGTGTGAGCGGTGTTGATCTCTACGCACTGGATGATGACGGCAAATGGAAATGGGTCTCCGTGGCAAGACCATCCGGGCAGGAAGTGACCTTCAAGATTGAAGGGCTCGACCCCGGGATGCGCAGCTATCTCGCCTATCTGCCGCTCTACAATGGGGTGAAATCGATACAAGTCGAAGTCCCTGAGGGAAAAACCTACCAGCAGGTCGCTCCGCGAAAAGAAAAGCCCATCGTGTTTTACGGAACCTCAATCACCCACGGAGCCTGCGCGTCGCGCCCGGGAATGACGCACCCGGCCTTGCTCTCCCGCAGGCTCAACATGCCGATACTCAATCTGGGATTCTCCGGCAATGGCAAAATGGAGGCGGAGGTAGGAGCACTGCTCACTGAGATCGATGCCTCAGTCTATATCATCGACTGTCTCCCCAATATGAATGGGGACTCAGTAGCCACCAACACGGTTCCGCTCGTGCAACAGCTCAGGGAAATTCGACCCGACACTCCTATCATTCTCGTCGAGGACCGTACTTTCACCAATGCCTGGGTTTTCAAATCCCGTCGCGAGCACCATAAAAAAAGCCGTGCGGCACTCATCCGAGCCTATGACGAACTCGTATCCTCTGGTGTGAAGAATCTCCATTATCTGGAAGGAGCTGATCTCCTTGGTGACGACCACGAAGGAGCCACAGATGGTTCCCACCCGAACGACCTTGGATTTCTGCGCCAGGCCGATGTCTTTGAACCGATTATCAAAAAGGCCCTGAAAATCCAGTAATCACACTTATTTTCTTTCACCCCTTAGTATTTCTCTGCACCCTCTTAATTCTATGACGAAGATCGAACTCATTCTTGGCGGTATCGCTATTCTCTTGGTGGTGATCGCTGTGATCATCGGGTTTAAATTCTTTGGCATCTGGATTCGTGCTCGCGTCTCGAATGCACCTGTCGGTATGCTTACGCTCGTGGCAATGTGGATTCGAAAAGTGCCCATCTCGATGATCGTCGACAGCCGCATTACCGCGGCGAAAGCGGGGCTCGACTTTTCGACTGATCAGCTTGAAGCGCACTACCTTGCAGGAGGTCATATTGAAGACGTAACCCTTTCCATGGTTGCAGCAGACAAAGCGGCGATTCCGCTCATCTTCGATCGGGCTTGCGCGATTGATCTCGCGGTTAAAGGAACCAGTAAAACCGTTCTCGAAGCGGTTCGAACCTCGATCAACCCACAGGTGATTGATTGCCCCGGCGACGGAAAAAAAATCGACGCGGTCGCACGTGACGGAATTCAACTACGCGCCCGTGCCCGTGTCACGGTGCGAACCAACCTCGAGCGTTTCGTGGGTGGAGCGACTGAGGAAACAATCATAGCGAGGGTCAACGAAGGCATCGTGACCTCGATCGGTTCAGCGAAGTCTCACAAAGACGTGCTCGAGAATCCTGATCATATTTCCCACCGTGTTCTAGAGCGCGGTCTTGATGCCAACACCGCTTTTGAAATTCTTTCGATCGATATCGCTGATGTTGATGTGGGTGAGAACATTGGAGCGAAGCTTCAAGCGAGTCAGGCCGAAGCAGATAAACAGGTAGCCCAGGCAAAAGCCGAGGTTCGCCGCGCGGCAGCGGTTGCGACCGAGCAGGAGATGTCAGCCCGAACCCAGGAAATGCGCGCTAAACTGGTCGAATCGGAAGCTGAAGTTCCCATGGCCATCGCAGAAGCGTTCCGTAGCGGAAATCTCGGCGTGATGGATTACACCAATTACCGCAACATCGTCTCCGATACTGAAATGAGAACCAGCATCGCTGAAGAAGTGAGCGAGAAAGACGACGAGGAAATCAATTCCTAGGTCCCTTTCTCAAGCCCAATGGACGATATTCCCGTAGTTCCGCTCGCGATGGTCATCATCGCATTTCTGAGCTGGTTGCGTAGCCGGTTCAAGGAAGCGTCGGAGCTTCGTCGTGAGCGCAGTGAAGCAAAAGCGGAAGTATCCAGAGCGAGGGGCACCACTGGACCGGCAAAACCGGCTTACCAAAGGCACAACCGCGATGAACCATTGCGCAGAGCTCCTGTCCGCGACATCGCAGAGGAGGCAGTCCCCAAAACGTTTCGTGAGTTGTTTGATGAAATCAACTCACAGAAGGAAGTGACTTCCTCAATGACACCGCCTCCACTTCCGCCTTCGGGACCTAAGCCCAAGGTGGAACCGGAAGAGGAAGCCTGGGGCGACGGAGATGGCTTCGGTGCCTATGCGGAAGTGCCCAAATCGACAAACGTAGCGCCAAAGAAGCGGAAGCCTGCCAACAAAGAGGGCAAACACTCATTGGCAAAAGCATTGAGTGATGGCAATCAGCTTAGCAACGCTCTCATTTTAAGAGAAATTTTAGGACCGCCCAAAGCCCTGAGCAACAAGTTCGGTAGACGGTAGTGCCAAGGTTATTTCACGCCACTAGTCACAGAAGGGTGACTGCAGCCGGTTTCCGTGAGGCCGGGTCATAAGCGCTGCTCTCGGAAACCTCGATGAAGCCGACGACATCCGAACGCCTCCGGGGTTGCCCCCAGCTAGAGGATGGTTTACCCCGCTAACACCGACCGGACGATCCCCGGCGTCACAAGGGAGAACAGGAACAGCAGCGCACCGCTGAGAAGAAGACTCACGAGGATCACAAAAACCGCCTCGTAAACCACGAGCGCCCGCATCGTCGAGACATCAGCACCAAGCATCTTCAGTTGCCTGAACTCATCTTTGCGAAGGCGATTCGAAAGAAGAAATACGAGGACTCCAATGAGAACCGTGGCGACGCCGACCGCAAACAAAATCCAGAGGACGATCTGCTGCACGCTGAAAACGGTCTCAAAAAGTTCATCCATCTCCTCACTTGGGCTCACCATCTGAAGCGACTTGTCCGCCGCCATCGCCCCTTTCAACAATGCCTGCTCTTTAACCCCATGCGGAATAAGAACGGCCGCAGTGACGGGATGATCACCCGTATCGCCGTGAAAGTGAAAATTCGCCGCATTCGTCTCGGTGATTTCATTATATTCCTCGACCGCCGCATTAACTCGGATCACGCCCGTTTCTCCATCGGACTTGAGTAACTTGTCAGGATCAAGTTGATCAGCCCCATCGTGACCGTGCCCGAGGCCTTCGATGATCCAACAGGTTTTCACATCTACAAAAATGGCACTGTCATCAGGGGTTCCGCTGCGAGCGAGAACGCCGACAACTTTCATCTTAAGAGGATAGACGCCACCAAGATCAAAAAGAGTTTCCGGGGAAGAGATCACCGCATCACCGACGACAATCCCGTTTTCCTCTGCGGTTTTTGCACCGACTACGCAATCTCCGAGCCGGAGTAGTTGGCGACCGCTTACAATTTCCAGCCCCCGAAAAGAGAAGTAATCGATCGAAGTCCCCACGATGCGATTCTTACCTGCGGTGAAGCGCGAATAGATCGGAATCGCCGTCGCAAGATCATCCGCCTGAACCGCCTCCACTTCCCGAAAAGGTAACACCTGGATCTCAGGCTTCGTGAAATACAGGCCGTTAAAAGCCAACTCCAGCGCGCTCCCTGATTTTCCCAGCAAAAATGGTGTCTCCCCCGCTCTCGCCCTAATCCGGTTTTCGACCTGACCAACTACCATCGCAATGAGCGAAGGCAGCAGCCACACGAGCGTAAAGGCAGAGACGAGGATCAAGGTGCGCGCCTTGTGCCGAGTGAGATAGCGCGCCCCCAGATAAAGCAGACCGCGGAAATTCATACGCGGGCCTCCCTTCTCAGTTGCAAAAGATCAATGCATCGATCAAACCGGGGAATGAGCTCCGGTTCATGAGTGATCATGAAAAGAGTGGAGCCCAGTCGATCAGCCTCTTCGAGGAGAAGACTCACGAGCTTTTCCTGATTGGCAGGGTCGAGATTTCCAGTCGGCTCGTCTGCCAGAATCAACGCAGGCGAGGCGATCAAGGCCCTGCAAATAGCCGCGCGCTGCCGCTCCCCTTGAGAAAGTTCATGAGGAAATTTACTCAATTGATCGGAGATCCCACTGCGCTCGGCCAATTCTTCACATCGCTTCCTGACACTGGCATCACCGGACAATACCGAGGTGATCCGGAAGGGCAGCTCAATATTTTCGCGTATCGTCAGGTAGTCGAGAAGCTCAAAATTCTGAGGAACCATCCCAATGGTTCGAATGCGAAACTGCTGTCGCGCAGAGGCGGAAAGTGATCCGGGAGTTTCTCCAAAAACATCGAGGCTCCCGCTTTCCGGAATTAAAATACCTGAAATGAGGTTAAACAAAGTCGTCTTGCCGCAGCCACTGGCACCAACCAACGCCACTTTCGCCCCCCCCTTGATACAGAGATCATCGATCTCAAGCGCAAAGCGCTCTCCCGGGTAGGCGAACTTGAGATTTTGGCAGGTTATCATGCTTCCGGGGTCACACTTTGGCGGGAGACTTTCTGAACGCGCTCCTCGTTCAGCAAATCCAATTCGCTGATCTTCCATTCCCCCTCATAAAGCGTCGCCGTGATCTGAGCCTCATACTTATTGGTTCGCTCATGGGTGTGCCCCCAGTGCGTGATCTGTCCAATCGTAACCCACTCCGCTTTGCTCACAAACGAATCAACGTCATCACTCGACATCTCCGCCACATCACGCAAAGCGATCTCATAAACCCGAACTCGCGGCCCGCCTGCATTTTCCAGCTTGAGCGACGCATAGATCTCGAGATAAATTTTCTCGAGCAGCGAACCGGCAACGCTCTTTTCAAGCGTGTCATAGATCGCCGATTCATCCCGAAAATCGAAGGCGTGATACGTGTTCCTCAACAGAGCATAGACGATCTCCTCTTTCATTTCGGACTCCGGCATTTGCACGGTGTTGATACGAACCTTCAAAGAAATAAAAGCGAGAAGCAACGAACCAAGAAACAGCCACCACACCCAGGAGGGGGAGAGAATCTTCTTTTTGATCACCGTGATCAAGGCAAAAAGAAACAGCGCGATACCGACAAAAAGTAGATAGCGGAACGGCGCATCTTCTTTCAATTGAACGTTTGGAACAGGCATCAGGGACGGAGGCAGCACCTCTTCGGACTGCGCCCAGCTAAAAGTTGTGGCATCCGGCGTAACGATACGGGCAGAAGGCTTCCCTCTGCTTGCGATCTCGACAACCACCTTGTCCTGAGCCGGACCGAACCAAAACCATTCTATGTCCAGCGAGCGAACGCCCGACTCAGCTGCAGAAAGTGTTACCCCTACGAGCGCCTCGGAAAGCGGGATCGTATCTCTCTCATCAGGCAGATAACCTTTGACCTCATCCCGCACCACAAATTGAATCGACTGATCGGGAAAGGCAATGCTTCGCCCATCTCCTTTCACGGTGACGCCACTCGCCAAAAGCGTGAGTAAATTGTCCAGAATGACCGATTTTTGCGCCGGCTCAATCGTTTCCCCCTCAATCCTCCAACGCTCTCGAAATGCTTCCACGTGAATGAGCGCTTCGACCCTCAACTCAAATGGTTCCAAATTCACAAAGCCTCGAACGGGATCACTTTCAGCAGAAAATCCAATAGAGGCGACTGATATCAGAAGCAGCAAAGAGGTCAAAAATGGGGGGAATCGCAACACGCTCTAACCAACGCCCCGCTTCCAAGCTCGTCAAGATCGTGATTCAAGCCCTGCAACATTCTCAAAAGAGTAAAATGACCTTATTACGCTGCTTGATTCCACTTGCTCTTTCTGCAACATTTACTGCTAAATTTATTCACTCATGCGAAGAAAATTCCTCTCAATCCTACTCGTCGGCTCAATGGGCCCTCTCGCTCTCCAGGCAGAGAACGTAGACTTCATGACTCAGGTGAAGCCACTTTTCGAGGGCGCCTGTGTGCATTGCCACAGCCCTGAGAAAGCTAAAAAGGAAGGCGGCGACTACATCATGTCGACCAAAAAGGCCGCTTTTGCCGGTGGCGATAGCTACGGCGACGAAGTGATTCTTCCAAAAGACTCGAACAACAGTCCTGTCTATTGGATGACAACGATTCACGTCGAAGATCCCGATGATGACGAGGCAATGCCCCCCAAGAAGCCTCTAAACGAACATCAGCAGAACCTCATTCGCGACTGGATCGACCAGGGCGCTGAGTGGCCCGAGGGCGTTGAACTCGAAGAAGAAGCACGCGTGACCTTTCAAAGCGTCCGTGGCCTTCTCATGAAAGGCGGCCCTTTCACTACCAAGCAAATCAAAACGCTTAAACTTTGGGCTGCGCAAGGAGCTGATTGGCCCGCAGGCAACAGTCTCGGTGGTGCTGCCGAAGATGAAGACGCCCTCGGTGACAACCAAGCTCTCGCGAAAGCGATCCGTGAAAATATTCTCGCCAACTCTCCTGAGAAGGCGGAAGGCGACATGAAGGATTACACCAACACGATCCCCAAAACCGGAGTCAAATATGACATGGTGGCGATCAAAGGCGGCGAATTCATGATGGGCAGCCCTGCTGACGAGAAAGGCCGCTTCGAAGACGAAGGCCCTCAGCATAAGGTGAAAGTAGATCCTTTCTGGATGGGTAAGTTTGAGGTTACCTGGAACATGTATGAGCCCTTTATGATCACCGGCGTAGCACGGAACAAGGATGGCTCCCCTCAGGATATTCCAGACGACTCCGCTCCTGTTGACGTGATTTCAAGCCCGACGACGCCCTACACCGAAATGAGCTTCGGCATGGGAACAGACGGGTATCCCGCAATCTGTATGACGCAGCACGCCGCTAACAAGTTTTGCGCATGGCTCAGTGCTCAGACAGGACACTACTACCGCCTTCCTACCGAAGCGGAGTGGGAGTATGCCTGCCGCGCCGGAACGACAGGACCGTTCTCCTGCCCGGAAGAGGAATTATCCGACTACGCGGTTCTTGATCCTGAGCAAATTCGAGTGGGTTACGAGAAGATTGGAACCAAAAAGCCCAATCCATGGGGACTCCACGACATGCACGGAAACGTCATGGAGTGGGTGCTCGACCAGTATCAAGCCGATGCCTACGCAGGCCGCACGGGTGTCTCAGAGAATCCCTTTGTCTTTCCAACCAAGCTTTATCCCCGTGTCGCACGTGGTGGCTCATGGTATGACCCTGCGGAGGAACTTCGTTCGGCTCGCCGTATCTTCTCCGACGAAAATTGGAAAACACAGGATCCTCAGTTGCCTAAGTCAATTTGGTATCACACCGACGCTCATTGGCTCGGCTTCCGTTTCGTTCGCCCTCTCAGCATTCCTGAGGAGAAAGAGATGCACGAACGCTGGAGTCTCGGACGTGGTGACGAATAATCGGATTCACGATTTCCCGCGAATTACCGCATGAATTCTTCAAAAAAGGCGAGCCGATTGGTTCGTCTTTTTTTGTGCCTTTTCGTCTCGCTAACTTCAGCAAACGCCGACGACACGGGGATTCCGATTCGCTGGAAAAGAGAAGCCGTCGCGCGAGCCAAAGACAGGGCAGTCGTGCCATTAATTCCCCACTACGAAAAATCGCTCGTCCGGAGAATCTACAACCGCATTCTCACAACGGAGGCTACAAAAAAAGAAAACTACCGCGCTGAAATACCCGAGACAGGAACACCCTATGAGATGATTTATCTCAACGAGGGCGATTTTCTCATGGGAAGTCCCGCTCAAGAACCCAAGCGGAACCTGGACGAAGGCCCGCAGCGTGAAATCGCTGTCTCGGGATTCTGGATGAGTAAACATGAAATGACCTGGGCTCAATTTATGCCATTTGCACAAAAGGACCCTCCTAACCATTACACCATATCCGGTAGCCCCAAAGATCCCAAGGGTCTCGACAAACTTACTGACTGGATCTCGTCACCCACTCAGGTTTACGCCAGCCCTGATTTTGGAATGGGGGTGGATAACGACTTTCCTGCTGTTGGAATGACTCAGAATGCCGCGCTTCGATTCTGCCAGTGGCTCAGCTTGCAGACCGGGCATTTTTACAGACTCCCGACCGAGGATGAGTGGGAATTCGCCTGCCGCGCGGGAACGGCAACCCCGTTCTCCTGTCCCGAAGATCAGCTCGCAGAGTATGCGGTTATCGACCCTCTACAGATACGAACCGCTTACGAAAAGGTGGGATCTAAAAAGCCCAACCCCTGGGGACTTTACGACATGCACGGAAACGTCATGGAATGGTGTCTCGACGCCTATCGCCCCGGATACGATCACCTCGCAGCAGAAAACCCCTGGGTTACTCCCACCCAGCGATACGGTCGAGTCATTCGCGGAGGAAGCTGGTATGATTCCGCAGAATACAGCCGCAGTGCTGCTCGCAGCTGCTCGAATCCTAATTTTAATCTTCAGGATCCGCAACTGCCGCAAAGCATTTGGTGGCTTGTCGATGCCCAGTGGCTCGGGTTTCGAATCATCCGCCCCCTTGATATTCCTTCCGAAGAGGAGATGTATCAAATATGGAACTCAGGAGCAATGCACCATCAGAAAAAGGACGGCGTTTTTGAACTTCGCTGATCATGAATCGTTTTCTCAATATCATCTTTGGAGCGCTGCTCCCACTCATCACCTCCTGTCAGGGAGATGAGTGGGAACTGCATACGGTCAAAGAGCCACACATGGGAACCGAATTTACGATTCGAATCTGGGCTCAACCGAGTCAAACAGAAGACCTCACCCTGTTGATTAATAGCGCTTTTGCAAAGGTAGCTGAATTAAATCAGGCCTGCTCTGATTACCTGCCCGAATCAGAGATCAATCAGTTCGCGAAGTCTCCTTCGCGCTATCCGATCGAAGTGAGCGATGACCTTTTTGATCTGTTCTCCATCGCAAAAGATCTCCATCAAGATTCCGGAGGCGCTTTCGATATCACGGCGGGCCCGCTTATCAGGCTTTGGCGAATGACGAGAAAGAACCAACGAATGCCGACACCGGAACAGCTTTTCGGCGCAAAAGCACGGACGGGGTTTGAAAACATTGAGCTCGATGCCTCAGATAAAACGATCACCAAAAAGATCGACGGGATGCTTTTCGACCTCGGAGGTATCGCCAAGGGCTACGCCGCTGACGCGGCACTTACCATTCTGCGTGACGGAGGCTTTCCGCGGGCGCTGGTGGCAGCGAGTGGCGACATCGTCGTTGGAGAAGCACCACCAGGTGAAGACGGCTGGCGTATCGGAATTGAGACGCTCGAACTGGATACTGATTTAAAGAACCTCCAGGTCCTCATTCTGGAAAACCAAGCCGTCTCTACCTCCGGGGATACGAGGCAATACATCGAGCTGAACGGCTCACGCTATTCTCACATTGTCTCGACGAAAACAGGTCTTGGTTTGACCGAGAGAATCGGGGCAAGCGTGATCGCACCCAACGCAACGACCTCCGACACGCATGCGACTATCGTTACCCTTTTGGGAGAAAAGGAAGGCTTGCAATTCATCCGAAATATACGAGAAGTCGAATGCCAGATTGCGGTCATAAACGATGGCCAAGAAGTCTTTACACGCAGCGATGGATTCCTCCGGCAAGTCCGAACGAAAGTCAAAAAAGAAAGCCCCATCCCCGCGCCGTGACGGTCGCGAGGCGGCGGTTCAGTATCTTTACGGAAACGACATCAGTGGTGAGGTCGATTTTTCACCCGAGCGGGTTGCTGAATTTTGGGAGATTCGTCTCGCCAAGTCTTTTGCGCAGGAATTCACTGCTGAACTTCTCGGTGGAATCCAAGATCATCTTCCGGAGATTGATCGGGCCATTCGCGAAAGACTCGATAATTTCGCCTTTGAAAGGCTAACCGCTGTGGACCGGAACATTTTGCGCCTTGGGACATACGAGATTCGTTTCACCGATCACATTCCCCCTCAGGCCGCGATCAACGAAGCGATTGAAATCGCGAAGCGCTTCGGAACCGAAGAATCCCCGGGTTTCATTAACGGAATTCTCGACAAGATTCTTAAAAGCTAAGCGCCAGCTTCACTCACTATTATGGGACTTTTTTCCTCCATCATTAACCGCTTCAAAGGAAACGACATTGATTGGGACGATCTTGAAGAGACCTTAATCGCTGGAGACCTTGGAATTCGACTCACGACTAAAATCGTTGACGATCTCAAAGAGCAGAAGGGCAAAATCAGCGCGGATTCAGTTGCCGAAACTTGCAAAAAAGAGATCACCACTATTCTTGGCGGGACCGCCATCCCTGTTCCCCCTCCCGGTGAGCCCGGAAAGCCGACCGTCATTCTTGTCGCCGGTGTGAATGGTGTTGGAAAAACAACTTCGGTTGCCAAGCTGGCGGCCTTTCTTAAAGGAAACGGGCACAGCGTCGTGCTTGCGGCCGCGGACACCTTTCGCGCAGCAGCAATCGAGCAGCTCAAAATCTGGGCCGAACGTATCGATGTGCCTGTGGTAACGACCGAATATCAGGGCGATCCGTCCGCGGTCTGCTTTGAGGCACACAAACAAGCGATAGCAACAGGAGCGAACTACGTTATTTGTGATACAGCGGGACGACTACACACCCGCCACAACTTAATGGAGGAGCTGAAAAAGATCCGCCGGACTATCGCCAAACAGGACGAAAGCGCTCCTCATGAACGCTGGATTGTCGTCGATGCGACAACTGGATCGAACGCGGTTTCCCAGGCGAAAGAATTTCAGTCAGCTTTCGATCTCAATGGCGTCATTGTCACCAAGCTCGATGGTTCGGGAAAAGGCGGTAGCGTTGTCGCTATACAGCACGAACTGGGCGTCCCGACCCGTTTTATCGGAACCGGTGAAGAAGCAGCTAATTTCGAACATTTCGATCCCGAAACGTTCGTCGATACCTTGCTTTAATTAACCTCTCCCCGGAATCAGGAAACGAGTACAGGCTCCAGTCCCTGCGGTCCCGTTTCAGGCACTGCGAGGCGGTTCGGCAGTTCAAGTTTACTTTCGTTATCCTCCATTTGCTTTGCTTTCACAGGCAAAATGAGTGAAATCGCATTTCGCCCGTCCTCTCTGATGTTAGCGCCAATTTTCCCACCGTGATAGAACACTGTTAGGTAGCAGGCCATCAAATTAGTCCCCAATTCTTCAGGGCGATCGCTTCTTACATAGAAAGGATCAAAAATACGCTCCAAGTCTTTTAGAGGAAGCGGACTACCATTGTCCATCACCTCAATTTTGATCGCTTCAGACCCTGCCATTTCGCTAAATGCGATTTCGACGTTACCTCCGTTTTTCAAACTGCAGGTCACCTCATCAAAGAGAAGGCGAAACATCTGAGAAATCCGGCTCGGGTCGCCCTCAATCCGCGGAATTTCGCTAGTAGACGATACCGAGACCAAGATATCCGACCGACCACCAAATACGAGATCAGTAGCCTGACTGACGGTCTCAACCAGATCAATTTCACCATCAAGCTTAAGCGTGTTCGAACAGGTTCCCTCAGCAAGGTTCCCGAGCATGGAAGTCATCCTATCGATTTGTCCGCCCACTTCGTCGTAACAACTGCTCCAGAAAGCCTTGTCCCGGGGCTCGTTCTCAATCTCTTCCGCTAACTGGTAAGGAAGAAGATCATGAAAGGTGCGCATCACAGTGAGAGCATTCCTCATGTGGTGATTCAGTCCTATTGAGAGAATATCGATACTCGCTGCCTTGTCCGCCATCATGAGATCGTGGAAAGCATTCGCTTTTTCTCTTACCAGCCGGTCTTTTTCACGCGCCAGAGAATAATGTCCCAACGCCTTTATAATTCGGTGCTCGAGATCCGAGGGATCCCACGGCTTTGACAGATAGGAATACAAAAGGTCCTCGTTCAGGGCATCCACTGCCACATCAAGATCGGCAAAGGCGGTGACAAGAAAGCGTAATGGAGCCGGGTTCACATCTCTTACCTGAGCAAGAAAATCGAGCCCGGAAATATTGGGCATTTTTTTATCGCTTAAGACAAGGCCAATGTGATCATGATTCGCCTTGAAGATTTTCAATCCCTCTTCAGGACTGCTTGCCACATAAATGTGCGCAATATCTTCGAAGATGGCTTCAAAGTACTTCAGCGACTTCACTTCGTCGTCAACGTAGAGAACTCCTAGGTTAGGAAACTGCTTGTTCATTTCTTTGTTTTACTGGTTGGACAATTCTTTTAGAGGCCGAAGGAAGCTGGTGTTCCGCACGGTTTTTAAATACAGGAGTCAAGGGGAGCGAAATCAGGAATTCAGTAAAATCGCCCTCTACTGAATTCACCGCGAGAGACCCGCGATGGGCTTCAATGATTCGGAAGCAAATACTGAGACCAAGGCCCGTGCCTTCGCCGGCCTCCTTTGTCGTAAAAAACGGATCAAAAATCTCTTTTCGGATCTTCTCGGAAATTCCAGGCCCGTTGTCTCGAACCATCAAAATGACCTGCCCCTCGTCGATGACGCCTCGAATCTCGATTTCGTTCCTTCGATCGAAATCCGCTTTTTCCATCGCTTGAATCGAGTTATGAATGAGGTTGATGAAGACTTGGGTAATCTGGTTTTTCACCCCTTCGACCTTTAGGCCATCGCCCATCATGACGGAGACTTTAGTGAAGGTTTCTGCAATCTCGCTTCCCAACATTCGCAGGGCGACATTAACAGGTTCTCTTAGATCAAATTCGATCTGGACCTCACTAGTCTTGTGCGAAAATTCTCGCAGCTCGGAAACGATATCCTTCATTCGATCAATACTGTCTTGGATATCATCGACAGCTTCAATCATTTGTCCGTCAGCATCCTGATGCCTCAGGCGTTTACGCAGGAGAAATAGCGCCTGGTTAGAATAGTTCAGGGGATTCCCGATTTCGTGAATCACCCCTGCACTGAGCTGGCCAAGTGATGCCATTTTCTCGGACTGGATCAGCTGGCTCTCGGTATGGTCGAGTTCGTGAACGATTTCCTTCAATTTTTTAGCATTTTGCCTCAAGGCAATCTTCTGAAGTCTCATCTTTTCCCGCCCCATAAAATCCTGAATACGAATATTGTGGTGAGCGACACTTCCGCAGACGATCACGAACCCCTTCGCGGTTAGAAAGAGAACGTTACTGGTGAATCCGGCGGCGGCCGCAGAATCCATGCCCAAAATCAAAGCGGTCGAGCAGGACACCAAATAGAAAATCAAAACCGTAGTGCAAACGATAAAGGCCTCGCGATACGTCCAGTGAAACAGAAATCCGATCGCCACAATACAAAGTGAAAGCCCGGCATAGTAGGGCGTTGCCGGATCTTGTGCGACAAAGATCATTCCGGCAATGAAGCCAGCCGGAACGAGCGGAAGAACAACGGTCAAAACCCGAAAATACTTTTTCCCGAATCTGGAAATCACTAGCGCAAGAATCCCGAGAATGATGACTGAGCAGAGCACTCTCAACCAGCCGAATAGATAGATATGCTCGGGATAAGCAAAGAAATCAACAATACTGAATAAAGGGACCAATAAGGCTGCTAAAACACAGATCAGGCGAAGATTTTTGAGGATCAGTCGACGATCCTCTGCAATGAGGAGTTTCCAGCCTACATCACTCAATTCGGACTGTGACGACAGACCGAATGAGAACATTTGCTTCGTGTTGGAAGAACCCAGCATTCGTAGATAATATCATAATTATTTTAATTATAATAATAATCCATAAATATTACTATATCCAGAGGCGTTTATTTCGGAAATACGGGGCTATCGAGCGATTTCAGGGGGAAATCTGCGCCTTTCAGCCAGAAAAGATGGCGCGGCTGTTGCCAAATCAAAATCAGAATGCGCCAATCAAAACGGTTCTTTTCCCTAAAAAAGGGTAAGAAGTTTCCCGCTACTTAACCAAGTGCGGAAAGACAATTTTCAGATCGACGGTGTCGTTCAACTCATCTTGCAGCGCTAACAGCGAACTGAACAGGCTCAGAACCTTTGACTGCTTGGCTTCGGCAAGATCGTTCATCTCCATAGGATCATTCTCGAGGTCATAAAGAATCACTCGGGGAACTTTCGGATAGACGATCAATTTAAATCCGTCCTTCGTGATGCTTCGCTGACTCTTGAGGTAAGCACCATAAATGGACTCATACCCTTTTGACTCTCCAGCAAGAATCGGAAGAAGAGATTGAAATTCCACGTGGTCCGGCTTTTCAATCCCAGCCAGTTCGAGTGACGTCGGCAT
The DNA here is from genome assembly GCA_028047635.1 of Verrucomicrobiales bacterium. Classification (GTDB taxonomy): domain Bacteria; phylum Verrucomicrobiota; class Verrucomicrobiia; order Verrucomicrobiales; family DEV007; genus Arctic95D-9. Next base: position 40,920 of record JAOFXR010000002.1, read on the forward strand.
TACATCCTGCAAATAGATAGGAGTATCCATTTTCTTACCGGCTTCGATGTCAGGACCGACAATCATAAAAGGAACATGGGTGCTGTGATCGTAAAGGTTTTGTTTCCCCATGAAACCATGATGCCCGACCGCGAGCCCGTGATCTGATGTAAAAACGATATAGGTATTGTCCGCCTTGCCGCTTTTCTCCAACGCATCCAGAATCCGGCCGACCTGCTCATCCATGTGCGTAATAATCGCATAGTATTCCTGACGATGAACTTGCACGGCATACTCGGTACGCGGCACCGGAGACAGGCGCTCGTCGCGTAAGGTGACCGGATTATCGATTAACTTTCGATCCGGATAATCCGGCTGATAGTTTTCAGGAATCATGATTCGGTCAAGAGGGTAACGATCAACAAACTCCTTCGGTGCCTGTCGTGGATCATGGGGAGCGTTGAAAGCGATGTACATGAAGAACGGATTCTCATCCGCCTTGGCTTCACTCAAAAAATCACACGCATCATCCCCCACCACTTCACTCCAGTGCTTACCGCCTTCCCAAAATCCACCAAAAGAGCGATCAAAGGGGCGCCAGGCATCGGGAACTCCCTGAACCGGTCGGTCGTAGCCTGTCTTAGTCTGCTGCGGCATGCCGCCACGCACGTTGCGAGCCACATCAAAAATCTTGTTCGCATCCGCCCTTACATGCCACTTGCCCGTGAAATAGGTCAGATAACCGGACTGACTCATCAGTTGTGACCACATCAATCCCTCTTCCTGAAAGTTGGGAATGCCTGCTGCCGTCCCCGCACTGGCTTTCGCCTTTCCTCCAAGCCCCTGTGAAAGCCGCTCTGCGTTCCACACAAACGCACCTGTATTCAGCATGTGCCGGCTTGCGACACAAACCGCACCACTCCAGCTCCCCATGTTGTAAGCATGAGTGAAGGTAGTCCCCCGCTCAACCAACTTGTCGAGATTTGGAGTATCAATATCCGTCTTCTCAAAAGCACGGATCGTTTCGTAACATTGATCGTCCGAGAAAATAAAGAGAATGTTAGGACGATCTTCCCCAAAAGAGGTCAGAGCCGCCAATGAGCCCGCCAAAACGAGAAGTAGTTTACGCCAAGTATATGTCATCCCCCAAAGAAGAACAGTTGCGGATAAGATGCAACACCGTGATCCCCCGAAATTCCTCACCATCCCGAATAGCAAATTAAAAGTTGGCAAAAACACACGAATTGTGATGCTTAGTACATGTTTATAATTCCCAGCAGATAATATCATGAGTAAACTCGACGACCTCCTCGTGAAATACACAGCAGACCTCGAAGCCATTGGCGAAAAGGTTGATGCTAAATTTCTCCGCGCCGTTGCCAAGGCATGCGGTCCTGCCATTTATCGAAAAGACGCTTCATTGGTAGCCGTTTCCGACAAGAAAGAAGTCGAGCGTGTCCGCTCGAACTTCCTCATTAAGAAGCTCGGTCTCAAAGACACTCCGAAGCTCGACGAAGGAATCAATGCCGTTGAAAAAGCCTACAGCAAGCGTGCCAAGTCACGGGTTGTATTCTACTACCTCCTTGCGAAGCACTTCAAAAAGCGCGCTGCGATCATGCCGAAATAATTTCTATCGAACTCAATAGTTCGAATTAGACAAAGCCTTTCCCTTAGCGGGGAAAGGCTTTTTTTATGGCTTCGTTAACTTGGCCGCGAGCGCTGCACTATTGGCACTGAGGGAGTTCAAAGGGATTTGAAACTGTTTCCCGTTCCGCATTTTAATGGTTACTGAATCGGCGGTTCCGGAAACAAATACCGCTTCGATTGTTTTCCCCGCCTGATTCGTCCAATTTTGAAACTCGGGTGCCGCAGGCATTGAGGAGCTAATGCCGCCACCGCTTTTGTCGACCCACTCCTGCTCTTTCTCAGTCGGCTTCTTCGCATCGACTACCGCTCCCTGGTCGATCCATTTTTGGATCAGCTCGATATCTTTTTTAGGAAGCTTTTCCGCTTTCCGCGGCATGAAGTCAGTATCCCCGGAATCGAGAAGAAGCCTCTCTACAAAATTACTCTCCTCTGAATTTCCGGGACGGATTAGATTGTAAGTTCCGATCTGACTTTCTCTTACTTCGTCCAGATCATCGAAAGCGAGACTCCCCTTCACTTGCTTCTCGTTACTGTGACAATCCCAGCAATGCTCTTTCATGAGTGGAAGAATGTCAGAGCGGTAATCGACCAGATCCTCAGCGTAGGAACTGAGGATACTGATGCTTAGAAAAAAGGTGACGCAAAACTTCATCGCACTGGATAACACCATTACGACACCCTGTTACGGAAAAGATCAGCGAGTGATCTCAGGAATCGGCGCATCGGCGGCGACGTCTTCACCTTCCCAGTTCATCTGACCGTCTTTGTAAATAATAATCCGGGACGCACTGTTCGGGGCGGGATCTTTATCGTTTTGGGGTATCCACTTGCGATGCGCCTCTATGATCTCGTCGTATTTGCTATCACCAGCAAGGTTGGTCCATTCGTTAGGATCGTTCACCATGTCGTAAAGCTCCTCTGATCCATCCGCATAAATGATGTATCTCCAATTCTCCGAGCGAATTCCGTGATTCCCTGCATTGTGAGTCGTGATCGCAGGTCGCTCGCGCTTCGTGTTTCCGTCTTTCAGCTGAGGCACGAGAGACAACCCTTCAACGCCCTCTTTCTCCGGCAGCCCGCAGAGTTCAGCGATAGTGGGATAAACATCCAGCAACTCAGCCGGCTGATTCGTAACCTGGCCGGAAACAACGCCGGGGCCCGCGAAAATGAGCGGCACCCGTGTTCCATCATCCCAAAGTGTATTTTTACCTGTAATTTCCTTTTCCCCAATGTGCCAACCGTGATCTGACCAAAGGACGACGATGGTGTTGTCTTTCAAACCATTTGCCTCAAGTGAATCCAAGACCCGCTTCACCTGGGCATCAACAAAGCTCGTGCACGCCAGATACGAACGCGTCAGGTTCAACCACTCATCCGCATCCTCGAGAAACTCCAATCGCGGCTCGGGAAGCTTCCAGTGCATATACCAGGAAAACCGTGGCGTATCTTTTCGGTCATCGCGTCTAATGATAGGAAGCGCCGTCGTCTCCACCGGATGAAGATCGAACCACTTCTGCGTCGCGAAACACGGCACATGGGGGAGGAAAAAACCGCACGAAAGAAAGAATGGTTCATTTTTCGGCATCGCGTCAAGTTGATCAACCGTCCATGAGGCAATTTTGAAATCGCCCTTATCTTCGTCCTCATGAGGAAAGACACCCCAGTCCATCAGCTTGTGACCGGAAGGAGCATCAACGAGTTTTTTAGGTGGAAAAGGCTTACCTGTCGCGCCGGGACCAATCGCGTCCCACTCCTGCGGCGCCGACCTTCCATAACTCCCGTGATAGATCTTACCGGCCGTATAGGTCCTGTAACCATGACGTCGCATGAACTGCGGTAAGGACTCCAGTTTGGCCAACTCAGGCACGTCACGGAACCATGGCTTTAAACCATAAATCCCAGTGCTTCCCGGACGCTTCGAAAGCATCAAGCTCGTTCTCGACGGGTTGCAAAGCGGTGACTGGCAATGCGCATTCGTAAAACCCGTTCCCCGTTTCGCCAAAGCGTCAATGTTAGGGGTCTTCGCATTGGGGTGACCTTCCATATAACCAATCCAGTCATTTTGATCATCAATCGCGATCATGAGCACATTCGGCTTCTCTGCTCCGAAAACAGAGAGCGAGGCAACCGCCATCGCGAGGACTAAACAGGGTTTGATCAATGACATAACAGGGTTGGGTAAATGAGATAACGGGGTCAGGTGCCGAAGCAAACAGGGTTGAGTCAATCATCGAACCGTATTACGCTCCCATGACAACCAAATCGTAGAGGATCCCACCGCAGGAACAAGCCCCCAATCATGCCACTTTTTGAAAAAATCACTTACCTCGGGCTACTTGTTATCATCCTGACAACTGCACCCATTGGAATTCGAGCAGAGGTGCCTCCCGTTGCTACCTTCTCCATCGTCGCGACCGATCCGGAGACTGGCGAAATAGGAATCGCGGTGCAGTCAAAAATCGTCAGCGTCGGCAGCATCGTCCCATTCGCCAGGGCCAGAGTCGGCGCCGTCGTGACCCAATCCTATGCGAACGTCAAATACGGCCCCTTTGGGCTCTATCTTCTCGAAGAAGACCACACCCCCGATTCCGTTCTCTCGATGCTAACACAAGCAGACCCCCAGCGAGACCACCGTCAGGCCGGAATTATTGATCATAAAGGCAATGCGAGTTCATTCACCGGAAAAGAGTGCACGGCCTGGGCAGGAAGCGTTGTCGGGAAACACTTCGCGGCTCAGGGCAACATGCTCACTGGTCCGGAAGTCGTCGAAGCCATGGCAAAGGCGTTTCAGGAAACGAAAGGCGTTCTCGCCGAGCGACTGCTCGCGTCCCTAGAAGCGGGGCAAAAGTCCGGAGGCGACAAACGGGGCCGCCAATCCGCCGCGCTCATCATTGTAAGGGAAGGCTGGGGCTACGGAGGATTGAATGACCGATTTCGAGACGTGCGTGTCGATGAACACGAGACACCGATCAAAGAACTCCGCCGCGTTTACCAGGCTCATCGAAATCTATTTCCGCGACCGTAAGTCTTCAAAACCTTTACACTTTTTACGGAACCCTCCAAACTTAGACCTCCTATCCTATGCTTGAGTTCTCTGATGCCAACTACCAGTTTTTTGAACCTAAACCGTCAAAACCCATTATCGCTCTCAGCAGAGCGGTAAACCGTCACTTCGTTCTCCCGGGGAGAAATCATCTCATTAAAGACATTCAGCTCGAAGGCAACACCGACCGCATTCGGGACCTTCGCAAAATGGGTCATCGCATTCTCTTTGTGATGAATCACCCCAGCCACAGCGATCCCCAAATCGTGACCGAACTACACCGCCGCATGGGAATCACGTCGAGCTTTATGGCCGCTTATGACGTTTTCCTCCGCAGCAAGCAAGCCGCTTGGTGGATGCAGCGCCTCGGCCATTTCTCCATCGACCGGGAGGGCAACGATCGCAAAGCCATGGGAACCGCGATCGATATTCTCAAGGAGGGCAAAGTTGCTCTCGGTATCTTCCCGGAGGGCAACGTCTACCTCACCAATGACAGAGTCACGCCTTTCCTCGACGGGACCGCTTTCATCGCCCTCAAAGCGCAAAAATCGCTCGAGAAAAAGAAAGTATCCGTCGTACCACTCAGTCTCAAATTCACTCACCTCACAACGCCGCGCATCACACTTCGCACGAGAATGAGACAGCTGGGCGATGACAGTGGGTTCACCTTTGATCCCGATCCCGATCCGATCGAAGCCGTCCTCGGCCTCGGAACCCACCTCCTCGCGGCGCACCTGAGGACGCACGGATACTGGAACGACATCTCTCCGACAGATAGGGATGTTCATCAGAAGCTCGACAGGCTGGCTCACACCATTATGAGCGATATCGAGGAAGAACTGAATTTACCACCCTCCGTGAGTGATGAATTGATTGTTCGCGTTCGCAAAGCACGCTCCACCATTCATCAACTGAGAATCAACGCGGAATGCGATAGTGAATCCAACACCGATCTGTTCCGCTCGAAGGCACAGAAAACCATTCTCGCATTGCGCATCCATGGCTATCTGACGCCCTACCTCACCGCGAACCCGACGATCGATCGATTCGACGAAACGGTCGAAAAGCTCTCGGAAGATTTCTACTCCAAAGCAATGCCTCGAACCGGCCCACGCCGACTCATTGCGAAGGTGCACCCTCCTCTTGACGTCACCCAATACCTGAACGCCGCAGATGGAAAACTCAGGGATGCTGTTAGTAGTCTCACCAAAGACATGGAAGACCGCGTTCAAAAAGGAATCGACGTCATCAACGAAAAGAACGGCGCACCCGGCGCAACGTCGCTTGAGGAAGTATCGTAGAAGTCGACGGCGTTACTCGTAAATCTCCGGTGCTTCTCTCGGAGAGAGAAGCCTACGTGCCCATCACCTCTCCGAGTGATGCCCCACAGCCTATCCGTCCGGAACCCTACTTCGCATCTTTCATCAAATAGGCGAACAGATCGCGCAGCTCTTCGTCGCTCATGCCGGCAAGCAGGCTCGGCGGCATCAAGGAGATCGGCGACGCTTCAAGCGATTCCATTCCGGCGCGGTCGAGGAGTGACTCCTGACCGGCGAGGTCACGCAGTTTCACATTCTGAGGAGACTGATCTTTCAGCATTCCTATTACCTTCCGCCCGTCCTTCATCGTCGCGACGTAGTTGAGAAATCCCTCTCGTAGTTCCAAACTCGGATCGACAATCGCCGGAATCCAGAACTCAAGATTATTGCGCTCGTAGGGCGTCAAGTCTGGGCCAACAGGCATGCCCTCGTCGAAGAGCTTGTGACAAACGGCACAACGCGCCGCGAAGTGAACTTTCCCCGCTTCGGCATCTCCGCCTCCACCAGCGACTGCCTTCTTAATGCGCACCATCTCAAGTTGATTCTCTTCCGAGGAACCCGCGAGCTGATCCGGCCAATGCTTCTTAATCGCCGTATTGACCTCCGGGTCCTTATGTTGAGCAAGGAGCTGCACCACATCAGGAGACACGTTACGCGCCTTCACATGAGCCAACTCCACCTTCTCAAGAAAAGGCTTCGCCCAGGCGAGGCGTCCTGCGAGGACGCGGTGCGCGGTTGATCTCACGTCGTGCTCTGCAGGAAGTGTCGATCCCAGTCGATAAAGAATCGTCGATCCGATTTTATCGTCGTCGTAATTAGCGAGCGACTGGAGTGCAATTTTCTTGAGCGTGCTTTGTTGATCCAGTGCGATCAATTTGAGAAGTGTTCCGATGACGACGGGATCGTTCACCTCGCCGAAGAGTTTCGCGAGCTCGAGTCGTTCGACCGGATCCGATGCTTTGCTCGCCACCACTGCGAGAGCCTTCTTCAGGGCAGCTTTGTCTCCACGCTGAATCGCAAGAGCGAGCGCGTTCCCTCCGCCTTCACTTTCGTAAGCGTCCATCTGCGTGGAAAGAGCCTTGGGTAATTTAGGAATCGGCGCGCCCTGAAAAGCGAGCTGCAATCCGGTCATAAGCCGTTTTTTCGCATCGGCGTCAGGAGCCGTTTCGAGGAGCTTGGCAGCTGACTGGAAATTATCATCACCACCGGCCATGCAATAGCGACGAGCAAGACGCTCCGCGACGACTTCACGAAAGATCTTCGACTTCCACGTTTCAGGATCGGCCGCGAGTGCTTCGATTTCAGAGCGACCGTCTTCGGCATGGGCCTCAATCGCCCACCAGATGAGGAGCGAGATATGCGGATCGTCGAAGTCTTCGTCATATTTCAGGAGACGACCAATTGATTCCATCGAACTGGAAACAGGAAGTCGTTTCGCGACTGCAGCCAATTGCGCCCGCATCGCAAGGTCAGGTTCCGCTGGGATCATTTTCAAGAAAGACACATCAAATCCATCTGTGCTGTCTCCCAAGTTAACTGATGCTGAAAAGTCGCCTTGATTTCGAAGCGTCCACCTAACGGCGGCAGCCGTGTCCGCCTGATCCATCAGCATGTTACTGAAAACAAAAGAACGGAGTTGATCCGGTGCTTTTTCAACCGCGTCGACGAATGTCTCGTCTGTCACCGGATATTGCTTCACGAGCTTCTCAAGCTCAGTGCGCTCCCACTTCCGCTCTCCTAGCTCGTTAATAACACGCTTCCGCACCACCCAGTTGGGGTCCTTCTGCGCTTTCATCAGCTTATCAATCCCCACTTTACTCAAATCCCCATGCGTCACCTTCGGCTTCGTCCCGGTGGGCTTAACCCGATAGATCCGCCCGCTACTCTTATGCCAGTCATCGACCGGACGGACGTGACTCAATCTCGTATCATACCAGTCTGCGATGTATACGCAGCCATCAGGACCGACTCCGCAAAAGACGGGCCGAAACCAACGATCATCCGATTGCAAAAGAGGCTCCTCATCGACGGTCTTGAACGTCGAACCATCCGGCTGGAGATCGCTCACCCAGACAATGTTATGCAGCGAGTTCGCAGCGATGATTTTCCGATCCCAGGAATCGGGAAAAAGCCCTCCCTCATAAATACAAAAGGTCTGAGCGAAACGCCTGTCATCCCCCTCATGCTTCATGTGCTCGAAATAACCGAACGCATAGGGATTCGTGAGCGGCCCGTGCTTACCCCAGGACTTTTTCCCATAGCTCCCCTGCGGATAATACATGCCGCGCGTATTGCCGTTGTTCGTTCCCGAAAAGACGCGTCCTGCCGAATCAATCTCCACTGAAAAAGTATTGCCTCCCCCTTCCGCGTAGATCTCAAACTTCTTCGTTGTCGGGTGAAAACGCCAAATCATTTGCCCTTGCCACTCGACGGTCTGCCCCGTCGCAGGATCCGTTACCGAACCCGTCGTCGTGCTTCCATTCGCTCCGTAGAGCCAGCCGTCCGGCCCCCATTTGAGACTGTTCGCAACCGCATGCGTGTCCTCGATTCCAAATCCTGACAGCATTACCTCAGGATCACCATCCGGCACCGCGTCGCCATCGGCATCAGGGTAAAAAAGCAAATATGGCGCATTCGTTACCCAGATACCACCCGCTCCAGTGACACAGGAAGTCGCAATGTTCAGCCCGGTAATGGCATCGTGATGGCTATCGTAAAGTCCGTCTCCCGTGGTGTCCTCAAAGACCGTGATCTTGTCCGCCCCTTTCGCGCCATGCGGAGGAGGCTCGGGCATTTTATCAAACTGCGCCCGCAAGTGATTGTCGTACTCCACGATCTTTAGTCCTGCCGGAAATTGATACTGCAGGTATTGCGTCACCCACATACGACCTTTGGAATCCCAACTGACGTGAAGTGGCTGCCCGATGACCGGTTCACTCGCGACGAGTTCGATCTCAAATCCCTCGCGAACCTTGAACTCCTTCAGCGCTTCCTCAGGCGGCGTCGGCTCGGAACCGTCAGACAACTGCCCGCGCCCCTCATAGTTCTTGATGATATCGGCAACCTGATCAGTCCCCGCGACAGAAGTATCCTGAGCCTCGAGCCAGTTCGAACCGCTAACCAGCAAAGCAACTGCAAAAAAGCGAAGATAGAAAGGTAGCCGTTTCATTGTCGGCTACCGTGCCAAAGCTTTTCAGATGAGGACACAAAAAAACCGGCGCGAACAAGTCACCCCGGTTTCTAAATCGATTGATTCGAGCTCGACTAAAAAGGAACTCTGAATCCAGCACGGATCATCGTGAAATCGGTTCCGTTACCTTCAACCCAGTTGTAGGAGAAGTCAGAAAACAATCCGATGCAGCCCCATGACTCCAATCGGAAATCAATACCACCACCGACGTTCCAAAGAAACTCATTGGTGCCCTGGGATACGATACCGGGTCCACCAAAAACATAGGGAGCGATTGTTCCGCAGCAATCACCACCGAGTGGCCAGCGGTAAACAATGTTTCCTTTTCCGACGTGATCAACCACACCGGAACCGTGAAGCGCATACATCAATTCAACACCGAGGTTGGGACCGAAGAAGTAGGAAAGCGCAGCACCACCTCCGATAGAGTTTGAAAGCCCGTCAGCATCTGGCCAGAAACCTGAACCGAAACCACTGAACTCAAACCCTGCGTCGTAGCAGTAGCTCTCACTGGTGATTGTCTGCTCCACCATCGGAGACTTGGCGCTCTGGTAGGCCTCTTTGTTCCATCCCCAACCTGCCTGAGCAATGGAGCTGAACAACACTGTGATAGCTAAAAATGTAATAGTCCCTTTCATATGAGCGGTGTCTTGGAAAGTGATGCTAAAAAGAAATTACGGTTCGACAAATCTTTTTTTCGGGTAATCGAAGCGCAATCAAACCATTCCTGCCGCCGCTACTCTCCTGAAAGCAATGATCTTACCGCATCAGGCATCGCCATCTTGCCGACAAATGCTAGGGGAACCTGAATTAGAATCGGTGCTTTCTCATGCTCAAGCCACGCAGCCAGCAAACGCAGGTTCTCGATCGACATCGCGGTGCACCCAATGGTTGCCGCTCCCGGGCGTGACCAGCGATGCATAAAAATAGCACTTCCCCGCCCTGCTACCGGAGGGGTCCGGTTATGCCCCACCACCAGCACTAAATCGTAAAGCCCGTCCTTTCTCAGCAAGACCTCCGCCGAATCCCATTCCTGAGCAGGTTCCCATTTTCGAACCCTTGCCGCGGGATCCACTCTCTGATTGTAGAATCGGGATTTCGGATCATCGACCCACACTTCAGAAGGAGAACTTCTCCGATATGGGATATGCAGTGTTGGATTCTCCTCACGACCAAATGCAGATTCGATTTCAAATATGCCTGCGGGGGCTTTCTTATCGCCTTCCCTCTTTTCAGGCCCATCGAATTCCGGAGTGAATTTTCCGAGCCCCCACCCAAGTCCTTTTCTCCCAACCGTCACAGGAATATCAGAGAAGACGCGCTTCCACTGATTTCCGGAAAACTCGAAGGCGTTCAAAGTCCCGGTAGAGTCATCCCAGTCACTCGTCACTACCGTGACAATCTGAGAAGTCGATGAATCAGCGAGACAAGTTGAGCCCATGGGAATAAGGCAGGCCAAAAAAGTCACAAGTAATACCCTGCGTATTGCAGGACAATGCAGGCTTGCCCGAAAGATCGGTATCTTGAACAATCCGTCTATGTCCATTGCCAAAGTCATCGAAGTCATCGCCGAAGGAAACACTGTTGAGAACGCCATTAAGAATGCTGCGAGCGAAGCGGGTAAGTCAATCCGCAACGTTAAACACATCAACGTCGAAAACATTCAGGGAATCGTCGTCGACGGGAAAGTCGAGTCTTTCCGCGTCAACGCTAAGGTTACTTTCGTTGTCGACTAAACGGATCCGCCCCAATCCGCGCACCTCTAACTCGACAGAAACTCTACGATCCGCGCCTTCGGGCGACCGATAATAGCACTGTCATCTTTGAGAAGCACAGGTCGCTGCATGAGCTGCTTGTGCTTCAAGAGGATTTCGATGACCGCCTCTGCATTGCCCACGTAGTCATCAGGGTTCAGTTCGAGCTTCTTGAACTTCGAATCTTTCCGAACAAGATCCTCAACCGGATCTTCGAGCACCGAAACAATCTTTTCCAACTCCTCCCGCCCCGGAGGTGTTTTGATGTAAACGATAACCTCGTGCTCAATTCCTAATTCCGTGGCGACCGCCAGGGCATTCGTAGAAGAACCTCAATGGTTGAAATGATAAATCTTCAGCTTGCTCATGGCGAAGAAATACAGCGGTCACAGTCGGGCGTCAAGAACCCCTGAACCCGGTTTCTCCTATTTCCGGCGCCAAATCTTTACCTCATCGACGTAGGCATTCTTTGCGACAAGTAGTCGAAGGAGCGTCTTTGTCTCGTGGGCAAACCCTTCCGATGAGAAACTTCCGACCATTTCCCCATCGATCGAACAGGTAAGCGATTCGCCAACCACCGTCACGTAGATCTGATGCCATTCGTTGAGGCTAACGGGATGAGCAAATGATTTTCCTTTTTCTGAAACCTGCTTTTTCTGCGCCGCGGTAATCGTTCCATTCTTCTTCGCGTTTCTGAGTTCCAGGTTCATCTCCCCTGTTTTCTGGTCGGCAATCTTCACCCCTTTCTGATTCACAATCACTTTGAAGAGATGCCCTGCATGAACGGATTTAAGAGCAAGGTCAGCGAAATTCAAATTCAAGGAATCGTCTTCCGCTTCAAGCTTGAAACGCAGTCCAATCGTTCCGTCTTTGAAAGCAAACGCGTGACGCACCGAAGTGGCATGATTCGCATCCTTGTGCGTGTAGATATACATCGCTCCGTCCCGCAGATCGACCTCCTTGTTGCCGGCCGCAGTCCTGTCACTCGACGTCGTCCACTCGTTGCCGGGCTCATCTTTGAGCTCTTGCGACTCACTACGCTCAAACTGATCTTCGAAAATGAGCGTGCCCAAATCCGCTTCATCCGCACGAAGCACCGAAATAAAACAAATGAATAAACAGAAGAGAAAAGGACGTTTCATGATGACCATGTTACACAGCAATCAAGGTTCTGACAGCAGCCATCTAACTCCACGAGATGGGACGAAGACTCCCGCCCTTACTCACTTTCCAACTCCTGCGCCGCCATCTCGCGGGCCTCATCAGCCGCTTCAGCGAGCTCTTTCTCCAGCTCAATCATGCGGTGCCGGTGATCCGTGCGAATCCGGATGAGATCGTAAATGGCCAGAATAAAGACGAACCCGACGAGTGAGAAACACGCCAGCCAGAACAACGTAAAACCGAGCGGCCGTTCCATCAGAAAAGGACCCAGTGGAATGGCGCCCACAAAAACGAGGATGAGCGTCACAATCGTTGAAACGAAGAGAAGGTTCCTTCGATAAGGCCGGTGACGGATCAATATCCATCCCGTTGCCAAACCAAGTGCGACCTTATCTGTTTTATCGTTGCGTTCCTCGTCCACAAAACTATCGAAACACATTCTAAGAGCCTGCGACAATCTTTTTTTCAAAACTCGTTTTTTCCATGATCTCCCCTGTTCAAATCTGATCTTCCCCTGTATTCTGTCCCTATGCCTCACCAGAGACTTTCTGTCCTGAAAACCTATAAACTCTACCTCGGCGGGAAATTTCCCCGTACTGAGAGCGGACGATACATGACTGCCACCGACGCTAAAACCGGAGAACATCTCGCCCATTACTGCCACGCTTCGCGGAAAGATTTTCGAAACGCCGTCGTCGCAGCGCGATCTGCGTTTCCCGGCTGGAGAAAAACATCACCTTACCTCAAGGGCCAAATCCTCTATCGCGCCGCCGAGATGCTGGAGAGTCGCTCGAGAACCTTTGCCGAGGAAATCAGCGCGCTCACCGGCGCGCCTCTCAAAGAAGCCTCAGCCGAAGTCGATGCCTCAATTGATCGACTCGTCTACTTCGCCGGATGGACAGACAAATACAGTCAGATATTCAGTAGCGTGAACCCTGTCGCCTCATCACACTTCAATTTCACGACCCCCGAGCCAACCGGCGTTGTAGTCGCGCTCGCTCCTGAAAGCCCGGGACTTCTCGGTCTCGTCACGCTGATTGCTCAAACAATCCTTTCGGGAAACACTGTCGTAGCGCTAGCCTCGGAAACCGCGCCCCTTCCCGCGATTTCACTCGCAGAGGTTTTCGCGACGAGTGATATTCCCGGTGGCGTCATCAATATCCTAACGGGACCACACGCAGAACTGGTGCCCTGGATTTCAAGCCACATGGATGTGAATGCAGTCATCGATGGGTCCGGTAATTCGCAAACCCTCGAAAAACTTCGCGAAGGAGCCGGCGACAATCTGAAACGTGTCCACTCGCACGCGCTGAAAAATGCCGAAGACTGGTTCAGCGAATCAGCCTGCGATCCCTATCGAATTCTTGATACGGCCGAATTCAAAACCGCCTGGCACCCCATCGGAGTGTAACTATCTTGCGGGTCGTGAAAAGGGCGCTCATTATTGTTCTGGATTCCGTCGGTATCGGGCATGCCCCGGATGCGGCCGACTTCGGCGACGAGGGCTCAAATACCGTCGGCCACATTCATGATACGGTAGACGGGTTTTCCACCCCGCACCTTGATCAAGCGGGCCTCCGCTCAGCCGGGTTACTAGCCGCCGGAGACGCAACCGATCACCTTAACGCCCCTACCTGGTCGTGGGGTTGCCTCACCGAGATTTCAGCGGGAAAAGATACCACGACTGGACACTGGGAACTGGCTGGCGCCCCGGTTCTTCAGCCGTTTGCCGTCTTTGATCACTTTCCCGATCATCTCATCAACGAGATGGAGGAAGCGTCCGGGACCTCATTTATAGGCAACTACGCAGAATCCGGCACTGTCATTCTCGAGCAACTCGGAGAAGAACATCTCAGAACTCGATCCCCCATCCTTTACACCAGCGCAGATTCAGTTATTCAGATCGCGGCACACGAATCCGTCATTCCGCTCAAAGAGCTCTACGAAATTTGCAAAGCCTGCCGGAAGATTGCAGACCGGGAACGCATCGGTCGAGTCATTGCACGCCCCTTCGAAGGGGAAGTAGGCGGCTTCAAAAGAACGAATAACCGACACGACTTCTCTCTCGAACCTCCCCGAACTGTTCTCAACGAATTAACGGAAGCAGGTATTGAAACGGTTGGTGTCGGAAAGATCAGCGATATTTTCAACGGTTCAGGGATTCAAAAGTCCTACCCCACAGCAAGCAACGCCGAAGGCGCTGAGACGATCCTTAACCTTCTCGATCGCATCCCGAATTCGCCCGAGCTCATCTTTGCCAACCTCGTTGATCTCGACATGCTCTATGGCCATCGGCGCGATCCGGTTGGCTACGCCGCTGCGCTCGAAGCCTTTGACGAATGGCTGCCCGTGCTCGAATCCCGGCTCTCTGATGATCTTTTGGTGATCATCACCGCAGATCACGGCAACGATCCCACTTGGACAGGAACCGACCATACGCGAGAGAAAGTGCCTCTTTTGGTTCGAAAACCAGGACCTGCCTCCGCTCTCGGCTGTCGTGATTCATTTTCCGACGTTGCGGCAACGATTGCTGAGTGGTTCAGTGTGAGCAAGTCAGAGGTGCCCGGAAATTCTTTTTGTTAAGAATGGCCTAAAGCACTTGAAGAATCCGAGGCTTAGTGAAATTTACAAACTCCTCCCCCTCCATTTTATGTCTGAACTAACGACTGATCAGCTTGTTACTAAATCATCGCTCTACAAACAGTTCATCACTGAGCGGGAGGAAATTCTGCGCTATAAATGGATTAAGAGCGAAGAGGCAGGACATGATATTGGCTTTGAAAAAGCACTCGTGGACTGGACCATGAACCATCGTGCTCTCTGGCGCGAAAATTCGCTCAAGAAGTGATTCGCCCGTTTCAGGCGAATACAAAAAAAGAGCGGCCATATTGACCGCTCCTTTTCACCGGGGATTTAAACCAATCTCTCTTAATTCTTCGCAATGCCTTTGGTCTCAGGACCGGGAACTGGCTCACTTTCCGAGCCGAGTCCTACCGCGATCGAATGTGCATCACTGAGTAGACTGTGAGCCTTCGTGTAGAAATTATCGCTCGCTGGAAAACTGCCGAGGAACTCTCTCGCGGTGTCCAACTCCCCCTCTTTGACCATGTAGCGGACATCAGCGATAACCGCTTCTGATACGACGTCTCTGATTTCAGGCATCACCTCAGAGAGCTCGGATCCAAGACGATAAGCTGACGCATAGTCACCGGAGCGGTAAAGCGACATCGCAAACCCTTCAGCCGCAGACTTGCTTGCAGGGTCTTTCTCAAGAACCGTCAAAAACTTATCGATCGCCGCTGGCCACTCACGGGAGTCAAAATGGGCCCAGGCCTGACTCCTTACCAGGTCGACATCGGCAACGCTCGCAGAGCGTGCCGCGAGCTCAACGGCCACTTTCTTTGCCATAAGCGGACGGAATTCACGAGTCGTTGACTCGGGCTCAGCCTGCAATGAGGCAGCTCCAATGGAGGAAGAAAGAAGGGTGATGAGAATGGATTTTTTCAACATAATACGATGTGGCTGATTTATTATTTTAAAAACTTAAGACTCATTGATGATAAATTCAATCATAATTTATAAAAATATTAAATAATACTCTCAAATTTAATAAAACCTTCAATTTGCTTAGTGATATGCGCACGCAAAGATTACTCTCCTTCGACATGTGAAGGTCCAAGTTTCGACTGGAGACGTGATAAACGTTCTATCGACTGCGATACGAAGACTTCCGAGATTGACAATCTCGTTCCCGAAGATTCCGCAAAGACACGCGGCTCTCTAAGAAGGCAGACACTTCTGCCCACAAGCTACACTTGCTGCAAGCAGCTGACTCCTCCTCTTAACTAGTGCTGACGTTAGTCGCAGACCGGAACTACTGAGCCGCCTCGATGATCTTAGTGATCTCGAGAGCAATATCGAGCGCAGCGGCTCCCTGTTGGCCGCTCACTTTCGGCTGCTCACCACGCGCGGCACATTCAACGAATGAAGCCAGTTCGCACTTGAGAGGCTCATCACGCTCGACTTCCACTTCCTCACGAGCGATCTCCATTCCATCCTTGCGATAGATCCAACCGCTCTGATCCTGGTAATCGAGAGACAAATAGGCGTCTCCCTGAAACACACGAATTTTTCGCATCTTCTCAGGGCTGATCCGGCTCGCCGTAATGTTCGCAACACAACCATTCTCAAACCGTATCCGGGCATTGGCGATATCTTCCCTGCGAGTGAGAACCGGAATCCCCACTGCATCAATCGCCGCGATCGGCGAGTGGACCAAATGCAAGACGATCTCAAGATCATGGATCATTAAATCGAGAACCACACCAATGTCCATGCTGCGCTGGGGAAACGGGGAAAGACGGTGACATTCGATGAACTTCGGAGAATTCAGGCGTGCCTCGAGCTGGCTCATCACCGGATTGAAACGCTCAATGTGGCCCACCTGAAGCACACAGCCCTTCTCTTTAGCGAGATCGATCATCGCCTTGGCGTCATCGACCGAATCGGAAATTGGTTTCTCCACAAGAACGTGTTTTCCCTGTTCGAGCAGAGAAGTCGCAATGTCGCGATGAGTCACTGTCGGGGTGGAAACAGAAGCCGCATCGACCCGTGAAACCAGCTCCTCAAGGCTTCCTACCGCCTCAGTTCCGAACTCCTCTGCGAGCGCACGAGCATGCTCTTCGTTCGCATCGTAAATTGCCACCAGCTCCGCAGATTCCAGCTCGGAATAAATACGGGCATGATTTCGTCCGATTGCTCCGACACCTACGACACCAACTTTAACGCTCATAGGTCAATCCTATGCCAGTAACTTCCCCTCTGAGCAACCTTCGATGCCATCTTTTCTGTAGCCAACTCATCATCGCCGAGAGAAGCTATCGCGCGGAAAAGATTTAAACCACCAGCATGGTGCGTTTCATTAGCAGGTTCAAGGCGGTGCATCCAGGGGCTCCTCTGGAGTTCCGCTAAAAGAACAGGTATGGCGAAAGCAATGGAATCGGTACTTGGCCTATCGTTTATTTCAGGATTAAACGGTCGATGAAGAATGCGGGATTCTCACACGGCGTTCAGACGGTCGTGCCGTTCAGCTTCAATCGTTAATGACAGCGCAGCAAACGGGTCAGACCATGCATCACGGCCCGCTTTACCTTTTCGGAGTATACCGTAGCTGATCGTAACGCGACCTCATAAAATCAGCCAAGTTGTTCCCCCACCACGCCATTTGCTGCGCATCCCAGTGACGCAACACCAAAAAGGTGGGCCCATCCTTGCCCTCCTTTGGTCGCTCCACCGAAAATTGCGATATGAGAACATCCTCACCAACGACGAATTGGGGGACCCAATCAGCGGACGGCTTATCAATCAGGGTAAAAATGACTTTAGGCCCCTGTTCATCGCTCGTGAACTTGACCGGTCCTGCCCTCGGAGGCATCACAACCTTAATCGCCGCGGTTCGGACAAGCGTTCCGTCTTCAATGACTGTTTTCGCGGTTTTATCCACGCTTTCAAAAAAAATACATCTCCTGGGCAGATGTAATTCCGACAGCCAAATGTGCCAGCAAGAGAAAGAGAAGAATCTTCATTTTTTGTGTAATCCGAGCTTGGTAGACAACTCCATTAAGCCCAACAACCTCATCTCCGTCAAGGCCCCGGTCTTAAAAGCGAGCTGCGAGGCGAGAGCAGACGAGCCCCCGATTTACTTATCCAAATAAGCGATCTCCGCGCAAGCTCACTCTTCCCGCGCCACGATACTCACGCTCTTCTCATCACAGAGGCTAACGATCTCATCTTTGCCGAGGAGTAGGGTCGACTTCGCCTCCACGACAATCACATTCACGCCTGCTTCGGCGGCGGTCTCAATCGTAGAGGGTCCTACGACAGGAACATCA
Organism: Verrucomicrobiales bacterium; assembly: GCA_028047635.1. GTDB lineage: Bacteria > Verrucomicrobiota > Verrucomicrobiia > Verrucomicrobiales > DEV007 > Arctic95D-9. The sequence continues at coordinate 58,904 of JAOFXR010000002.1, forward strand.
AACCGGAAGTCCTGTTTGGGCTTGGAAACTTTGACCATCATCGCCTCCCCTTTTCCCAGTGCGCCGCCCCGCTTGAGCGCTTCGTTCGTGCCCTCAAACGCTTCCACCGCGAGTACGGTTCCTTTTTTTACGACAACGGTTTGACCGATGTCAAGACGACTCACTTCTTTGGCGATTCGAAAGCCGTAAGCGGCATCCTCTTCCTGACGATCGCTCAGCGCCGGACCACAAACGGGACCGGCGTCAGGGAGAAGGTCATCGAGAAACGTGGTTGCCGGAAGCAGACGGATGCCATCCTTTTCCAACTCATCGGCAATGGCTCCGAAAAGGGTTTCCGCGTTCCGCTCTTTCACCTTGGAAAGCATCTTGAGAAGACGAAGATCAGGACGGAGATCAAAAAGATTCTTCGGTGCAATCTGCCCCACCATGACGGCGTGCTTCACCTCATGAGCCTTGAAATGCTTAATCATCTTTCCGAGCTGTCCCACTCGCAACCAGGCAATCTCGTCGACAAGATCAGCGACACCGGGCTCAGTTTCGTCGGTAAAGGCAGAGACGATGAGTTTTGAGACTCCCGCTTTCCGGGCGGCGTGAATGAAGGTTTCAGGATAGATCCCGTTGCCGGCGATAATGCCTACGTTTTCAGGTATTTCAGCTGAGTTCATGAATGAGTTAGACGATAGGATGATTGCTACGCTCTACCACAGCAATGATAATCGCCGCAGTCAAAATGACGGTACCAATGATGCGCCACCAAAAGGCTTTCCCGGAATCTTTGTGCTCCCGGTTACCGAGCGCGGTTCCAAGAAGAAGCACAAGAACGATGGCCCACAATCCGCGGGAGGCATAGACGACATTAATTCCGGTAGCGTCATCAAAAAAGCTCAGGGCCACGCCCATGCCAATCGCCTGCAAAGCAACGAGAGAACCGGCCCACCATGCCCATTTTTTCTGTTTCGGCTTCAGTTTCATGCTGGGACGCTTTTGCAGGATCCAGAGAAGCAATGAAAATAATGAGACAGACACAGAGCCAATCGTGATAAACGTCAGTGCTCCAAAATCAGCCGCCCACCAACTCACTAGCACATCGCACACTCCGAACACGGCAGCGCTGGAGAGCGTCACACCCACCGTAAAGAAGAGATGCCGCCCTTGTTTTAAATTCGGAATCCCCATCACAAAAATACCCACCGACGTGAGGATAACAGCAATCCACAGCGGAACACTGGGCACTTTCCCGGTGAGAAACACCACGCCGAGTGCGACAAAGACCACTTTCGTTCCCATCAACGGAGTCACGAGCGAGACATCCCCACGTTTGAGACCAAGAAAGGAAAGCCAGTTCCCTACAAAAAAGGTAACGCCCATGAGAACCGGCTTCCATGATTCGGCCCAGACTACGGTAGATTTCTCCAATAAGACCAGAGGAAGGAACATCAGCCCCAGCATCAAATTCGTAATCTGGAACGATTGATCCATCGTCACCCCCTCCTTGAGTGCGCGTTTGATCACGATCGATCCCAACGAGTAAATAAACGCTGCGACAAGCGGCAATATCAGGTAATAGGGCACAGCGCCATTGTCGCGAAGCGACGACTCCCGTCAAAGGCTTTGAGAATCTTTGACGCTACGGTTCAAAACATCCGCTCAACGAGGTGCCCTGTGGAAAGCGCATCCCAACTCTCGTTGGCTGGATTCGGAGAATCCTCCCCCTGAGCATCGGTCACGACTGTATCCACTTCTTCGGTGAGCTCCGCTTCCATCTCAGCGAGTTCGCGCTCAGTAAGGAGCCCTTTTGACTGCACCATCTCTCTGGCAACCAGTAGTGAGTCCCGCCCGTATCTGCCCGCTTTAACCTCATCGGAAACGTAACTCGCGTCATCGTGGACACCATGCCCTGACAATCGCAAAAGTTTGCCGACCACGAGTTGCGGCCCGTCCCCATTGAGTGCCCGATCGATTGCTTCGGCAAACGTTTCAAGGCAGGAAAGCAAATCAGTTCCATCGATCGAATAGCCTCGAATCCCATATCCGAGAGCCCGATCCGCGAGATCTTCGCAGGCAAATTGCCGACTTGTCGGTGTGGAGTAAGCAAATTGATTATTCGCGAGAGCGACGACTAATGGCAACTTTTCAACCGCCGCCTGATTGATCGCTTCGTGAAAAGCGCCCGTCGAGGTCATTCCATCTCCGGAACTGGCCGCGCCGACAAAACCGGTCTTCCCTTGAAAACGCTTCCCCATCATCATTCCATTGATCACAGAAATCGATGAACCGAGGTGACTGATCATCGCGGGCATCCCTTCCTTCGGCCGCCCCCGGTGGATATTTCCATCACGCCCTCTCATTGGCCCTTCGACCGAACCAAGATAGGTTCGGGAAGCATCATGAAGCGGCTCACCGTAAGCGAAGCGTCCTGCCTGATCACGAATCAAGGGGGCATACAAATCGCCACGGCTCTGATCGAGCTGCTGTCCCAGCGCGGCACTGAATGCTTCCTGTCCGGTTCCGATGTAAACCCCGCCCACAATTTTGCCTGCACGGTAAAGTGCCGAAATCTTCTCTTCAAAGATCCGGGCGATAAACATGGACCGAAACGTTTTCACGATCAGATCCGGTGTCGCTGCGTAGGGGGATTTCTCCTGACTCATTAGTGGGCAATTTAACTCCGTAACCATTCAAGATGCCACCTCCCTTTTCAAGAGTAATCATCGAGTCACTGTGATACCAAATCCTCCGCTGTGGGATTCTACTCAGTTCATTTTCGAGATGACATTTCAATAGGCTCGCTTATTTATTACACGTATAAAAATCATCAAGAAATCTTACCTACATTGCCTCACCATGACGAACTCTGAGATTCAATCGAAAACAGCAAAGCTGGCCTACTTCTTCTTTCTGGAAAGAGTGGAAAAAGGCCTTCCCGGCGACGAAGCCAATGACTGGACCGAAGCGGAAGAAGCCATGCAGAAAGAGCTCTCGAATGAGTCTGGTGACTACATCGAAGCCGGCGCCCCGCTCTCGCGGATCAAGGGAATCGGCCCAAAGGCGAAGAAGGAACTCGAAGCAGTCGGTATTGAATCGGTTGCTGATCTCAGTGCCATGTCCCTCGCGGGCCTTGGTTCTCTGATTCCCCGTCTCGCCTCCCGCGCCAAGAGCGGCCGATGGATTGAACAGGCGCAGGCATTCTCGACAAATGCAAACTAACGCGCCAAAGTGCTGAAAAGTGCAAGCCATTGGGCAATCAGCCAAAAGTAATCAGATCATGAAATTAGGTGTCATCGGATGTGGAAAAATGGGCAGTGCCCTCGTCGGCGGAATTATCCGGAGCGAAATCTGTTCGCCTTCCGATGTCACGGTTTATGATACTTACGAGCCGGCAGCGGCAGCAATGGCCGCCGAGCTCGGAGTGACTCAGGTTGGCTCTAATGCGCAAGTCGTCGAAGCTTCCGAGGTAATCCTTCTGTGCATCAAGCCACAGAGTTTCCCCGAGATGCTGACTGATCTCGGCGAGGCCCGCGATAAACTTTTGATTTCCATTGCAGCGGGAATCAAGATTTCCACGATTGAAAACGCGACCGATCTCCGACATCGAGTCGTTCGGGTCATGCCCAATACCCCAGCGATGGTGGGAATGGGAGCCTCCGCTTTCGCCCTTGGACAGGATGCCTCCCGCGATGATGCAGAGCTGACTCAATCACTCCTCGATTCGGTTGGCTATGCCTGTCGTGTTGAAGAAGAAGACCTTGATGCCGTCACCGCAGTGAGCGGCAGTGGCCCCGCTTACATTTTTCTGATGATCGAAGCGCTTATTGCCGGAGGAATGGAACAGGGACTCGATGCTCAGACAGCGAAGAATCTTGCCGTGCAAACCGTTGCCGGAGCTGCAGAACTCGTCAAAAGCACGGGAGACTCGCCGACCAAACTCCGTGAAAACGTCACGAGCCCCAATGGGACGACCTTCGCGGCACTCGAATTCTTTCGCGAAAAAAACTTCGAGAAAATCGTCAAAGGCGCGGTCGACGCGGCGGCAAAACGCTCCCGAATTCTCGGGCGGGATTAGTCCTATCGGGCTGTCCACCATTACTCCATTACAAAATCATCACTTTTCCACGGCTTCCCACGCCACTAGGGTGAATCTCTATGAGCGATATTATTCAACTCTTTCAGGAACGCGGCCAGGGTCACGTTTTTACTTTTTTTGATGATCTTAATGAGGACGAGCAGGCCGGGCTCATCGCTCAAGCAGAACAAATCGATCTCGATGAAATCGAGGCACTGGTCAATGATTTGATCCAAACGAAAGGCGAGGGAAACGACGCCATCGCTGACGAACTCGAACCAGCTGATTTTGTCCCGCTTCCTGAAAACGGGGACCCTGCGCTGTGGCAAGAAGCAGTCGAAAAAGGAGAGTCAGCACTCAGAACCGGACGAGTCGCTGCATTCACTGTCGCCGGAGGTCAGGGAACGCGCCTCGGCTATGATGGCCCCAAGGGCAAGTTTGGAGTCACGCCTGTGTTAAAAGCCTCCCTTTTTCAGGTCTTTGCTGAAAAGATTCTCGCCTCGACCCGGCTCTACGGTCCCGCTATTCCATGGTATGTCATGACCTCGATTATCAATCACGAGGCCACCGTCGAGTATTTCGAAGCGAACGACTACTTCGGTCTTTCTCCGGAGAAGGTTCTCTTTTTCAGTCAGGGCCTCATGCCTGCGGTAGACGCTGAGGGAAAAATTCTCCTCGCTGATAAGGCTAACATTGCTCTTAGCCCCGATGGCCACGGCGGCGCCCTCCGCGCGCTCGTTCGATCAGGCTCGATTCGCGAAATGGAGGCCAATGGCATCGACGTCATCAGCTATTTCCAAGTCGACAACCCGCTCGTTCGCTGTATTGACCCCGCTTTCGTGGGATTCCACATCATGACGAATTCTGAGCTCTCCAGCAAAATGGTTCCTAAAGCCTATGCGGAAGAAAAAGTAGGTGTATTCTGCCAGAAAGACGGAGAAGCGCTTGTCGTCGAATACAGCGACCTCCCTGACAAACTGGCGACAGAGGTCGATGACAACGGCGCCTTGCGTTTCCGTGCCGGCAGCATCGCGATTCATATTTTCAATCGCGCCTTCGTCCATCGTCTCGGCAGTGGAAAAGATGCAGCAGCCAAACTGCCCTTCCATCTGGCTCACAAGAAAGTGCCATATCTTGCCACCAACGGTGAACTGCAGACACCCTCTGAGCCGAACGCCTACAAGTTCGAAATGTTCGTCTTCGACGCGCTTCCCTTTGCGGCCAATCCCACCATCATCGAAACGGCGAGAGAAGACGACTTTTCGCCGGTGAAAAATGCGGAAGGAATCGACTCCGCGCAGACCTGTCGCGATGATCAGTTGCGCCAGTTTGCGCGCTGGACAGCCGCTGCCGGAATCACGCTCAATACCGACGAGACCGGCCTCCCCGAAATCTCATTTGAGGTCTCGCCGCTCTTCGCCGACAGCGCCGATCGATTTGTAGAACGATGGAACGGACTTGCGGAGAAACCTGAGTTGACCAACGGCCTCGTTCTCATTTAACTCTCCGCTGAAACGCGGAAGCCTGAATCCCGGGGAGATCACGATCATTGTTAAAATCAAAGACTGAAGCGCATGAACTATTCTCATCAACTCCCCGAAGGGATCGAAACGGTCCCTTCCCCGTCTTTATGCATCGACAAAGATCTCGTTCTCAGCAATCTAGCGAAGCTGCTTGAAATGGTGAATGGCAATGCTTCGCTTTTGCGACCTCACATTAAGACCCACAAATGTGGCGAGATCTTGAAGCTACAACGTGAGCTCGGGATCAACCAGATCAAGTGCGCGACCATCGCCGAGGCAGAGATTGCTGCGCTTGCGGGAATTGCCGATGTCCTCATCTCCTACCCTGTAGTTGGTCCACACGTCGCCCGTTTTTTTCAACTGAAAGAAGCTTACCCCAAGACCACTTTTGCCGCGCTGGTTGACAGCGAAGCCGGTCTATGCGGATTTGCGAAAGAAGCCGATGCCAGAGAAACCGCAGCGACCTTGTTTCTCGATCTCGACTGTGGAATGCACCGAACAGGCATCGCTCCCGGCGAGAAGGCATTGGCTCTCGTCCAGGCGATCGAGACGCAACCTCTACTCAACTGGGGCGGAATCCACGCCTATGACGGCCATATCCATCAGCCTGAAGTGGAAGAACGACGGAAAGCTTTCGATCTTGCAATCGCGGAAGTAGACAATTTCATCGAAACGCTTGTCTCACACGGCATCGACGTGCCTCTCGTTGTCTCAGGCGGCTCGCCGACGTTTGCGATGCACATTGAGGTGGCGTCCCAATCGAGTCGCCCGTGGCAATGCTCACCGGGAACGCCCCTACTCTGGGACTCGGGATATGGAACAAATCATCCCGATCTCGATTTCAGTCCTGCCGCCTTTCTCCTCACCCGTGTCGTCAGCCAGCCCTGCAATGGGCAAATCTGTGTCGACCTCGGAACGAAAGCCATCTCCGCCGAAAATCTTATTCACAACCGCGTTCGATTCCCTGGGATACCAGACGCGACATTCGTCGGTCAAAGCGAGGAGCACCTTGTCATTTCTGTCGACGATCCCTCCGCCTACCCAGTAGGGGCCGAGTTTGTAGCGATTCCCTATCACGTCTGCCCATCCGTTGCGCTCTACGAAGAGGCCTATCTCATCGAAAATGGAAAACTCTCAGAAGAGCGCTGGACGATCAGCCGGGGGCGACGCATCACGATCTAGGTTCCGCTGCGACGCCCCTCCGGTCGAAGTATTCTTGCTGCGGGAGAGTGTTTAGAAGGCAGGGGGCACGGACTCCCTGTGCGCGCCTATTGCAAGGCACTTGCAGGCACTGTCCCGACGCGCTGATCCTTCAGCCGAATGTTCGCGAGGGCGCCCGTTTGGCCGAGCATCTCGACTTGATCCCCCTTGAACAGTTTCACAAGGACCCCTGATACCGTCGCATCGACATCGGAGACGACAGTCAGCTTGGTTCCCGAAGAAGCAGCGGTCTTTTTCCCTTTGAAAATCGAAGCTCCCGAGGAACCCACTGGTTGCGGCGCCGGAGGCGTAGGGGCCATTTGAGGTGCAGGACTATCGTTGATACCGGGGGCATCAGGAATTCCGAAGGCACCCAGTTGAGGTGCTTCCGCTGCGGGCTCAGGGGCCATCTCTCCAACGGATTCGGTCGGATACTCGGACAGGGGCGAAAGAATATCGCCCGAAGGATCCACCGCTTTCTTCTTCCCGAAAAGCTTACTGAAAAATCCGCCCTTCTGCTTAGGCATTTCAAAATCTCCTGCTGTCGCTTGATTCATCGCATTCTCTGCACTGGGGCCGTTATCAGGCTTCACCCTCGAGTTGGAGTTCGCTGTCGGGTCTTCCGGAGTCAGAAAAGGAGGCACGTAGTCCCCGCCACGGTTCGGCTCAGGCCGGGGCGTATCCGAAGGAGGTGCAGGTGATGGCTTATTGGCCTCAAGAAACTGGGCCGCAGTCGTAATTACCGGGGGACGGGCTGACATCCCCTGGGCAGCCATCGCCGCTTTCAACTCCTTCTCAATTCTGGCGTTGCGAGTAGCTACCGCGAGTTCGCGATCGTTCATCATTTTGCTCTGCGCCACATTTGCCTGATTCCGGTATAACGGCGCAACCGCTTCTTCCACCACTGTCTTCGGAAGCTGCTGAGTCGCCTCCTGTGCCTTCACTCCCATTGCCCCGAAAAAAAGACAAATCCCTCCCAAAAATATCACTCGTTCCCTATTCATGCTCACTTCAATTGCCATGTTCTCGTGTCTAGCGCTGCTGGTAGAATATGATAACATGGATCTATTCTAACCAAAATTCGACCCTGCATCCATGAATTTAATCTTTGACGTCCACCTCGACCTGAGCATGAACGCTCTGGAATGGAACCGTGATCTGACTCTTACACTCGACGAAATTCGTCAGCATGAGGCCGGAATGAGCGACATGAAGGGACGCGGGCTGAACACCGTTTGCCTCGATGAAATGCGAAAAGGTGGCATCGGAATCTGCGTCGCCACCCAAATCGCCGGCTGCATGAAACCGGCCGGACCGGTCGCAAGCTGGGAAACGCCACCGCAGGCCTGGAGCATGACTCAGGGGCAGCGTGCCTACTATGAAGCGCTTTCCGATATCGGAGAAATGACGCCTATCACCAATCTCGAGCAACTCGATGCTCACCTCGAGCTTTGGAAGGATCCAGTTGCAGCAGCAGCCAAAAAAGCCCCTGTCGGCTACGTACTCAGCCTCGAAGGCGCTGATTCGATCGTCAATCTCGACTACCTCGACACCGCCTATGCAGGAGGGCTGCGTGCTCTCGGCCCCTCCCATTACGGCGCTGGTCGTTATGCAATGGGCCATGATCGAGAAGGTGGACTTCACGGCGAAGGTAGAGAACTGGTCAAAAAAATGGACGAGCTGGGAATCATTCTCGACACCACCCACCTCAGCGATGACAGCTTTTTTGAAGCACTCGACATCTACGACGGCACTGTCTGGGCGAGCCATTCCAACTGCCGCGCCCTCGTTGACAATCCCCGACAGTATTCCGACGAGCAAATCAAATTGCTGATTTCCCGCGGGGCCGTTCTTGGGAGCGTTTTCGATGCCTGGATGATGGTTCCCGGCTGGATTCGGGGTGAGTCCACGCCTGAATCTACCGGAGTCAAAATCGAACATATTAGCAACCATGTCGATCACATCTGCCAACTCGCAGGAAACGCCAACCACGTCGGGATCGGCAGCGATCTTGACGGAGGCTTTGGCACCGAGCAAAGTCCACTGGATCTGAACAGCATTGCCGATTTGCAGAGTCTTGAAGGAATCTTTGAGGCACGGGGCTACTCAGCAGAAGAGATCAGTGGGATCTTTCACGGAAATTTCCTGCGATTGCTGCGTGAGGCGTGGAGCTGATCCGGGGATCGACCGGTTCGCACCCAACTTGGCGAACTATGCGCGTGCGTAACTATTCCTGACCTCAAATTCTGGCGAATGCGGTAGGCGCCGTCCTTCTCCTCGGATTCGGATCCGAGATTTACTTTCACCAAATCAGCAACGCTCAAAACCTGATTGCCGTGGTCGTTTTCTGGATCCTTGCATGGCTTCCGGCGACTTCTTTTATCGCTCTTCGAATAATAGATTTCGAGCGGCCGCGATGGATCAGGAGATGGTGGCCAGCCTTTGGAATCGGCTTCCTCGTTGCCGTGGCGCTGATCGCACTCACGATTAGTTCGTCCTCCCTCTCCGGTCGCTGACTCCCGGGGCGGCACGAAAGTGGGCTGGAAGTCTCTATTCATGGACCTCGCAGATACGCTTCGCCTGAATCGTCCGCGCCGGACCTGGTTGCGGATGGACTCCGCAGACGATCGTTACTACCTACTTCACACGCATCGCCCGAAGATCTCATACATTACGATCGCTCCGCTGGCGGCGACGTTTAGTGAGTCCATTCCCCGCTGCATGGGGATGCTGATACAGGCGTCACAGGCATGCAACACTTCCGGAGTAAGTCCGTCCTTCTCGGGACCGAAGAGGATCGCGCTGCGGTCAGTTACGGTGACATCACGCGGCGAAACGGACTCCGACTCCAGAGCTGTTGCGTAAGAGCGAACACCTTCGAGTTTCAACTGTTTCAAGGTATCCAGCAAACTCTCCACTTCAAAAATTGGCACGCGAAATATCGCAGTCGCTGAGGCTCTGATGCACTTCCGCGAATAGACATCGGTTCCCCTTCCTGACTCCAGCAGAACCGCGTCGCATCCAAACGCTGCTGCCGTCCGAATCAAGGTGCCGAGATTTCCGCCGTCAGCAAGATTGACGGATACGAGGATTTTAGAAAAAGAAGACCACTGCCCTTCGCTGAAAGAAACGGGATCAGGCCGGCGCGCGGTCGCAAAGACCCCTCGATGAAAAGGGAAACCCGCTTCTTCAGCCATCTCTTCGCGAGAGAGAATTTGGCAATCGAGCCCTTTTGCTTCCGCTCGAGAAAGGAGCGCTATGTGCCTCCCCTTCTCCAGGAAAACTGATTCGGCTTGAATGAATTCCGAATCAATAAGTGCCTCAACCGCGAGGCACCCTTCTACGACGATTTGAGATCGATCGTCACCGAAAAACTTAATGGGCTTCTGAATGATCTTCAGGAGTCTTGAACACAAATCCGAGGAGGCCAATCACGACCATGAGTGAGGCCGAAAGAAGTTTCAGAAATCCAGCGAGGTAGCTTCCTGCACCGAATGAGCCGAACGCATAGGCAAGGATACCTACCCCTATAAGGATAGAGAAAACAGGTCCAGCCTTATCAATCGCTTTGTTCGACAAAGGAAGGCAGCCAAGAATCGCGAACATCAGCGTGAAGAAAACGAGGAACAACCAAAGAGGCGTCCAATTGCCGTTACCAGCGCCGATGCAAACCTCGGTGAGGAGCAGGCTGAGTCCACAAATGTAAGCGAAACCGAGTGACAGGGAATTCATGTGAGAGAAAGTGATTCAGGTTGAGATGGAATCAAGTCGATTATGATAATTTAATCAATCTTTTCGAAGTAAATGGGAAAGGCTGGCCTTCTAGCGTCCGCGCTCGCGATACTCGCCAAACGCACGAAATTTCTGGTAACGTCCCTCAAGAAGATCTTCTTCGGAAACCTTCTCAAGATCGCGGATGTTCTTGAGCACCGCCTTCTTGAGATTGTTGGCAGATCCCACGTGATCATGATGCGCGCCACCCATCGGTTCGAAGATGACTTCATCGATGATCCCCATTTCGTTCAGATCAACAGCACTCAATTTCAGCGCTTGAGCGGCCTCGGTCGCATACTTCCGATCTTTCCAGAGAATCGCCGCGCAACCTTCCGGACTGATCACCGAATAATACGCGTTTTCCATCATCAAGACGCGATCCGCGACCCCGATTCCAAGAGCCCCTCCAGAGCCCCCTTCGCCGATCACCACCGCAACGATGGGAACCTTCAGCGTCATCATCTCACGGAGATTGTAAGCGATCGATTCGGCGATATTACGCTCTTCGGCCTCAATCCCGGGATAAGCACCGGGAGTATCGATCAAAGTAACAATAGGAATCTTAAATTTCTCTGCCATGCGCATAAGACGTAACGCTTTTCGGTAGCCCTCAGGATGAGCACTTCCGAAATTACGACGCATATTTTCTTTCGTATCACGCCCTTTCTGGTGACCGATGACGACGACACGTCGTCCTTCCAGATAAGCAAAACCGGCAGGCATTGCCTCGTCATCACCAATGTGGCGATCACCGTGGAGTTCAAGGAAGTCATCAAAAGAATGCTCTACGTAGTCGAGCATGAAAGGACGCTGCTTGTGACGGGCAATCTGCACTCGCTGCCAGGAGCTAAGATTCCGATAAATCTCGGTCTTAGTCTTCGTCAACTTGTCCTCGATGCGCTTCATCTCGCTACTCATGTCAATGTCGCTATCAGCGGCACGATCCCGGAGTTCAGCGAGTTGACGCTCCAAATTTACGATTGGTTTTTCAAATTCCAATGGCTCAGCGTTCATCATAATGAAAATAAAGTTTAGTTAACCAGGCTCACTTTAGAACCATTTCGGAGGATTGTGAAGATTTCTTCCATATCAGATTTCTCGACCATGACACCGTAAGGGCGTCGCTCCCGATCAGCATCCTTGTTGGAATCATCCTGACGGATAAAAAGTCCTATCTTTCCTGTTCGCACCCACTTGCTGCAATTCAAATAGTTTTCATGGGTAAAATTCACCGGCTTATCAATGTGCCAGGCGACTTTCTCGCTCACCGTCGTTTTCACTGGTGCCTTGAGGCCAGGCGGGAGATTGGTAGCGACGATGCGGTATTCTTTTAAGAACTTATCCTCGTCGAATAGCGTGACCGTCTCTTTCTTAAGATTGATCTCAGCCCGAAATTCCAGAGGAAAGACAACGAGCGCTTCATCAGGATAAATAAATTCAGTCGTCTTCCCATTCACACGCATGATGTAGTCGATTGTCGTTTTGCTGCGCCTAGCAATCGTCACAAGTGCATCACCGCGCTTGACTACGTACTCGTTTTTACCCTCCAGGGGTATTTTCGAGAGAAGGAGATCCATATTCAACTCACCAACCACCCGTCTGGCTTGGAGATACGTTTTCGACTCAGGGTAATACTCCATGAGGTAGAGGAGCCGATCACGCGCTGAGAGAAGCTCGCCGTCCTTCACCAACTGAATCGACGCATCGTAATGCCGCTTTCCAAGATCGGGCTTCTCCATCGTCCCCCCTTCTTTCCCTTCCATGTGACGGGTCACGACGATGTCGGGCTGCGCAAATTTCTTCCAATAGAAAAAAGCACCGGAGACGCCTCCTGCACAGATCAGAAGGGCGAGAAAAGCGAGAAAAAACTTAATTCGTGCCATACCCAGTTAAGTACACCAACGGCTTAGAGCAACCCCCGGCGTTTAAAGTCAAAAACGTTAATCTGGTGAGAGCGACCGATCATCTCCAAGGTGAATTTGATCAGCGAAATTTCCCAAGAGTCCTCAACACCAATAATGACGGCCCGCGAAGGATTCCCGCTCGAATTGATATCGCCAATAATCCTGTCTTTTACCGCCTCAACTGACTCGTGAACGGTTTCTTCCGTAAAATTTCGTTTCGCAAAGTTGAATCCGTATTTAAAAAAGCTCAGGTCACCGAACTCACGAAACCAACTCGCAAAAGCCTCGGCCTGCTCGCCGAAGCCCTCAAAATTGAGATCTTCATATCCCTCGGGACGCAAAATACGGGGACGTTCAGCCTCCACTTTGCCGGCGCGCACGCGGGTCTGGCCGGTGGTATCCATCGGCTCAGTGAGGAGATGAAACTCAAAATTGGTCGTCCCGAAGGTATCGATCAATCGATCGGGCTCATGGACGACCACTGTGGTCTCCATAGCATAACTAATATCGTCGTAGGAAAGAGCAGACATCGCAGAACGTCGCGAACGCTAGAGTGGAATCCCTGATAAATCCACCGATTTCAAAGGCCGGTGCTTGGGGTAGGCAAGAATGAAACCGTCATAGCTACCCACAAAAAATGCGCCCCGCAAGAGGCGCATCGTGTCAATGCCCTCCGGAGAGGGCACTTGCGAGAAGGGCGATTACTTGGACGCCTCTTCGATGTATGCATTCACTTCACCAACGCTGGTCAGCTTCTCAGCATCTTCGTCAGGAACCGTGATGTCGAATTCTTCTTCGAAAGCCATTACCAACTCAACCGTGTCGAGTGAGTCTGCACCGAGGTCTTCGATGAATTTTGCTTCAGATTTAACCTGATCTTCGCTCACACCGAGTTGTTCAACGATGATATTTTTTACCTTTTCTTCGATAGATGCGTCAGCCATTTGAAATGAAAATAATTGTTTAAGTTCTGGGTTATTACCGGTGGTTAAGCTTTTTGGCAACGTTTTTTTACGGATTGGTAAAGAGAAAGCATATTTCTACGACAACTGGCGTTGCCGTCCGGCCTTCGCTGGCTATCTTCCCCCACCCATGTCGTTCGTCGAACATCTCAACGCGCTGCAATCCGGAGAGCCGCTTTCAGCGACACTTTCACGGTTTCAAAAGCTTATCGCCCCCACTGACCAAAAGGGACTGGAATCAATTGCTGCCCGCTCCCAAGCGGAGACGAGAAAGAATTTTGGCAAAACCATGCGTCTATTCGCTCCGGTCTATGTTTCAAATGAGTGCGTGAACAATTGTTCTTACTGTGGATTCTCACGGGACAACCCGATTCTACGAACCACTTTACGGGTCGATCAAGTCGTCAAAGAAGCCAGGTTTCTCTGCGATCAGGGATTTCGGAATATTTTACTGGTGGCCGGGGAACATCCTAAATTTGTCTCAGACGGCTATCTCGAGGAATGCATTGAAGCGCTTCGTGATTTCGTCCCCACAATCGCCATCGAAGTCGGGCCGATGGAGCAACCCGAATATGTACCCATGGTGAAAGCGGGCTGTGAGGGGCTCGTCGTCTATCAGGAGACCTACAATCGTGAGGCCTACGCCCAGTATCACACCGCCGGCCCTAAGAAAAACTTCGACTGGCGCCTCGATTGTCCCGAGCGTGGCTACGATGCCGAATTTCGTAGAATCGGAATCGGTGCACTCATGGGCCTCGCCGACTGGCGAGAGGAAGTGCTGCATCTCGCCGCGCACCTCGAATACCTTTACCGCACCTGTTGGAAATCGAGTTTCTCCATCAGTCTCCCCCGCCTCCGTCCTGCCGCAGGCGAGTTCGAACCGGAATTTCCGATGTCCGATGCTGAATTTGTTCAAGCGCTCTGTGCGTTTCGGATCTGCTTTCCCCAGGTAGGTATTGTTTTGAGCACTCGAGAATCACAGGCGTTACGCAATGCGATGTTCCCTCTCGGGATTACGACGATCAGCGCAGGCAGCCACACCGAACCCGGAGGCTACACAGGAGAAGGCTCTGACGATGTCCACCTCACCGTAAAGGGACGCCGCGTCGAGACAGAGGCGAATCCAAGTCCCCTCGCGAAAACGAATCATCAGCCCTGCGAGACCTCGGCGACCGGTCAGTTCGATATCGCCGACGAGCGGAGCCCCGCCGAAGTCGCCGAGTATTTGCGATCCATCCATTTGGAACCGGTCTGGAAAGACTGGGACGAGTCCATTTTGTCGACGCCCATTTCTCCTGCACTCTCATGAAAATCACCTTGAACGGGAAGTCTCACGAGGCAGACGAGAGTGTCGACACAGTGTCACAACTGATCGCCGGACTCGATATTGGAGAGCAACCCGTACTCGTAGAGCGCAACGGCGAAGCCGTCCTTGCCCGTGAATTCGATGCCGAACCTGTAAAAGATGGAGACATCATCGAAGTGATACGCATGGTCGCTGGCGGGTAGGCTTTTTCGAGACGAAGCTCTCGCTCGCGTAAAAGGATACGTTCCTTTGACTATTGTGAGCAAGATACAAAGCACCTCTTTCGTCACGCAAAAGTAGTCGTCACCAGCAACGCCCTGTTCAACTGACGCAAATACTCGTAACGCGGAATCTCACAACATCCGAATCGTTCGAGGTGTGTTGTCGTCCACTGCGTATCCAGCAGTTGAAAATTGCGCTCATTTAACCGCTCAACGAGAGCGGCAAGTGCCACTTTGGAAGCATCCGTCTCGCGACTGAACATCGATTCGCCAAAAAACGCACCGCCGATCGCAATGCCATAGAGCCCCCCTTTGAGTTCGCCATCCCGCCAGCATTCAACAGAATGGGCATAACCCAGCTCAAAAAGCTTTTCGTAGCTGGAAATAATCTCGCGACTAATCCAGGTCGTGCTGCGATCGGCGCATCCGTTCAGCACTTCAGTGAAGGCCGTGTCCACCTTCACCTCAAAACGGTTCTTGCGAAGTGCCCGCTTCAACCCATGAGGGATATGAAATTGATCCAACGGAATCACGCCTCGGGGATCCGGTGAAAACCACCCAATCTCTCCCCGATTGTCCATCGCCATCGGAAACATACCACTGCGATAAGACGCGATGAGTACCGCCGGCCTAATGTAGCCTTCACGTGTAAAAATCGATTCTGACATGATCGCCTTCCACCCAAAATTAGGATGTCAGCCAGCAACTGACAATGAAAATTCACTCTCTTTTGTCACTTTTTGAAAAGACGGTCAAAAAGGGCACAATCCTTGCTTGAAAATGAAATGATACCAGATTAAATGTCGATTCTATGCCAGTAGCAACACCAAAACAGTTCGCAGCCATGTTGGATGCCGCCCAGGAGGGCGGTTACGCCTATCCGGCGATCAACTGCTCAAGCCTCGTCACGATTAACGCAGCTCTCAAAGCTTTCGCTGATCAAAAGTCCGACGGAATCATCCAGTTCTCCACCGGAGCCGGTCAATTCGCCTCGGGCCTCAATCACAAGAACACCGTCCTCGGAACGATCGCCCTGGCAGAGCTCACGCACCGCCTCGCCGAGCAGTATGACGTGCTTATCGCACTTAACACAGACCACTGCCGCCCGCACGTTGCGCCTGATTTCCTCGACCCACTCATCGCCGCAACGGCTGAGCGTCGTGCTCGCGGAGAGAACAACCTTTTCCAGAACCACATGCTCGATGCGTCGGAGCTTCCACTCGCAGAAAACATCGAGCTTTCCGAAAAGTATCTCGCGCTTTGTGCTGAGAACGAGATCATCCTCGAAGTCGAAGCCGGCGTGGTTGGCGGAGAAGAGGAGGGTGCCGCAGGAACAGAAGACACTCCTGCTGAAGATCTTTACACCTCTCCCGAGGACATGATGGCTGTATATGACGCCCTCAATCCTCTCGGTCGTTTCACTTTCGCCGCGACTTTCGGTAACGTGCACGGTCACTACAAGCCGGGTGCGGTTAAGCTTCGTCCTGAAATCCTCAAGCAGGGTCAGGATGCAGTGATTGCCAAGCACGGCGCTGCGGCTGAGTTCGACCTCGTGTTCCACGGCGGTTCCGGTTCGACACTCGAAGAAATTCGCGAAACACTTGGTTACGGTGTCGTTAAGATGAATGTAGATACTGACACTCAGTATGCTTTCACTCGCCCCATCGCTGAGCACATGTTCAAGAATTACGACGGAGTGCTCAAGGTTGACGGTGAAATCGGCAACAAGAAAGCCTACGACCCACGCGCTTATCTCAAAGCAGGTGAAATCGGAATGGCAGCCCGCATCGGCGTTGCTTGCGAGGACCTCCTTTCATCCGGTAAGTCTATCGGCGGTCAGGTTTAATCCCGACTAAGAAAGTCTTTAGAAAATCCCGGTTCGCTTCGTGCGGATCGGGATTTTTTGCGTTCCGCCTGACGGGATTCATTCCCCAAACAGAGAGCTCTCATCGTTGAGTCGTAGCTCCGCCGATAGCGCGATAGTTCATCCCCTTAAAAAAGCCGTCATCCTGCCATTGTCATGTGTCTTGAATCATGGGACTCTCTCACCACCTAAATCTATGAGACTGACACCATTTTTAATCCTCTGCGCTCTCGCTAACCTGACGATTGGTTCGTCAAGAGCGGATGAAGCCAAAAAGAAGGCTGCTGCCACAAAACCTAAACAGCATCCCACCGGCTACACAGACACGCCCTATCTGCCAGGTGGAAAGTGGCGCGTGCATGATGATGCCCGCCCGCGTCCCGAAGTCGTGACTCCCGGCAAAAATGCATCCAACGCACCCTCTGATGCGATTGTTCTTTTCGACGGCAAAAATGCTGACGAATGGATTATGGAAAAAGACGGATCACCGGGCGATTGGATTGTTAAGGACGGCTACCTTGAGGTTCCTCCAAAAGGAACCGGAGTAGGCGGATACATCAGGACCAAGCGTGAGTTCGGAGATGTCCAGCTTCATATTGAGTTCGCAACACCGGAAAAGGTGGAAGGTAACTCACAGGGGCGTGGCAATAGTGGCGTATTCTTCCTCGGGGCACACGAGCTCCAGGTGCTGGACTCCTACGAAAACGAATCCTACGCAGACGGCCAGGCTTCAGCGATCTACGGTTACAAGCCGCCACTGGTAAACGCCTGCCGCCCTCCCGGCGAATGGCAGACTTATGACGTGGTTTTTGAAGCACCCAAATGGGATGCAGAAGGAAACCTTCTCAAGAAAGCCTACATCACGGTGCTGCACAATGGTGTTCTCACCCATCACCGCCAGCCTTACCTCGGGCCATCGGGTCACAAATCGGTGGCCAATTACAACCGCGTTCTTGAAAGAGGTCCGCTCAAGTTGCAAAACCACAGCAACCCAACCCGCTTTCGCAACATCTGGATTCGCGAGCTGGACTTCACGACGAATGATTAATACTGAATTCGTTTAGACTTATTGTTTCGAAGGCCGGGTGCGGAAACGCTCCGGCCTTTTTTTGTGATACGGAATCGACAGCAGTGAGGATCCGTGACAAGAATTAACGATCAAATCAGATTCCAAATTAGCGACAGAAGCGAGTGCCCCAAGTCAAAAGAGTGAGGTGTTGGAGAACAAACCTCCATTCAGAAACCTCGTTGCCGTATTTGTCCTCATGTTCATTGCGCAGACGATTGGAAGCGTTTTCAACATTCAATACAATCTGACGCATCTCACGCCACTGCTTACTGAAAATCAAAAGCTCGCTTTCGGCAAAGGCATCTCTCTCTACAACGCAATTGCCTATCCGATTCTCGTTTTCCTGTGTGGCGTGTTTGTATTCAGACTCTGGAAAGCACCCGCTTCCGAAGTCGAGCAAGGCAGGAACCAACGTCGGGTCGTGAATCTGCCTATCATGGCAACCATCATTGCGTCAGCGGGTTGGATTTTTTGTATTCCCGTCCTCCTCTCAGCACTTCAAAGAAGTGGTGATGAGATCAATCCGCATGTCTTTTTCCACCTCCCTGTTTCAGTGGGCGTCGCGATGTTCATCGCCCTGACAATCGGCTATTTCTCTATTGACTGCGCGCGACAGACACTGCTTTTCAAATACTTCTTTTCAGATACTAGTCCCAGCCGAACCAAAGGGGCCTTCAAGCTCTCTATCTCCGGACGGGGAAACCTCTGGACCATCGCTGCCAGCATTTGCCCTATCCTGACACTTCTCCTACTCTTTCTCTCCCCTGCCCCTGACGCGAAGAACTTTAGCTTTGCAATCAGCGTCGCCGCAGTCGGGATCTTCTGTGCTGTTGTGAGCAGTGCCCTTATGGGGCGCCTCGTCGCCCGCCCCGTCGAGACCCTGCGAAATGCGGCACAGGCGATCGGCAAAGGCGATCGGCACAGGCGATCGGCAAAGGCGACCTCAATGTCCAACTCGACAACATGCGGGCCGACGAATTAGGAGTCCTTGCCGACGAATTTAATTCTATGGTTGCCGGACTGCGGGAGAAGGAACACGTCACTAGTAGCTTCGGTCGCCACGTTGGAGCCAAAATTGCGCATGAGTTACTCGAAGCAAAAGAAGAACTCTCAGGAGTCGATCGCATTCTCTCGGTGCTCTTTGCCGATATCCGTGCATTCACGACTCGTTGTGAAAGTATGAGCCCGAAAGAGGCGGTTCGTCTTTTAAACCTCTATCACGAAACGATGACAGGGATTATCGAAGAAAACGGTGGAATTGTAAATCAGCTCATCGGGGATGGAATCATGGCGCTGTTTCGAGCCACTGGGAACGCCAGCCACCACGCCAATGACGCCACCAACGCCACCATCGCAATGATTCGCGGCCTCGAAGATCGCAATAGTCGCCTTAAAAAAGAAGGTTACGCGGGAATTCGTATCGGTGTGGGCGTGAATACCGGACCCACCGTTGTCGGCACGATAGGGTCTCCGATGCCCATGGAATAGACCGCGATCGGCGACACTCTCAATACAGCCGCCCGCATCGAAGGGCTCACTAAAGAAGTGGGCTGCGAAATTCTCATTTCCCAGGCGAGCTGGGAATCCTCCGATCCGAAACTCGACGCGAAGGAACTCGAGCCGATGGAAATTCGTGGTCGCCGCGACCATCTCTTGCTATACCAAGTCAGTCACTGATGTCCCGTTTTTTCGATCTTTCAATGCTGCCACTGGCAGCAGCTCTCACTCTAAGCAGCTGTTCGAACCGTCTCGTGCCTTATCACGATCTTCTTGTTGGAAGTCCCGCGGCGGAGACAACTGCCCCCAAAGGGAAAGAAGTTCAGATCACCTATTTAGGGACCAACGGCTATGTCGTTAAGTCAAAAGATTCCACCATCGTGATTGATCCGTATTTGTCTTGAATACCGATGCGTGAAGTGGTCCTCAATGCACCGGTCACATCATCCCCGGCCATTGTCCGCAACGTGGCTGAAATGGCGGCAATCCCCCGCTCGATTGATGGTTTCCTCGTCACCCACGCCCACTTTGATCATCTCTTCGAAGTTCCGGCCATGCAACGCCAGTTCGGCGGCATCGTCATCGGATCGAAGACAGCGACCTTGCTCTCAGAGGCGAGCGGCATGTCCCGTCGATCACTCCGCCCTTCCCTTCCCGGTAAAATATACCGCGTCGGAAAAGCAAAGGTCCGTGTTCTTGATGCCGCGCACGACAAGGTCCTCGGCCGAATCTCCTATCCTGGATTGATCGACGAAGCTCTGCCGACGCCTCCCTCAAGAGCCAAGGACTGGAAGATTGGCGTTCCCCTGGCCTATATCATTGAAATAGAAGGCCAACGAATCTATATCGAGTCCGGAGGCACCCCCGGATTCCTGCCGCCTGTTTCGGATGTCGATGTGGCGACTATCGGAGTCGCCGTAAAAGGCAGTCAGAAGCGCTATGCCGACGCAGTGAGACAACTCAACCCGGAACTCATTATCGCGAGTCACCAGGACAATTTCTTCCTCCCTCTTTCGAGTGGATTTCAGTTCTCAGTCCTGTCGAACTTTCCCAGAGTCATCGCCACCCACGAAAGCGAAGCGCTTCCTGGGAAACTGGTGGTGATGGATTATTTCCACACCCTGGAACTAAAGTAGTCAGAGCGAAGAGAAAGGGGCGGGAAAAATTCTCTCCGCCTCGCAACCAGACAAGTCCGTCTGAATTAAAGTCCAGTGGAGCGAGGAGCGTCTTTCTTCGCCTCCGCTTTTGCTTTGGCAGGCTTCTCAGCCTTCTTTTCGGAGTGACCGTGGTCCTCTTTTTTATGATCCGCTTTGTGATGATCATCGTGACCACCCTTCTTGTGATCAGCATCATGGTGATCACCGTCATGATGCTTTTCATCGTCATGATTGCCCTCGTGATGGCCTTCACCATGATGCTCACCATGCTCCATATGGAGTCTTTTGGTGTTCTCAAATTCGTGACGCTCGCAGCCTGCGAAAGCAAGGCCCGCAGCTCCAACCCAAATCATCAAATGACGCAGCGATTTCATGAGATTTCTTTACGCGTGGCGATGTCGTTTTGCAACTTCCAAGTTTTCTCATACAATGCAGGGTTCATCCCCCACTCTTAGAGCCTCCCTTTTCATGAAACGCCCCAACATTCTTTGGTATTGCACTGATCAACAACGCTTCGACACCATCGGAGCCCTCGGAAACACCTATGTCAAAACGCCAGTGATCGATTCCCTCGTTCAAAATGGCGCTGCTTTTACCCACACTTATTGTCAGAGCCCGATCTGCACCCCGAGCAGAAGCAGCTTCATGACGGGGCTTTACCCTTCCCGCTTGCATAGCACCCGCAATGGAAACGCCACCTTCCCCGAAGGCATCCCTCTCATCAGTAAGTTGATCGCTGATCAGGGATACGACTGCGGAATGATCGGAAAATTTCACATCCAGAGCTCAGGCCATCGCACTGAACCCCGTATCCCCGATGACGGGTTCACGACGTGGCAATTCAGCCATGCTCCACGCGACGACTGGCCCAAAGGGGAACACGACTATGCAGACTGGGTTCGTGAACAAGGGGCCGACCTCACTGCGCTGCGGGCATCAGAAGACGGCGTCCCTGCAGAATTTCATCAAACCACTTGGGCGACGACAAGAGCCATCGAGTTCATCGATAGACATGACGATGAGGAACCGTGGATGCTAAACATCAATGTCTACGATCCACATCCGCCTTTCATTCCGCCCAAAAGCTACGAATCAAAATTTGATCCCGAGGCAATGCCCGGGCCACACTTTCAGGAAAGTGATATCGAAGCTCAGGAGAAGCTGAAGGACGCCGATTTTCAAACCGGGTCACGGACACCTGAAGAGTGTGAAGCAAAAGACGCCCAGGCAAAATACTACGCGATGATCGCGTTGATCGATGACGAACTAGGTCGATTGCTCGAACACCTCAAAACGAGTGGGCAGGCCGACAATACACTCATCATTTTCACGAGCGACCACGGCGAAACCCTCGGTGATCACGGTCTCATGTTCAAAGGCTGCCGTTTCTACGAAGGGCTGATACGGGTTCCGCTGATTTTCCATTGGCCGGGCAAGGTGAATGGAGGCGAACAGTTTAGCCAACTCACTGAATTGCTCGATCTCTCAGCGACATTACTCGACTTTGCCGGAGCCCCGATTCCGAACTACCACCAGGGCCATAGTCTTCGTCCCCTCATCACGGGCAAAGAGGAAAAGGACACTCCCATTCGGGAAGCCGTCAGGTGTGAGTATTTTGATGCACTCGCTCCGAAATTTACTCAAGGCAACGGTACCTTTGCGACAATGTATCGTGATGAACGTTATAAGATTGTCGTTTATCACAGCCTCGGACTGGGCGAACTCTTTGATCTCGAATCCGATCCTCACGAGCACAAAAACCTCTGGGATCTCCCCGAACACGCCGAACTCAAAGCGTCTCTCATCCTCAAGAGCTTTAACGATCACGTCAATCTAACCACCGATGTGGGAGCCGAGCGGATCGCCCCAATGTGATTAAACGGTCGATAATGCCTAAGACATCGTCCCGGCATTCAGGGGCGCCCTTCAGTCTTCTTTAGCCTGCCCGACCACGATGCGACTGCCTTCGTGACGGAGAACGGTGACCGACTCGCCCCGTTTAATAAATTCGCCCTCGGACACGACATCGAGTAATACCCCATCGAACATGCCTTTCCCCGATGGTACGAGATCGGTCGTCGTTTCTCCGCTCAACCCGAGATAGTCAGCCGATTCAGGTAACTCACGGCTTGTTGCTATCGAGGCACCTTGAGCAATCGACTCTTGCAAAATAAAACGACTCCCCAGTCGCGTTTGAGGCAAAAATCGCATGCCCAGTAAAATCACGCCAAGGGCCCCCACCAACCCGACTACTAAGGTCCAAAATGCGGAACCGAATAGAGAAGACCAACTTTGAGCATCCGGCATCCCTTCCCACTTCCACTCCAGATCCACTCGATCGACCATCGCGAGGCCAAGAGAAACGAGGACCGACCCTACTCCAACCGCCCCGGGAAGAATCGCTCCCGGCACCAGGAAAACCTCGATTCCAATTAAGATCAGTCCCACCACAAGAAGCACTGCTAACTCATAACCCGCCAAATTCCCTGCGAGATAGTTGCCGAAAAAGAACAGACTCAACGCGAAAACACTCAACAGCCCGGGCAGTCCGAATCCAGGGGCGTTAAGCTCGAGGTAGGCCCCTGCCAATCCAACAACAATGAGCAGAATCGATAGCTTTTGAACCCAATGAGCAATGGCCTCCATCCCCAGAGGCTCTGACTTCAAAATTTCCCCTTTGAGCCCTTCTCTTTTCACCAACTGCTCGATACTCGATGCAATCCCCTTGGCCAAAACAGGTCTACCTCCGATTTCCTCAGTGGCTCGAATCGAGTTCAAATTGAGCACATTCCCCGCTTTGTGAATCACCACCCCGTCAATTTTCACTTCCTTATCCCGCGTCACAAAGGCCTCACCGATGTCCGGATTGTGGCCTTTCAGTTCAGCCACGTTGCGGATCGTTCCAATCATCATTTGAGTGATCTTGTCGTTTAACGATTCCGACAAATCTTGTCCGCCACCCGTGACGACGAGTGCAGACCCGATCGATGCCGCCGGCTTCATGTAAATGTGATCTGTTCCCATCGCGATGATTGCTCCAGCAGACTCAGCTCTCGAATTTACAAATGTATAGGTTGGGAAGCTGACATTCTGTAACCCGTTCAAGACAAGGCTTACGGTCTGCCAGGCATATCCACCGGGAGTATCCATATCAAAGATGACCGCTTCAGCGCCATCCAGTTCTGACTTCTTCAAAATTCGATCGATGAACTCGAAGCTGGCGTCTCCCGTCGCGAGCGTATCCTGACCAATCTCTAAAACCACGACCTTACCGGTATACGATCCCTCTTCCCTGCGGCCGAACAAAGGCTCCGAGCCTTTCGCTGCACTCTCCTCTTTTTTCGCCTTATTGGATTTCTCGTCCTCGGATTTAGACTCACTCATTCGCTCCCGATTGGCACTTTCACCAAACTCCCGTGCGGTGATGCGAATGAACTCGCCAGGCAAACCTTCGGATTTTATCACTGTTACCAAATCACCCGCGGCGCCTTTGGCAAATAGTGGTGCCCCCTCTACCACGCGAACCGCCTCATCAGCGGTGAGTGTCAATATCTCCCCTTTTACCGAAATAATATCCTCACCAACAATAATTTCGACGACATCATCAACCATTGCTTCAGCGACATCGAGACGATGCCCATTCCCCTTCGCGAGGCTGCGAGCCATAGCCTTCATCACAGACTTCTCTCTTGCTAGCCTCGATGCCTTTGCCTTCTCATCGTCATCAGCTGCGTCTCCACTTCCGGCAGCACCCACAATAGCGGAAGGCCCAAGATAAATCGTATCGCATGCCAGCGTTATCATTGTTCCCGCGCCAATACCCGACTGTTTTACAAAGGCAATCGAGGGCACCTTGAGTTGCTGAATCAAAGTGATGACCCGCTGCTGCACGTCCCACGGCGCAAGGGAGTTTGTTTGAATCTCAAAGACAACCGCGAGCGGCTTATCCTCATTTGCCTTCTTCGCTATGCGATCCAACTCACGAACAAGTCGACTATCCGATAGCTCGGTATCAGTGATAGGTATGACAAGCGTCTTCCCCTTCCAGGCATTCGCCGGCTGCCCCTCGGAAGTCTCACTGTTGGCTGCCCCCTCGGCAACGCAGTGGAAAACAAACCCTGAAAACAGGACCAAGAGGAAAAGTGCCCACTGAGCGAAACAACGAATCATATCACAGCTTACTCAGACAACCGCCGACATTCCACTGGAAACAGGCAAAGGACCGATGAAAACCCTCCTACTTCTCATCAGCAACGACACGCTGACGCCGATGAATCAGAACGATGAAAACAAAAATAGCCAACGCCATCGAAACCAGAATAATACCGAGCAACATGACGAACACTTGAACCGCTTGAGCCGTATTTTCAGGAGTCACACTGATAACAGTTTTACTCCGAATGCCTGTGCCCTGGAACTCGACTTTTTGATCTGCAGCAGTCGTATCAAAGGTGCCAAGAGAGACCGAAACCTTTCCGCCGTAGGCCTTTTTTTACTGTAACAATTTGGTCAACGGGATCTCTCTCCCATTTTTCACATTGTAGACATACACTCGAGCGCCGGGAGGAAGCCCCAATCGCTCTGCCTTAATAGCTCTCGCGGACGCATCTTCCGCAAGCACAGACCAAACCGAATAACGTCCCGGAGTTTCTATCGTCAGCTGAAATCCCTCAAGCACGTTGCCCCTCCCGACTTCATTCATCAAATTAGGGATGTTTCTGAAGCCAAAAAAACCGGCAAGGCTGAAGCCTGCCACCAAAATAGTGATGGGGAAGCCAAAACAAATAATCAGCGAAGGAAATTTCATATCGCAACAACCGCTTTGAAATTAGCCAAGAGAGCCCCGCAGAAACAAACCGTTGCGTCTTTACCTCGCTCTAGAAAATAATTTCCTACTGCCACAACTACTCCTCTTCCTTGGTATGCTTAACGCTTGCGAAAGGGAATGATTCCCCGGTTTGACTGGTAAACTCAACGGTTCCATCAATTACATTTCCCTCCATGGAATTAGTGATTAGCAACTCGCCTCCGCTGTCCCCAAGCGACGCCCGCAGTTGTGATCGATTGTCACTGAGCGAAACCTCAAACACCAAATCGCTCTCCATTCCCGTGTGCCAATATTCACATTCATACAGCTCAGTTGAAACGTTAAAGGTGAATATCCAGTGAAACTCCTGATTCTCTTCGCCCGCTTGCCTCGTCCCGCGAATCAAGAAACGGTCCCCGTCCCTCTCTGCGGTCCACTCCTCATGGATTACAGTCGACACACCATCAGGGTTCGACATTTCTCCCTCACCGGTCCAACTGCCCGCGAGCCTGGTGAAATAAGGCTGATCGAAATGATCAGCAAGACACACCGAAGAATGAAACAGCACCATCAAAAACAGTGTACCCCTAACGTAACTACTCCCCATAAAAATGAGACTAACTAAATCAGGGGGGGGGCTACAAGTCATTTATCGCCCAGCAGCAGAATAACCTCAGCAAGAAACCGATCTTCCGCCTCGCCTAATGGTCCCGGCAACCGTGCTCCTGCGGCAAGAGTATGCCCACCTCCACCGAAAACGTTGCAAATATCGCCCACCCCATAACGCTCCTCCTTAGAGCGCGAACTCACTCTGATTTTGCCATCAGGAAGCTCCTCAAAAAGCACGGCAATAATAACGGAATCAATTCCGCGAATCACATCGACAACCCCTTCAGTGTCACCGGCCTGCAATCCTAACTCTTCGGTCACAGAAAGCGGCAATCTAACACTGGCACAACGTCCCTCCGCCTCGATTCGCAATCCGTTCAGCATCTCACGCATCACTTCGACTCGACGCAAAGGAAAGCTGTCATAGAGCTGCCTGTTAATCTCACCAACATTCACTCCCGCTCTCACTAATTCAGTCACGATTCGATAGGTCTCGGCACTCGTCGAAGGATAACGAAAACTTCCCGTATCGGTGGAAATCGCCCCATACAAGTTGCCGGCAATCTCGGCTGTGATGCTCCATCCAGCTTTTTCTGCCAACTGAAAGACGATCTGCCCGGTCGCGGGAGAACCACTGTCGACGTAATTCATATCACCGTAATCCGAGTTACTGATGTGATGATCGATATTGATCAGGTCGACACCATTTCTAAGCCCCCAGACAGAATCGGAGATTCGATCGAGGCCAGCCGAATCGAGTGAGATCATCAAGTCGTGCTCCGATGAACCGGCCGTATCCGGTTGCTCTACCCGCTCCGAGCCTGGTAAAAAAGTGAGACCTTCAGGAACGGCATCCGCATTGACCATCCGAACTGTCTTTCCGGTGCCTTCAAGGAGAAGTCCCAGCCCCATCAGAGATCCAATCGCATCGCCATCAGGTCGATTGTGACTAACCAGCAGAATCGAATGGCTTTCTGAAATGCGATTGATAAGGGAAGTGAAGGAGAGTTCCATAGCAATAAGAGGTCTACCCAACCCCGTTAACAGCCAATACGCAAGTGCTCGTCAAAAGGGAAACTACCTTCACTATTCCGCTTCCTACCAGTTCCCATCAACGAACCAATCGACCATGCAATGAACCATCCCAAGTAATAGGTCCCAATGTTCATCGCGAAAGCAGGAATACCAAACCCAAGAACAGCCGCCCCCTTCCAGCCGCGCGCCCTCACCAAATAGAGAGGAACGCCAATCGCAGCGATCAGAATGACGCACCAACGCACGCCGCCATTGAGAGGGTAATTACGAAGCGCTGCATCGTAGGAAAGCCAGCATACAATTGCCAACAAACCGATAATCATGGATATTTAAAAAGATCCATTCTGCACACTTTCGTCTCCGTAGTAGATCAGATCAAGAACGCCGAAAAAGAGAGGCGAAAACATTACCACGATCAGGCACCTTAAGCGTTTCGTGCGAAAAGACTTCCCCTCAACTGAGTCCCTCGACACGCATTAACACAGGGACCTGCACTACCTCCCTTCGCTCACACATGGCGAAAGACCTTTAGACCAATTATTATCGGAGAGTCTCAGAAACTAACCTATCATTGGAATCGAGCCCCGAATGATTAAGGCTTCGTTTCGGCCTCCGGCTCATCGGGAAGGTCAATCTCACCGATGTCATCAAGGATATTCAAAATACGAACGCCTCGTTCGATCGAATCGTCAGCGACAAATTTTAGCAGCGGTGTGCATCGCAAAGTCACCCGCTTCATGACGATACCTTGAATGTAACCGCGTTTGGCATTCAACTTTTTAAGGACGTCACCAGTCTCACCGATCACCCCAACGAAAACCTGCGCCGACCGCAGATCTTCAGCTGTCTCCACCGCATGGATCGTGACAAGCACGTTGGGGAACTCAAAATATTTCTCAATACAGGTGCTGATCTCTCGCTTCAGCAGCTCATTGATTCGGGTCATTCGCTGGCTCATACGTTGTAAAAATCCACGTTCAAAAATGAGAGCAAATGCCCGTTACACTTTTAGGAAACACGAAACTAGAGCTTCATCTCCAGCTTCTCGAGTTCGTAACACTCGATGATATCTTCTTTCTGGTAGTCATTAAACTTACCGAGCTTTATACCGCACTCGAGTCCATTTTTCACTTCCTTCACGTCGTCTTTGAAACGGCGAAGCGTGGTGAACCCACCATCGTAAATCGGAACCTTGTCGCGAAGAACACGAGCACGGGCCGTTCTTGCGATGCGCCCGTTCGTGACTACGCACCCACCAACTTTTCCAGAGGAAAGCCTGAAGATCTCCGTCACTTTCGCATGACCGATCACCTTCTCACGGGTCTCTTGATCGAGCATCCCCAACATGGAGTCCTTCACCTGATCAATGAGTTCGTAAATGATTGAGAAGAGCTTCACCTGAACGCCTTCACGCTTTACAATTGGCTGCGCTTTCGCTTCCACCTTCGTGTTGAATCCTATCAGAACCGCATCCGATGCACTGGCGAGCAGAACATCAGCCTCTGTGATCGGGCCGGCGCCCTGTCGAAGAATATCGACAGAGATCTTCTCAGACTCAATCTCGAGAAGCGACTTCTCAATCGCCTGAAGCGATCCTTGGGCATCCGCTTTAATAATCAACTTGAGCTGGTTCTTTTTGCCCTGCTCAATATTGTCAAAAAGTGTTTCCAGAGCCGACTTCTGCTGCGGCTCCAGCTTATCCTTGCGTTTTTGATCGATACGCTCACCGCTGAGCTTCTTCGCATTGCGCTCGGAATCCATGACGACAAGTTCATCGCCAACTTGAGGAACGCCTGAGTAGCCAACCACCTCAATCGGAACTGCCGGACCTGCTTCTTTCACTCGATTGCCCTGATCATTAATAAGCGCTTTAACCTTACCTGACTGGCTTCCACAGATGAAAGGATCGCCTACATTAAGCGTTCCTGCTTGAACCACCACCGTTGCAGTAGGTCCTTTACCGGGCTCAGTCCGCGCTTCGATAACCGCGGCACGAGCTGCACCCTCAGGATTTGACTTCAGCTCAAGAACCTCAGACTGGAGATGAATCATCTCGAAGAGATCGTCAAGGCCGGTCCCTTCCTTAGCGGAAACTTCGACACAAATCGTGCTGCCGCCCCAGTCTTCAGGAGAAAGGTCGTGCTCTTGAAGCTGTCCCTTTACCTTGTTTAAGTCAGCATGGGGAAGATCGACCTTGTTGATCGCAACAATCATCGTTACGCCAGCCGCCCGGCTGTGATCAATTGCCTCAAGCGTGGTAGGCATTAAGCCATCATCAGCCGCGACAACAAGAACAACAATATCAGTGACATCCGCACCACGTGCGCGCATCTCGGAGAAAGCGGCGTGACCGGGAGTATCGATAAAAG
The DNA here is from genome assembly GCA_028047635.1 of Verrucomicrobiales bacterium. Taxonomy (GTDB): domain Bacteria; phylum Verrucomicrobiota; class Verrucomicrobiia; order Verrucomicrobiales; family DEV007; genus Arctic95D-9. Next base: position 88,264 of record JAOFXR010000002.1, read on the forward strand.
TAACTGTCTGATCGTTTCGAGTCACTTGGTAAGCACCAATGTGCTGCGTAATTCCACCCGCTTCCCCGTGAACAACACGTGAACCACGAAAAGCATCGAGCAATGAAGTCTTACCATGATCAACATGGCCCATGAATGTAACCACAGGAGGGCGGATCGACAGCTTGTCGTCTTCGACCTCTTCGATCACTTCCGCTTCAGGCTCTTCAATAACCTCTTCAACCTTATGAACTCCGCCACCCTTTTCACGCTTTTCCTTCTCGAAGATAAAGCCGTGTTTTTCACAAATTCTTGATGCGACCTCAGGCTCAATCGACTGAGTCAAGTTCGCAAAAACATCCATTTCCATCAGATCCTGAATGATCTTGAATGGCTTCAACTTCATCAACCCTGCCAATTCCTTGACGATGATGGGAGGCTTGATGTGGATGATCTTCTTCCCATCGATTTCCTCGATTGAATTGCCGTCATCCTCCGCCTCTTCGTCTAAGGCTTCAGGAGCCGCTTCGACAGGCTCAGGTTTCACCTCATCCGCTGGATCAGGCTCATCGAAACCACCGATATCGAGAGCTTTCTTCTTCTTTGGCTCAGGCGCCGCGACCTCTCCCGGCTCGGAGACGCGAGTCGACTTGATTTCGGCAATCTTCTTAGAAGGATCTTCCTTTCCAAGATGACCAAATACAGAACCTTGACTCTCTTTGGGAACCGAGGTTTTAGCCTTGTGACCAGTTTTCTTCTCGTCTTGCTCGAAGAGATTGAGAGCCTCCGCTTTCTTTGTATCCAAAGATTTCGGGTCAGACCCTTCAGGGTCTGGTTTCTCAGAGTCGTTACTGTTCTTTCGAGGCATATTAAGAAGGTGGGCGGCAGTTCCCTTACGCATCAGAAAATTTCTGATGGTGATTGTATTTTGTAATTATTAAAAGCTTTGTCAAATTGAGAAACGAGCCGCTCCCGGCTCTAATCAGGGAGGGAGCCGCTTACGCTCCTTCGGATGAATCTTCCGAAGAAGACTCTGGCGACGGAGCCGTTTCAGGTTCCGCAACGACTTCAGTTTCAGGAGCAGCTTCCGCGATCGCTTCATCAGCGCCTCCGCCAGCAGCATCTATCACCTTTTTCATGATAACCTTGGCCTCTTCGATATCAATATCGAGAACGTCTGCAATATCGACTTCATCAACACCGCTGGCAATCATCTCGATACTGTTGAGGCCTCCGCGAACGAGCTCTTCAGCCACTTCGCTTTCGATGCCGGCACCCTCTGCAATGGCAGCAGCCGCGCCTGCTACCTGAGCCTCAAAGGCTTCGTGAGCAGACTCATCTTTCTTCACCTGAACATCCCACCCAACGAGTCGGGCAGTAAGTCGGGCATTCTGGCCTCGACGACCGATTGCTTTGGAAAGCTCCTCTTCATCAACCTTAACCGTGAGAGACTGATTTTCCTCGTCTATCAAAATGGATTTGATTTCGGCAGGCCTCAGCGCCTCTTGAACGAAGGCCTTGATGTCATCACTCCAACGAATAATATCAACTTTCTCGTTGTTCAGTTCGCGAACGATGTTCTTCACACGTGCGCCACGAAGGCCGACACAAGCCCCTACAGGATCAACTTTCTCGTCAGCACTGTAGACAGCGATCTTCGTGCGATAACCCGCTTCACGGGCCAGTGAACGAATCTCGACCGTGCGATCAGCGATCTCGCATACTTCTGATTCAAAAAGACGGCGCACAAAATTAGGATGGCTACGTGACAGGACAATCTCAGGTCCACGCGTCCCGTTTTCGACCGCTACGACATAAGCGCGAACTCGGTCACCGACATTGTATTCCTCAGTCGAGACGCGCTCACGCTGATGCATAACGCCTTCGAATTTCCCGAGATCAACAAAAACATCACCTCGCTCGAAACGACGAACCGTTCCACTTACGATGTCACCGGCACGATCCTTGAATTCGTCATAGATCATCTCTTTCTCCGCCTGACGAAGACGCTGCATCATGGTCTGTTTCGCGGTCTGTGCCGCGATACGCCCAAAGTTAGCGGGAGTAATGTCGACTTCCAATTCCGCATCGACGTCGATGCCGGGCTGGAGCCGGCGGGCCGTGAAGATGTCCACTTCATCGTAAGGATCTTCTACCCGATCCTTTACGATCAATGTGGCAAGGGCACGAATATCACCCTTCTCAGGATCGATGTGAATCCGCATTTCCCTGGCAGGGCCAATGCTTTTTCGAGATGCAGAAAGCAAAGCAGTCTCAAGCGCTTCCACCATGGTGTCGCGTTTGATCCCTTTTTCTTTCTCGTAATATTCGAAAAGTGCTAACAGTTCGTTTGTCATTTTTCTAAAGCTGGTTCTCGGTCAATGAGACAAAAAAAAGCGGGACAGGCCCACTTTAAACAATCCGGAACGTAGAATCCCTTCTCACGATTATCCGAAATCGAACATATCCGCTTCACATCATGAAGGCAAGGCGTAATTAGTTCAATTACGCGTAGTATAAATCCCCTGCCCCAAACGCTTCTTTCTACCCTGATTTTCATGCCCCCTTCCCTTATCGAGGCGATTACTTTCGATGCCGCCGGAACGCTTATTCATCTCGCCGAACCTGTTGGTGTTTCCTACTCCCGCGTAGCTGCCGAATTTGGCATCGCCGCCGACTCCGATGATCTTGGCCTCGCCTTCGCTTCCGTATGGAAACGGACACCACTTCCCTTCGCGGACGAAAACCGTGCTGAAGATCCCCACGAAAAAGCTTGGTGGCGACGCCTCGTCCGTGAAGTTTTTCTCGAAGCACAAGCGAAACTGCCGAACGAGGAAAGATTCGAAGATTTTTTTAATGCGCTTTACCGTCACTTTGAGTCCCCGGGAACCTGGAAAGGAGATCCTGAAGCTATCGCGACGCTTGAAATACTCAGCCCCCGTTTCCGCTGCCTTGTCCTTTCCAACTTTGATGCTCGACTAAGAAAAATTCTCGCGGACCTCAAACTGCTGAACTATTTCGAGACCTGCCTCCTTTCCTGCGAGCTGGGTGCCTCAAAACCTGATCCCCTTGTATTTCAAGCAGCCGAAAACTGGCTGCAACTTCCGCCGGAAAGAATCATCCATGTTGGCGACGATCCACTCTGTGATTGGGAAGGAGCAAAAGCTGCAGGATTCGCTCATTTCAGGGTTGGGAAAGACGAACGAAAATTAGGTAACTTAAATGAAGAACTTTCACTTGCGCGCCCGTGATTCGTGAATACATTCGCGCTCCCAATTAAATCTGATTGGGGTTTACCAATGGACAGGTAGCTCAGTTGGTAGAGCAGTTGGCTTTTAACCAATTGGTCCTGGGTTCGAATCCCAGTCTGTCCACTCTCTCCTCTCAATCTTTCCCCTTCGGGGACCCCCCAACTGGAGACACCCTTTCTTTAAGAAGTCACGTGTTCAGCAGACACCCTCGGCTTCGGATGCCTGTTTCTAGCAGCGAGTTCTTTCGCCTGCTCGTTCGTATGATCAGCAGAGTCACCCATGGCGATTTTTGATTTCAACTTTCTCGCCAACCGCATCGCCGTTGCCACCGGGCTGGCGCCGTATTCGACGACGTGATAGGTCTGCTCCAGAACAGTCATCCAGAATCGCTTGTAGTCCAGGCAGCTCGGCCCGCAGTCGAGAACGGCATCTCCGCGGGAATAGCTGTCTTCGATCAAACGGGTCCAGAGCACATTTCTCGGTGCAAATCTCGCCAACTCAGGATCAAAGCCGACCCGCATCAAATCGACATAACCTTGAAAACAATAACCATAGGTAAACGCGACGGGGCGACCATCGAGCATGAGCAACGTCAAGTCACTGCAACCTTCTTTGACTGCCGCCTCGTGGGCATCTCTCAGGAATGGCCTCACGTCGCTATGGTGGAGGGTGTTCCCATCAACGAGTCCATCCTGCCAACTGATCGACGCAAGCTTCTCGCAGGATTCATAAAGCGACCAATCGGGAGTTAAACCGGCCTCGGGGCGCGAACGAATATAAGTAACCTCCCCCATTTCAGAGAGCCTCCGTGCGTAGCGCTCAACGTTGCGACGCCGGTTTTTCTGGGCTTTACGCGACTCCCAGTAGCTGTCCCAGTCACCTTCAAGATACAACATGGCGACCTCAGAGCACTCGAGGACATCATTCCGCCCCTGAGCCAGTCCGGTCAAAATTGGTTTTGGAGAGCTTGAAGGAACGCCATTCTGCGCTCGATAGTCGGGAATATTAGTGAACTCGATCAGGTCGAATCCATCGGCATCCTTATTTTTCGAATCGCGAAAATAACTCGCGGCTTCGGACGGAATCATTTCAGGATCCAACCCGAGAGGCCCATAATAGCTGCACCAATTCTCCACAGGAAAACGTAGCTTTCGGACACTGCCCAATGCGGTCGCTTTTCGTTGAACAACCAAAGGCACGATGCCAATCAATCGGTCCCCTGCTTTAACCATGAGAACCTTCATTGCGTCATCCGTTTCAAGACGATGCTGCCACCTCATTTCGAACCATGAGAAGGACTGAAACTAGGAAGCATGAGGCGTTACGGAGTGCAAGCGCCCCCATTCAACCCTATATGGCTCAAGATCTTCAATCCGGGTAATAGTGTCGTAATTGATCATGCAGAGACTAAATTATAAGTGCGCCCCTTCAGCCACGGGTGTCGAAACGACGGAGTGAGAATCTGATAACGCCGCCTTCACGGGAGCTTTATCGAGCGCTTGTGTTACACACCGTCCAGCCGAACCAGCTTTCGCCCTGCCCCGATGTCACAAGACCCGCCGCGGAAAGTTCACGAATCAAATCAGCTGAATTATAATGGTGATGCAAAAGTGGAACTTGAGGGTCAAGATGATCTCCCGTTTCGATACGAGAGTCTTTTCCCCGGCGGAAAAAACGCAGAAAATTCGAAATCCCCGGCTGCACCTTAAATATGAGAGATCCGGGGGAAATCGACTCTTCGGTCGAATAAAGTAGTCGAAGGCAATCACCCCGTCCTCTCTCAACCGCTCGCGGCAGGCCGAAAGAAACTGAATTCTCGCCGCACGACTGTGGATTAAGGATGTGTAAAATCGCAGGATAATCACCACGTCAAAATCGTTCGCTTCACCGTCCAAATTAAACCTTTCTGACTGCCTAAATACAATATCAGATGCCAGTCCACGCTTACGGAGCATTTCTAAAGTTCTCGAAAATAGCGAATTATCGAACTCCAAGCCGGAGACGGAGCATCCCGTTTAATGGACTGCGAGAAGCTCATTACCACCTCCTGCACCGACGATGGAAACGCGGGATTGCGAAGTAATCTCGCTGGAAATAAAGGCGTCAAGCCAGTCCTTCACAGACTTCACGTCACCATTCACTTCAGTCGCTCTAGCCCAGTCACCATAGGGGTAGCTATCGTATTGCTGTAGCACTGAATCATCAATCACTCCCATGAAAACCGCGGAGTGAAGCCCCTCAAGCGAACGGGTGATCAGAGCATTCACCTTACTGATCCACCGGAAGGCGGACAAGCGACACACAGGTTGATGATTTGTTCGACTAAATATGATAGTTATATAAGATTTCAATATCTATTGAAAGTCTGTTTTAAAACTATTTTCTAATAATGTCATCACCACTACCTACATCAGACCCAACGACTGCGACCCAAACCCGCACCGAATCGACGTCTCCGAGCGAACTTCACCGCTTTGAATTCTCGTGCATCACGAGGATTGAGGATCTTGAGCAGATCCGCACGGACTGACTCCTTCTGACCGGTGGTGCTCCTGCCATGTTCCTGCCATGTTCCTGCCATGTTCCTGCCATGTTCCTGCCATGTTCCTGCCATGTTCCTGCCATGTTCCTGCCATGTTCCTGCCATGTTCCTGCCGTGTTCCTGCCATGTTCCTGCCGTGTTCCTGCCTTGTTCCTGCCTTGTTCCTGCCATGTTCCAGTCATGTTCCAGTCATTCGGATGGAATCGCGCCTGATATGAAGCTTTCCCTAATCTCTTTGACGAGATTAATATTTTCATTTTGAAGCGCAATGCCCAAGTCGTGGCATTACTCCCCTGTTATCGAAATGGAAGTCGCCTGCGGCTTGCTGGTGATGCTCTCTGCGATTTCCAGGACATCATTTCACTCACCCAGGAAGATGCAGAGCAGTTCATGATTGAACTTTTCTCTCACGCACGAAAGGAGAATCTACATTTTCACTTTCACCAACTTTCCAACCGCGGAAACCTCTGTCCATTAATTAAAATCTACGCGAATTCAACCGGGTTTGACTATTACCAGAAAACGATCGGGCCCTGCCCCTGGTTCAAACTGGCCGAGGATGGAGAGACATTCCTTGTCGCAACCAAGGCAAAGCTCCGCAAACGAGTTCGGCGCGCATTACGTAAGCTCGAAGAGCTAGCCCCCGAGCACAAATACAGCATTCTCGATCATTCGCAGATCACATCATCAACGATCGATGATATCGCAGCCCTGCACAAAAGGAACCAGCATCGAAAAGAAGGAGACTCAATCTTTGAAAACCAAAGCTATCGGAAGTTCATTCCCGAAGCCGCTCAAGAGCCCGATACCGGGATCCATATTATCGAAGTTCGTGCCAAATCAGGAGAATTGATCGCCTTTGATTTTGGTTTTCATGCGGATTCCCGCTTCTACGCCTACCTAGGTTCTTGCGACGAACCCTCTTCCGGAGGTTCTCCCTGCGTTTGTTTTTTGCACTGGCAAATGGATAAACTCCCTCTCATGGGGATTAGAGACTACGACTTCCTATGTGGCAGCGAAGGCTGCAAATTTGATTACGCAGAGGATCATTACAAAATCCTGTCCGTTAAAATCTACTCATGCGGACTCATCAACTCAATCAAGCTGATGGCCTATCGCAATGGGCGGGAAATTGAAGGTGGCTTTGAAACCATTCTTCAAGCGTCTCACAAAAGGTTAGCCTTTGCCTTTAGGGCAAAAGCCTCCTTTAAGAAACACTAAACGCGGGGAGTAATGCGTCTGCGCTTTACCCATTCGGATTTTTGATCATCACTCACCTCGCATTGTCGGTAGATGTTGATGAGGATTCCGATTGCAAGGAATCCGATAAGAAGAGAAGACCCGCCGTAGCTGACAAATGGCAGGGTTAATCCGGTGTTAGGAATGATCGAAGTCGTCACGCCAATATTCAAAAAAGCCTGAAACGAGAGAAATCCAACCAACCCAACAGAGAGAATCATTCCGAATCGATCGGGCGCGTGAGAGGCAATCACAAAGCCACACACCGCAATGGTGATAAAAGCGATGACAATACCAATCGTGACTGCTAAGCCCATTTCCTCTCCAATCATCGGGAAGATGAAATCGGTGTGAGCAAAAGGCATGTAGAGCATCTTTAAGCGCCCTTCTCCCACGCCTCTTCCGGTCATGCCACCAGAGCCGATCGCCATGAGTGAGATCCACTGCTGGAAACCGGCACCAAGACGATATTTCTCAGGATCAAGGAAAGCCATGACTCGCTCCATACGGTCAGGAGCATAGCTGAGCATCGCGAGAAACCCTGCGACCCCTGCCATCCCGAGACCTGTTAAAAATTTCCAGTTCACTCCGACGACAAAAAGGATCAAGAACGTCGTAGAAGCCAGCACCGCGGTAGTGCCGATATCAACCTCAAACAAAATCAGGGCAATCGGCACACCTGCGATCACAAGCGGATAGGAAAATCCTCGAAGAAATCGTGAGCCACAATCGGGATAGCGGGAGAACCAGTAAGCGAGAAAAACCACAACAGAGATTTTCCCCAACTCGGATGGCTGAATCTGAAGCGCCCCGATCCCAATCCAACGTCGCTCTCCGTTAATTTCCTGGCCAATCCCGGGAAGGAAACAGAGCAAAAGCAAAAAACACACTCCACCGAAAAGCAGCCAGACATTCCGCTTCCAGAAACGGTAGTCTAACATCGCCGCGCCCCAGCAAGTGGCGATTCCCAGAAGCAACCAAACGCCCTGACGTTTCGCTTCACGATAACCATCACCCGCATCAGCATGAGCACTGAATACGCAGGTGCTGATCAACATGACACACCCGATAATAATCAGGAATGAAACGGCTGACAGTAGGAATGTTAGGCTTTTCCGATGCATAAGTGTGAGTGATCTAAAATGAAAAACTTAATTCGATGCGGGGATCTTCAACGTCTGCCCGATCTGCAATGACTCAGGCTTACTGATTCCATTCGACTTCATGAGATCAACGAATGACACATTAACTTTCCTCGCAATTCCCCACGCGGTGTCGCCCTTCTTAACAGAGTAGCTGCTCGCTGAACTCGCTGCGGGAGCCTGCGCGGGAGCCGGTTTGGCGGCGACTGGCGGAGCCTCAGACAATTCACTCCCCGTAGGGATGTCAAGCCAACGACCTGGATATAGCTCGTTGTCAGAAATGATGGCATTCTTACGGCGAAGTGCCGCAGCAGGAATACCCAAATCCTTTGCAATTTCGGAGAGACTGTCTCCCGCCTGAACACGATACTGATTGTCACGTGAAGGATCACGTCGAAGCGGTGCGGCGACATCCTGCGGTTTTGCCACTGCTGGAGCATCAGTCACTTGAGTGGCCACCTCAGCATTGGTTTGAACGGCATTCTTCACACTCGTCTTTGAAGAGGTAATCGTAATTCCGCTCACATCAGACGCCTTATCGATCATCTTAAACGCGATGATTCCGCCGATCGCTACCGCATGAAGCAAAAGTACGACGGTAAAAATCCGAGTAAGACGAATGTCAGGTGAATCGAGGTACCAGCCCTGCTCTTCGGTTACATTGGCAGAAAGGCGGGTTTTTGCCCGTGCCTTCCCCATTACCCCGTTCCGGGATGTCTTCGCTGTTCGGCGATTTCTTCTTTTATTGCTCATGATAGTTGTTGTTAGTTGTTGTTGAAGAAATTTATAAATTCTTAACCGCATCGCGGAAGGCATCTCCACGCGCTTCATATCCGGAAAACATGTCAAAACTCGATGTGCCGGGAGAGAAAATCACCACGCCGCCCTCTCCTGCGGCGGCAAATGCCATCTCTGTCGCAAGTTCCAGATTCGCAGCGCACTCGCAGGGAACCGATGCACTCCACTGATCAGCAATCGAAGACGCAATCTCACCGATGCAAACGGCGCTCTTTACCGTTGCTTTCACCAATTCAGAAAGGGTGGAGAAATCGAGCCCCTTTTCCTTTCCTCCGGCAATCAAGACGACCGGCTCGTCCTGACCGGCCAAGGCACTTTCAAGCGAGTGTAGGTTAGTGGATTTGGAGTCGTTCACAAAAACGACGCCATTCTTAACCCCGACTTTTTCGCACCGATGTGCAGGAGGAAGAAACGATTGCAAGGCACTACGAACCGACTGCCGATCGATTAAAAGATGATCAGCAACGGCGAGGGCCACCATGAGGTTCTCAGCGTTGTGACGCCCTTGCAGTTCACAGGCAGAAAAATCAAACGTCTCATTTGATCCCGCCTGACCAATCTTTCTCTCAGAGTAAAAATAGTCCGCCGTATCGTCAAAAGCTGAGAATTCAATACGAGGCCAACCATCCGCCACGTCTTCTCCTTTGCGGACGATCGCCACCGCATCGGATGAGCGATTGATAAAGATTCGCTCTTTAGCGGAGCGGTAGGCTTCAACCGTGTCATAACGGTCCATGTGATCAGGAGCGAAATTCAACCAAATCGCAATCGGCGTAGCAAAAGTGGAAATGCTTTCGAGTTGAAACGAACTGAGTTCAAGGACAACCCAATCGTAATCCTCTCCTGATGTGACCACCTCACTAAACGGTAAACCAATATTTCCGGCGGAAACTGCTTTGAGGCCTGCACCCTTCAGCATTTCGGTAATCAGGGATGTAGTAGTCGTCTTGCCATTCGTGCCGGTGATGGCAATGATTGGAGTCCTATTGGCACGATAAGCGAACTCAATCTCACCGACCAATTCATCTGACACTCCCGAGAAAATACGCGCAATCGACCAGGTCAATGCAATACCCGGGCTCATCACGGTAAGATCGAAACGCCCACTCGGAGCAAGTGCCGTTTTTCCCGTCGTCAGGGTAACACCCAACTCCTCAAAACGCACTGCTGCAGCGCTGAGCTTATCACTGCTCCCACTGTCAAATGCCTCAACCTGAGCACCACAAGACAACGCGAGAGCGGCTGCCGCGAGCCCACTTCCTCCTGCACCAAGAATGGCGACGCGTTGTCCTTTCAAATTCATACTAACGAAGCTTCAAAGTCATTAGCCCGATCATGGCCGCTATGATTGAAACAATCCAAAAACGGTTAATCACTTTGCTCTCCTCCCACCCCGACAATTCGAAGTGATGGTGAATCGGTGACATTTTGAAAATTCGTTTGCCGGTCGTTTTAAAACTGGCCACCTGAAGAATGACCGAAAGAGCTTCAGCAACAAAAACGAAGCCAACGATCACGAGCAAGAGTTCCTGCTTGCAGCATATCGCGACCATTCCAAGCATCCCGCCAATTGAGAGTGACCCAGTGTCCCCCATGAAGACGCGAGCCGGATGGCAATTAAACCAGAGAAAACCGAGGCCGGCGCCTGCCAGCGCCGCACAGAAAATCGAAACCTCACCAGCGTGCTTATTGTATGGCACAAGGAGGTAATCCTGAGCGATAACCTGGTGTCCCGCGACATAAGTAAAAATAGCGAACGTAGAAGCTGTCGTAACGGTGCATCCTGCCGCAAGGCCATCAAGGCCATCCGTTAAGTTCACTGCGTTCGAACAACCGATAATTACGAGAGGCAGGAAGACAAAAGTGAAAAGCCCCATATCCTCAATCACCGGGTATTTCAAAGAGGGGAAATAGAGCTGGCGAATGTAAGCGCCTGTATCAGGATGAAAATAGAGGAATCCAACCGCAACCAGTGAAATCGCCAGCTGCACGACCAACTTTACTTTGCTCCGAACTCCGACTGAATTCTTTTTTGTGACCTTCAAATAGTCGTCAAAGAAACCAAGAAGTCCGGTTCCGATCGTAACGAATATCAGCACCTGAATAAAGGGGTTGGTAGCACGCGCCCAAAGGAGCGCTGAGATCAACACCGCACCAACAATCAAAATGCCACCCATCGTAGGAGTGCCTGTTTTCCCCCCGTGTAGTTCGGCCAGTTGATTTACCTCTTCTTTCGTCCGGATCGGTTGACCGATTTTTAACGCCGTCAACTTGAGGATCACCCGATTACCCAGCAGAAGACAGAGTATGAAGGCCGTTAAGGCAGCGCCAGCGGCGCGGAAGGTTTGGTACTGAAACACATTCAGTACTTCGAGATACTCAGATGATTCTTTTAGTTGGTGCAAATAATACAACATAACAAAATTAGCTTAGTAAGGTAATTACCTTCTCCATTGCCGCTGCCCGGCTCCCCTTTACGAGGAGAAGATCTCCGGCCGCGACATGACCACGAAGATATTCAGCCGCGGCTTCGTGATCGTTAAAATTCAAATTCTCGCCGGCAAGACTGGCGGCCCCTTCGTTTATCAAAGAAGCTCGAGCGCCAACGGTCACAAGAGTATCGACTCCCATCGCAACCACCCGCTCGCCGAGGACTCGGTGCTCACTCTCTTCGTGCTCGCCGAGTTCTCCCATAAACCCCAGAACAGCCACTTTACGACCACTAACAACCTCCTCTTTCACCGCGTGAAGCGCAGCGAGCATGGAGTCCGGATTAGCATTGTAACTGTCATCGAGAACCGTCACCCCATTGATGATGCGCTCCTGGAGACGTCCACCTGTCATTTCGACATTGGAAAGCCTCTCACTGATATCCGCAGCACTAATTCCCCGCTTAAAACCAACCGCTGCCGCAAGAAGACCATTCATCACCATGTGGCGACCACGAACGGGAAGACTGACTTTGGCATCATCGCCGAATTTTGAAGAAAGGAGAAACTCGGTTCGTCCACCGGAAACGGAAACAACCTCATGCGCTTGAACCTCTCCTACATCGAAGCCCACTCCGACCATTTCGCAGGCAACCGTATCCGAGACAAATGAATAGAAATCATCGCTTTGAGGCATCACACAAAAGCCATCTAAAGCAACCGCAGCAGGCAGCGAAGCCTTTTCCGCAGCGATCGCCTCGCGAGTCTTCATGTGTTCGATATGCGCGGTTCCGATGTGGGTAATCACTGCGGCGTCGGGCTGTCCGATCTCAGCAAGCACCTCGATCTCACCGGGGTGATTCATCCCCATTTCCCAAACCCCGTAGCGATCCTCGCTAGAGCCTGACAAAACAGTTAAAGGTAGCCCAATGTGATTATTCAAATTACCACTGGTCTTATTCACCGGACCGTCCGCCTCAAGAACAGCGCTGAGAAAATCTTTACATGAAGTCTTTCCGTTACTTCCTGTCACGCCCACCACAAACTGATCGCGATTGGAACGCCTGTGATTCATTGCCATAGCCTGAAGCCCGGCAAGCGTATCTTTCACGCGAATGATACCGCCACGAAAAGACTCCGTCGAAGCAGGAAGATCGCTTACCAGAACAGCAGGAGCAACGTTAGCAGCGACATCACCAAGAAAATGATGCGCGTCGAACTTATCCCCTTTCAAGGCCACAAAGAGCTGGCTCGCCTCGACGTTGCGCGAGTCTGTCGAGACAGATTCAATCACCGAAGCAGGACGGCCCTGGATGAGCGCACCGTCGACCCATTCAGCAATCTGAAGGAGAGTTGCAGGAATCATCCTTCCCCCTTTTCTGATCGGAGGTTGATCTGTTTCCTCGCTTCTTTCCGATCATCGAAAGCATGGCGGATTCCGTTCACTTCCTGGTAAGCCTCGTGCCCTTTCCCTGCAATAAGAACAATATCCCTCTCACCTGCAATATCGATCGCGTGCGCGATCGCGCGGCGTCGATTTTCAATGACGTCATACTCGGATTCTTTAAACCCCTTCTCAGCATCATCCAAAATCTGTTGTGGATCCTCAGTTCTCGGATTGTCAGAGGTGAGAACACAGAAGTCGCTTCCCTCTTCGGCCGCGAGCGCCATCTGAGGACGCTTCAACATATCCCTGTCACCACCACATCCAAAGACGGTGATGATGCGATTAGGAGACAACCCACGAAGCGAACGAAGCACGTTTACAAGGGCATCGGGAGTGTGTGCGTAGTCAACAAAGACACGGTAGTTAATCTGCCGATCACTGACCGCTTCAAGACGTCCTGGAACTTGAGGGGCATCAGCCATCTTCGCAATTACTTCGCGCAAATTTAGACCCACCGCGTTCGCCGATGCAATCGCAGCCACCGTGTTATAAACATTAAACTCACCGATCAAAGGTGTTTTCACGAGAAAGGAGCGCTCTTTGTATTTCAACGAAAACTGAGTCCCGTTCAGATCTGAGCGAATATCACCAATCAAAAAGTCTGAACTAACAGAACGCCCATAACTAAGCATCTTCTGTTGTTCGAAAGGCATCTTGAGAAGCCGGTCGCCATAGACATCATCAGAATTGACGATGGAAACCCCTTTCTTAGCGGACTCATTTTCGATCTGAGAAAACAAGAGCGCCTTCGCCTGAAAATACTCATCCATGTTGGAATGATAGTCGAGATGGTCCTGGGAAAGATTGGTGAAAACTCCCACATTAAAAGACACCCCTTCGACACGCTTCTGAGCAAGTCCGTGTGAAGAAACTTCCATCGCTACGCCGCGACAATCAGCATCCCGCATCTCACGAAGCAACCTGTGCAAATCAGGAGCCTCAGGTGTCGTATGCGGCGCGTCGTAAAATTCATCCCCGGTTGCATAACGAACCGTCCCAATCATTCCAGCACGATGAAGAACGGACTGAAGCAGGTAATGAACCAGAAAAGCAGTGGTCGTCTTTCCGTTCGTTCCCGTGATGCCAATGACAGGAAACTCGAGTGAAGGATTGCCTTCAAGATTGGCGGCGATTCGGCCCATTGCTCCGCGTGCATCAGCCACGTGTAACCACGTTCCGGTGAACTCGGCAGGGTAAGGCTTCTCACTTACGATAGCCACGGCACCGTTCTCGATCGCAGACTCAATGAATTCGTGCCCATCACTTCCCACCCCTTTGAGCGCGCAAAAAACGCCCCCGGTCGAAACTTTTCGCGAGTCATAAAAAACTCCTGACACATCAATATTGAGAGGTCCGGTAACCGACTTCACATGGATAGAAGCTATGGCATCTTCTAATTTCATTCCGCTGTATTCGCTGCAAGCGTTGCCGCATCCTCTCCGAGAAGTTCTTCCGGTTTATCCGGATCAATATTCAAAATCTTTACTGCATCTTCGGAAATCGCCTTAAACACCGGTGCCGCAACCGAACCACCGTAAACTTCTTTTCCGTCAACTCTCGGATCATCGATCACAATGAGACCGACCAACTCAGGATTGTCAGCGGGAAGAAACCCCATGAAGGAAACGATATAGCGACCTTTCGCATAGCCAACATTCTCAATGTGCTTTCGGGCCGTCCCTGTTTTTCCAGCCACCGTGTAGCCTGCCACGCGCCCCTTAGCCCCAGTGCCAGTATCGAGCATAGCATCCATCATGCACACCTTGACCTGCTCAGCAGCTCTCTCGCTAATCACTCGACGGCGAGCCCTCAGGTCGCTCTTTTCGAGCGCCGCATCACGGCCGCCAGCCATGGTTCCGGAAATAACAGTGGGAGGAAGATAAACCCCTTTGTTAGCAATTACGGTGCAGGCCATCGCCATTTGAATCGGTGTCACTGCCACCTCATACCCCATCACCTGACTCGAGAAGGAAGTCCGTGACCATTTGCTCACCGGAAATACCCTGCCGTTTGCCTCCGCAGTGAGTTCGATACCTGTCTTACCACCGAAACCGAACTGCCCCATGTAATGATGGAAAACGTGCTTATTTAACGGACGGGCAACCAGGTAGGCTCCAATATTGGAGGACTTCGCGAACGCCTGACGGGCGGTTAGGTTCCCGTAAGGGTGATGATCCTTCAAAGGAAAGCCGTCGAGCGTGTAATTGCCCTGATGACAATCAACATTGCTTGAGGGAGAGGCGATTCCGCGATCAAACGCGCCACCGTAGCCAACCACCTTGAACGTCGAGCCCGGCTGGTAAAGATCGGTCACCGCTGGATTCCGGCGGATCGGATCCATTCCACGAATCCCCTCTCTCGTCGCGAGGTCAAAGTGGGGCCGGCTCGCCATCGCAAGCACTTCCCCGGTCTTGGGATTCATCCAAATAGTACTGACCTTTTCAGGGCGAAACTTATCGATAATACCATCAAGCTCTCTCTCAACGCTCGCCTGCAAAGCCATGTCGATCGTAAGATAGACATCCTTCCCGGGAGTGGGCTCAACCTGAAGACCGCGGTAGGCCAGAATCTCACGACGCTTACGGTCCCGCTCGCAGTACCGATAACCGGGAGTACCCAGCATCTCCTCATTAAAAGTCTTCTCGACTCCGGAAACACCGCTTCCATCCTGATCAACATACCCGATTACTTGTGTTAGTGAGAGCGGACTGGGATAGTAGCGACGCTCACCTTTCTTGAGGTAGAGACCTCTCAGCTTCTTTTCGTCGAGCACCTTCTCAATCTGACGGGCGTAATCGTCTTCAATATTTCGAGCCAGAACAACAGGACCTCCATCACTGTCTTTGATGGAACGAGAAACCTCATGGGCAGGAATACGCAACACCCTCCCCAGCGTCTGAGCAACGTAGCCACGATACTCACTCAGCACTTCCTCTGGCAGATAACGTTTCCGCACTGATTGAGGGCTTTCGCCATCACGAGTCGAAAGTCCGATGCATGCCTGCCCGAGATCCTGAAGGTGATAAGGGTCAGCTACGAGAGAGAATACCGTCTGACTGCGAGCGAGGAGTTCACCGGATCGATCGAAAATCCGACCACGCTGAGCATGAAGTGTTTCTTTATATTCATAGTGAGATCTCGCCTCAGCACTAAGCGACTCACCACGGAAAGCCTCAAGCTGCAACAGGCGAACACTCAACACCGAAAGAAGACACACCAGAAGGGCGCATCCTATCGTCAATCGTCTTTTAATTCCTTTTTCCAAAATACTAAATTAGTAAGCGCTAGCAACGGGAACATCTTCGGCAGAGACAGGAGCCATTTCTATTACCCTCTTCGTATCAACTTCTTTCAAATCGCTTTGAACCCAACGAAGTCTCCGCGACAACTCCTGGCGATCGCGAACCGCAGCGATACGAAGTTCCCAAAGTTCAATCTCCTGATCAAAATCAGCAATCTGCTCCTCAGCCACACGAATCTCATCTCCCTGAATCACATGCTGATTGCGAACGAGAACGAACCCAACGCCAGTCGCAAGCAACAAGATCGCACCCAGGGCAAGGCGTGATATCGTGAGCCAGTGAATACGATTTCTGTATCGGTTTCTTTTTTCCATGATCTTATAGCTTCACAGCCACCCGAAGCTTCGCACTCCGCGCTCTGGGGTTACTTTCGACTTCTTCCTTTGTCGGAACGATTGCTCTTCGATGCGGAAGATGGAGACAATACTCAGGGTTCTCGCGGGGTTCAGGCCACTCCGGACGATCCAGGAAGGGAGTGCTGCGACGACGCATGAAATGCTTCACGATGCGATCTTCCAGCGAATGAAACGTGATGATCGAAAGAACCCCGCCTGTCGCCAGGTTTCCAAGTGAATTCTCAAGCGTATTCTCCAACACTTCGAGTTCACGATTCACCGCGATTCGAATGGCCTGAAAAACGCGTGTCGCCGGATTCTTTTTTGAAATCTTTGGGATCACCCGGGAAACAATATCAACCAACTCGGAGGTCCGGTTGATAGCTCCCTGCTCGCGAGCTTTTTCGATTGCTTTGGCAGCACGAAACGCATGACGCTCTTCTCCATACTCGCGAAAAATCCGAGTCATCTCGTCCACCGACCACTCATTGACCAGATCCCGAGCTGAAAACTCAGCCCGATCGTCCATCCTCATATCGAGAGGACCGTCGAAGCGAAAAGAAAAGCCGCGCTCAGGATTATCGAGCTGCTTCGAAGAAACGCCTAAATCCAGGAGGATCCCATCAACCTCCTCCACCCCAACCTGAGCGAGAAGCGAATTGATATACTCAAAATTACCCCGAACCGTTAGAAACTGATCACCGTAGTCTTCGAGACGAGCTTTGGCATGAGCGAGAGCATCGCCATCCTGATCGCATCCGATCACATGAGCCCCCTCATTAAGAAGCCGCTCTGAATGGCCTCCACCGCCAAGAGTGCCGTCAAAAATTTGCTTGCCGCGAACGGGTGCCATTGCCGCGAGAATCTCGGCTGACATAATGGGTTGATGATAGAATTCCATACGTTTACCTTGTTCAAGCCCATCAACCGGGGCGAGCGATCCATAATGACGATGATTTAGCCGAAATTCGTCGGATTCCGCATCGGATGAGAGTGCCAATCCTGAAAACGACTCCCCTACCCGCATCAGGGGCTGTGCCAGATCCGACTGACCTGCGAGCTCCAACCAAGGCTTGATCGATATAATCATAATTATGAAAATCAGGGTAAAAGGAACAAAAACAGAAGGTTGAAAGACTCAGAATCGGCGCCTTGTAATTTTCATAAAAAACTAACCTAGGCACAAGTGACTATATTCTCCCAAACTACTGTTAATCAAGCCTAAATATTAAGTTTTCTAAATTAAATCGTGGTTTCGGGAGAGTTGCCTCCAGAGTGGTCGAGTGCCCCTTCATCCCACTCGTTCGCGTAGTTTAGTCTTCCACCGCAATTGGTCGAAAGTGGTGTGCTTCAGCACTCATTCAGGTCGATCCCGGCAGTGAGAGGTCTAAGTCGAATCGACCACCCAATCCCCCTCTGTTCTGATGATCCAGTCAGCCTGGAAAACTCGAACAAAAATAGGGATCCAGCTGATTTGACCAACGGCCCGGGAGGTTTCCCGCTTCGCTCAGGCATGTTCACATCGAGCGGCCCCTCAAGTGTTCCCTCTTCTTTCAGCCACCCGGAAGCTCGCCTTCTCCACCCAAAGATGTCGAGGGAGTTTCAAACGCCCCCATCAGCCACGCACAGACAATCCCTCCGGAAAAAAACGAGATCCCGACAAGGAAAGTAATTCTGCCGCTTCGATTGTCCCTCCAGTAAATGAGCAATGAATACAAGGCGATAAGCGCTTCCCTGAGCATCAGCACTAGACCGAGAGGTCCATGCCACGACAGCGCGCTTAAGGCTTCGCCTCCTTTCATCTGGCGTCCCCGCCGTTCATGAAAGAAATGATTAAAAGAGAATAGAGCGGAAATCAGGCAGGAAAAACCAATGAGAATCCTAAGCACCATCAAGGTGCCCCCTAACACCTCGATTACCCCGGGATTTGGCCGTGCCGCCGCGATTAACACTGAGCCGCTCACTCAGACTCAGGTCGCTTTTTCCCGTCCTTCCTGACTGGGCGTCCCTTACCTTTTCCGCCATCGGGACGAACTCCGCTTTCGCGGGGACCGGGACGCAACTTGGCGACCAACTCCTCGACCCTCGGATCAATTTCAACCATTTCAGCCAACACCGTCGTGCGAAGCTTGCGATACAGATCAAGCTTGCTCTTCCGCACTTCGTCATCCTTCTCCCGACTTGCCTCCAGCTCGGCGATAACCTTCTTCACAGCGGGGCTCTCCTTCGCTTCGTTTTCGACCTCGCGAAAACGACTCCGCTCTTCATCACTGAAATCGCCTAGCGCGGCAGGAAATCCCATGCTTTCCCCAATGGGGCGCTCGCCACGGGGAGACAGGCGAAAACCGGGGCCACGACGATCTCCCTTGCGATCAGGCAGCCCCCTACTGAGAGCCTGCAATTTACTTAAGACCTTGGCTGCAGATGGGTCCGCACGACTAATCGCCGCCATAACCGCCTTATGATAAGCCTCGCTGGACTGCTGTACTTCAGCCCGGGCACTGATCACGGTCGGGTCGGACCACACTTCACGGAGCGCCTGCTTCAACTCCTCGCGCTCTTCCTCGGAAAGAGATCCCCATAACTTTGCTTCCCCCTCGTCTAAAGCGGTAGGAGGCCCCTTCGGTGGTCCCTGGGCTGCTACTTCGGAAACAGAAGCCACCCACAAGGAACCCACCACGGGCAAAAGATACAGGAAACGGAAAAAATCTTTCATCACTAACTCTTTGTTCAACCCATGAGTAAACCACCATCCTTAGGAGAAGTTTCAAGCAATTCCAAACTATTCCTCAAGTTTTGTCGAGGGGCATCCATGCCCTCATGATTGCTGCCACGCAAACGCCTGCGAGTCTCACCGCTGGCACTAGCGAAGCAAAGCCCGATTTCGTTCCCACTCACATTAAGACACTGGATCAACGCGAATTCAAGGAATGCCAACTGATTCGCGCAGAACCTGACGCGCTCCTCATTCGCCACAAGAAAGGGATCGCGAGGCTTTCGTTCTCTGTTTTGAATAAAACTCTGAAGGATGCCTTTCGCTACAATCCGGACGAAGCCTACAAAGCCGCCTACGCCCATTATGAAAAAGAAAGGCATTTGGAAAAATGGAAGCTCCGCGAAGAAGAAATAGTCCGGGCGATGCGCAAACATGAAATAATCACAGAAGTCATCAAAACGACGCGGATCGCAGCAGAAGCAACCGTCCTCCGCGCCACCGATGACGGCATCTATGTGGCGGCCATGCAGATTTGCCAAAACGACGGCTGTGGCAAAATATTGAAGCCATTTGGCCCCGGTTGCCTCTTTTTACCGGAAAACAGCCGTCACTTGAGGCCGGGAAGCCTATGGAAGGGATATATTTGTCCCCCTCCTGATTATACAGTGCTTGACCTCTACGGGGAAATGTTCACCGTTCCTTTTCACAAGGCTCTCACAATCGGTTGCGAAAACACCGGAGAAAGATAGCCGCTATGAACCCGCATGCGCCGACAACTGAGAAACTTCCCCTTCTTTTCCGCCGTCATCTTATTGGCGCTGGTAATTCGTCTCCTGACGTCCGGATTGAGCTGGGTCGGTGTCTCAGCGCTGGTGATCACCCTTTTGTGGTTCGGCTTTGAATTGATCAGATGGCTTATGCCTGAGGAGAAAGGGAGCAAGAAAACCTCTGAAAAAACCGGAAAAACCTCTCCCAAACCAAACGACAATCTCGTTTCGCTCGTTTATTTCCTATCAGACGCCAAGCAAGCCGACGAAGAAACCGTTCGATCCTGCGTTGAAAACGCACTTGGAATCAAATTCGAAGTCGACGCCCCCGACGCCGAACATTTCGTGATGCCGTTTCGGTCGCCCGACTCCGGAAACGAGGCCAATGTGATCCAGCATTTCATGGTGAAAATTCCCGAAGGACTCTTTGCCGTTCTCGTCGCGTCCCAACCGTATATTGACGATCCCGCGGCTTTCGCCAAGGAATCAATTAAGGACAAGCGGCTTCGCAACGCCGTTGAGGAGCATCAGGCATGGCTTTCTGTGGACCTGATGGATGACACGACTGATCCCGACAAGGTGAACGCCGCCTACTCTATCATTGGTAAAATCCTCGGCTCGATGGCCGGCCCTGATTGCCTCGCGATCTATTGCCCTGAATTGCAACGCTGCAACGAGTTCGATCTTGGTCTCATTGAAGTACTTTCAAGTAGCAATCCCCTCGCCCTTTTTGAAGAGCCCACCTTTGAACCGGTCATCGAAATCGCCGACAATGATCCGAGAATGGCAGCCGCGGTTGATACCGCAGTGAGCCGGTGGCCCGAGTTTCGGGAAGCCTTCGAAAACTGTGCTCCCGACGAAGCGAGCCAGTATATCGTCAAAGCCGAGTTCATTGAAGGAAGTCGCTCAGAATTCATGTGGCTCACCGTCACGGAGATCACCGAAGAAGAGATTCGCGGTGTTCTCATGAATGATCCGCACGAGCTCATGGTAGTCCATCGCGGAGCTGACGTCCGTATTCCCATGAACCTGCTAAACGACTGGCTCTACCCCGGCAAAGACGGCGACCACATCGGAGGATTCACCCTCGATGTCCTTGCTGATAGCGCCGGCGATGAGTAGGGAACGCTTCAGGTAATGCAGCCCCCACGGTCTGCATTCGTGGGGAAAAAATGGCATTCAGTGCAATCACGAGTGATGGCACGTCCAAACACAAAAACGGCCCCGAAATTCGGAGCCGTTCAGGAAAAACCGTTTGGTAACAGAGCCTCTTACAAAGCCCAGCCGTCACGGTAGTTGTGATGCACGAGCTTATCCGCTTCGGCATTGCCCGTTTTCATCGTCTTCGGATCCCAGGCCAGCTCGGTGCCTTCGCCGATCAGCGTTCCAATCGCGCCGAGCAACAGAGTCTCAGTCAGTGGAACGGCGACATCGAAATTCGACTTCGCCAGGCTCGGATCGCCCGCCTTAATTGCATTGACCCACTCGACGTAATGTCCCGGTGAACGCTCTTCAGTCTCGGCCGGCTTCTTGAATGAACCATAATTCGAGTCAATGATCTCAGGATTTCCGCCGTGGCTCGAGTGCATCATTGTATGCTCGCTGCCAAGATAGACGCATCCATTGTCAGGCATCTTCTTGTCGGCACGCATTCCCTTGCTGCGCGGAATCTTATAACTGCCGTCACGCCACTGAAGCTTCACCGGCCCTCGGCCTTCCGCGGCAGCGAACTCAAAATTAATAATGCATGATGAGGGATGCGTATCCTTCTCCGCGCCGGGAGTGTTGCGATCCGCCTTCTCGATCGTCACCTTTGTCGGGAGGCCCAAGCCAAGCGCCCACATCGGATGATCAATAATATGCGCGCCCATATCACCAAGCGCACCGGTTCCATAGTCAATGAATCCACGCCACTTGAACGGGGCGATTTTACTGCTGTAGGGCTTATTCGCCGCAGGCCCCAGCCAGAGATCCCAATCAAGCGTCTCCGGTGCAGTCTCCGCGTCCGGGCGAACCAAATCCTGAGGCCAGATCGGACGGTTCGTGCGGCAATAGATCTGCTCGATTTCACCAATTGAACCGGACTGAATGAATTCATTGGTGAGACGCGCGCCATCCGCAGCGTGACCAGTGTTGCCCATCTGAGTGCAAACGCCAACTTCCTTAGCGGCCTCATGAAGCGCACGTGCTTCAGAAATGGTCAGCGTGAGAGGCTTCTCTACATAAACGTGCTTTCCCATTTTGATTGCCGCCATCGCCGCAACCGCATGGAGGTGATCCGGAGTCGAAACGAGAACCGCATCAATCTTATCCCCTTCCACTTCGAGCATCTCACGATAATCCGTATAAACCTTCGCATTCGGATACTTCTTAAAAGTGGCTCCTGCCCGGGACTTATCGACATCACAAAGCGCGTGAATATTCTGTCCAGCAAGGCTGCACCCATTGATATTCGCAGTCGCTCGCCCCCCTGCGCCGATCGATGCAATGTTGAGCTTGCCGTTGGCTTCAGTTCCCTGTCCCTCGACGAATCCCGAGAGAATATTGAGTGAAGCAGCCCCCGCAGCCGTGCCTAGGAACTGGCGGCGCGAAGGAGAGGTGAATGTCGTTTTCTTCATAGATTGAGAGTTTCCCTTGCGA
>JAOFXR010000020.1 GCA_028047635.1 Verrucomicrobiales bacterium
ACACGGAGACTCAACCGGAGTGATCGAATCTCTTTTTTCCTAAGTTACCGCGCTAGAAAAATTTCCGAATCGTCGGCGACCTTACTCTCGACCGAACCAAGAAGCCTGTCGCAAATACGGTGACGCTTTGTCTTCGGTTTTAAGGTGAGTGAAAGCAAATTCGTATGCTCTCGCTCAATTTCGCCGGAAGTCGGAATCTCAGTCCCGATTTCCGAGCCTCTGACAAGGCCGTCTTCACGATGCCAACGTTCGATGCAGCGAATAAAGAGATCTGCAGCAGGCTCGAAACGCGCATGTTCATCAGCTTCAGCTCGAAGGTATTCGTGCCAAACACCGTTCATCGCAAAACCGCAGCTGGCCGCGAGGACATCTTCCTCGTTGCTGAGAAATGCCAACTGCATACCCAGGTCACTGTCTTTTGACGCTTCACCGAGCGCGCAAAATAATTGAAAATCGAGTTCGGGAAGCTCGGCCCCTTCAGCCTTGCAGCGCGCAAAAAACTCAAACGCATTCGCGAGATCATTCACCCGCATTTCACACCCTCTGAGAACCGTAAGCCGGTCCATGGGGAATCTCTGATTCAAAAATATGCCCGCCTGACGTAGACGGATCGCCCCGGAATCATTGAGCGATTGGAGATAACTCTCGCCCCCTTCTTTCAAGCTTGAAGGAATCGCTGCTACCGGCGTCACGGGCCACATACTTCCAGCCCTCTTCATTTTCCTCTACTGCACGAATCGATTCGTGAATAAGACTTCCCTCGCTGACAGAGCGAAAATGTAATTTATAACCGTTTCTAAATTTCCGCACCCAACTACTCGCTCGAGCGACGAGCTCAGCCGCAACGGTGGGATTTGCCGCAACCATATCGTTGCAGGGACTGATTTCGTCAGCAGCGAGGTGTAGTTTAGCCCCCACGCGATAACAGGGCAGAATTGCGACGATCCCCTTTTCATCGACGAGTGTGAAGACCAGCATTTCATCGATCCACTCGCTCCAGCGGTGGAAAAAGGCCTGAACCCACCCAAACGTTTGAAAAGGAGACGTATCAGACTGAACGAGACGATTCCAACCGTGCTCGATGCGATCCATCGATCTCAGATCTGAAATGACCTTCATATGCATGGCCACCTGTGAAAAGTCACGCATAGCACCGATCCCCGGAGGATGATGTAATCCGGAATAATTCCGTTCTGTAATCGCCGAATTTCTCAGGTCCTGCTAATCATCGTTTAAGATATTCTGCACCGGTTCGGTGTGTGTTCTCAGGCAATTCACTTCTCAATAATTTCAGCCTTCGCGAAAAATTCGAATGATACGGGATTTACCACTGCCCCGAACGACAGCGGCTACGGCAGGTTAATAGGTCCTTCCGACTCCGCCGGCTCAACCTTTACAGGCTCGTACCCGTCATCGGTTTCCGGCTCAATCACCAGGCTGATTAACTGATCTCCGGCCGACGGTGCCGTTGATCCCGGTGTGACAACAATGAGCCCTCCTGAAGGAGTAATCCGAAACAGTATCGTTGCCGAGTCTCCGTAGAGCTTCTCAAATGACTCGATAGTGAAAGATTCATTCAGAGAGGTGCACTTCACAACCGCACCCGCTTTTTTCTGCTTCTCAAACTCTGCCGCGGTCAACGAAGTATTCCCGATGAGGCGTCCGTTGTATTCAGTCGAAGAGGATTTCCGTTCAGATTCCTCCACATCTTCCGGCTTGATTTGGAAGACATGAGAAATGCCGAGGGTGTGCCCCAAACTGACACAGGCTAGCGTGTTGACTTGATCATTACCTGTCGCGGCGACCATGCTACCAATCCCAACGAGGTCGAGTTCTTCCGCCGCAAAATCAGAGAGAACATTCGCGTTTACCGCCGGCACCCCTGCCATTCTGGCATCCCGGGTCGGGCCGTAGTTGGTGTCCATCATCAGAACCCGAAAGCCAGCGTCTTGAATCGCCTTCGCGGCCTCGATAGACCAGTTCTTAATACCAATAAAGAGCACCCCTTGAGGATTCTTCGTCGCAAGGCCGAGCTTTCGAGCCACAATCCCCGCAAGAAGTCCGTAGAAAGCCACCGTCCCGACAATCACGGCATACACGATAGGAACAATCCGGGAGGCTTCAGCCGCATACTCGGTGTGCTCCGCCAAATCGAGAGCAAAGACCGAGGAAACCGCCGCCGCTACAATACCCCGGGGCGCCATCATCGAGAGAAAAACCTTCTCCTTAATCGATACATTCTTAAGTCCGATCGTGCTGATGAACACCGAGGCAGGACGAATCACAACAATCAAGGCGAGAAGAAAGAGCAAGGCCTCTTTCCAAACGAGCACAAAATCATCGACCCCGATCCTGCCCCCGAGGACGATGAAAAGACAAGAGATGAGCACCGTTCTTAAGACCTCCTTAAATTCGACGACATGACGAATTTTGGCCCGGTGTTGATTTGCCAGGCCAATACCGATGATGGTAACGGTCAGCAAACCTGACTCATGTTGAATCCAATTCGAAATTGTAAACAATGCCAATCCAACCGTGAGGACGACAACACTTTGTAAAAAGTCGGGAACCCAGTGTTTGCTGAGTGCATAGGAAAGCGCCCACGCCGCGATATAACCCAGCCCCACTCCAACGAGTAGTGTTTTACCCAGCCCTAAAGCTACGCCAACCCAGCCCATCTGCCCGTGGCCATGCCCGAAAAAGACACCAAAGACAAGGACAGCGAGAATAGCTCCCACCGGATCGATCACGATACCTTCCCATTTTAAAATGGAATTCACGGATCGGCTCGGCTTGATCGTCTTCAAGATTGGCCCAATCACCGTTGGGCCGGTGACGACAACGAGTGCGGCAACCAGAAGTGCAACCGGCCAGCTAAAGCCGGCCAAAAAGTGCGCCGCAACCGCAGAAAGCCCTAAAGTCACGAGAGACCCTGGCCCGACTAATCGAAAAACGGCAGGCCCTGCTTCTTTCAGTTCTGAAAACCGGAGCGTCAATCCACCTTCAAGGAGAATGACTGCTACCGACAAAGAGACGAGAGCAAAGAGCGTTTCCACGTCAATGATCGCCGTCTGATCGTAGAGCATTCCCGCTCCAAAACCGAAAGCTAACAGGAGCAGAATGGATGGCAACTTCAACTTCCAGGCAAGCCACTGGGCACCGATGCCTAGAGCTAAAACTGAAGTAAAAAAGATGAGGCGTTCTTCCATTAGAGAAATTGGGGGCGGCTGTAAAAAAGAGATTTTCGCTCCAGCACTAACAATGAAACAACTCAATACACTGGCATGATTCAGCGTTCAATGAGAAGATACAGCATGCCTCTCCTTTCGGTCACAGTGAAAACAGCCACCTTGAAGGTCTTCCTAATCCTACTTTTCACTCTTCCCACGGTCAGCCAGGATCAAGCAAGACAGGTTGAAAATGAGGCAACTGAATCCGCCTTAACAGATACGGAGAACGCTCCGAGACAAACCTCTGATGCGGAAAAATCAGTCGAAGCTCTCTCCTCGGTTCTCGAATCAATCGAGACCAATCAGAAGAGAATAGAAGAACTCACCGGTGATCTCGCCAAAGCCCCCGAGGTCGAGAAAGAGAACATCAACAATGAAATCAGAGCACTCACTGAAGTCAGGGAAGACCTGCAATCGGATTTCGAAACGATCGCCACTGGTATCGATACCGATGAGTATGATGAATCAACAGAAGAGAGCTTTGTCCTCGGCGATGAGCTGGACAGTATTCTCGAGCCCATCATCGCGGAATTAAAAGATCTCACCGAGAAACCGCGCGAAATCGAAGCGCTTCGAAGCGATCTGGCCAGTTGGCGGAAGCGCCTCGTCACGACGGAAACGGCTCTTATTAACCTGAGCAGCATCCCCTCAACCACTGCAGGGGAACTCCAGAATAACTTAGCTGAAACCCGGCAAAAATGGACTGAGCGGAAAAATCAGGCCGAAAACCGAATCCAGGCCATCACCTACCAACTTGAGCAAGCCGAGCGGAACAGGCCGTCTTTCATCACTACGATCAGCGAGAGCTTCCGTGGATTCTTTCGCAGCCGGGGACGTAATTTTCTTCTCTGCCTCTTCGTTTTCTTCCTCACCTTTTTCCTTTTCCGATTTCTACACCAGCGACTTGATCGTTTAAGTCCGTGGCGCCGCAAAGGCCAGCGCCCGTTCTACATACGCCTCATTGATGTAGGACTGAACGTCTTTTCCTTCATCGGAGCCGTCGTGGCATCGCTTATCGTTCTCTACGCAACCGGTGACTGGGTTCTCATGGGCCTCGCCATCATCATTCTCTTCGGCGTCATTCTCGCTGCCAAAAACAGCCTTCCTAAATTCTATGATCATGCTCGAATACTGCTCAACCTCGGAGAAGTGCGTGAAGGAGAGCGAGTCATCTTAAACGGTCTCCCATGGCGAATCGAACGACTCAGCTTTTATTCCATTTTGAAAAATGATCAACTTCGCGGCGGCATTATCAGGCTGCCGGTAAAAGTGCTGGGAGACTGCATTTCACGTCCTATCAGCGAAGAAGGTGAAATGTGGTTTCCCTGCAACGAAGGAGACTGGGTTGACCTACCCGACGAAGGCCGGGGGAGGATCATCGCGCAAACGCCTGAGTATGTTCAAATGGTAAAGCTCGGTGGCGCAAAAATAACCATCCCCACGATCGACTTTCTCTCAAAAGCGCCGAAAAACCTCTCTCAGAATTTCCGGATCAAATCGACGTTTGGGATCGATTACAAGCATCAGGCAGATTGCACCGACAAGATCCCCGAAACACTTTGGGCATACATCACCAAGGGAATTTACACGATCATTGATGACCGAGAGTCGTTGCTGAGTCTGAAAGTTGAGTTTTCCTCAGCCGGCGCTTCCTCTCTTGATTACGAAATCATTGCTGATTTCGGAGGAGAACATGCTCCGCGATACGAAATGCTTTTGCGCGCCCTGCAACGCCTCGCAGTCGAATGCTCCAATGAAAACGGATGGGAAATCCCCTTCACGCAGATCACCCTGCACAATGCTTACCCGGAAGACAAAAAACCGGAAGTGCCAGAGCCCGCGCCACGGCCCAAACTCCCTTAACCGCCATCCCTCAAAATATGAGGGACTAAAATTTTCCGAATTTTCACACGAACAGGCTCCGTGATAACGTTGACTTTCGTATCCTGAACTCTACACTTCCCACTCCTCGGTATTGGCATGCATTGAGCCAAATCGGGAAGTCTTACTGAACTTATATGAAAGCCCTTCATCCTTTCTTTTCACGCTCCACACTAATCGTGAGCCTGCTTCTGGCATCGAGCACTGCCTATGTGTTTGCCCAGAAAACAGCCGCACCTGCGCCAGGACCGAGACTCGCTCCCCCGTCCAAATCTCCCGTACTGGTTCCCGGGCCGATAACACCTCCCTCGGCACCATCGGCGGATGTCACCATTTCCGAATCTCAACAGGCCGATATTTCTGAAATCGATTTTGATGCCATTGTTCGAGTCGAGGTTGACACGAAGCAGCCAAACTTTCGCGTTCCGTGGAATATCGGAGGCATGGGAAGCGGCAACGGAACCGGTTTTCTCGTTGGCCCTAATCGCTTTCTGACCAACGCACACGTAGTTAGCAACAGCCGGCTTATTTATATTAAGAAAGTCAGCGATCCCAAGCCCTACAAGGCCCGCGTCGTTAACGTCGCCCACGACTGTGACCTCGCGCTTCTTGAGCTTGAGTCAGACACGGAGTTCGAATCCGCTTTCAAGGATCTCACTCCCCTCTTTATCGGAGGCCTTCCCAAACTGAACACGACCGTTGTTGCCGTCGGATACCCCATCGGCGGTGAGCGTATCTCCGTAACCCGCGGTGTTGTCTCACGTATCGACTTCCGCGCTTACAGTCACTCCAGCGTAGACAACCACCTTGCTATTCAGGTTGATGCCGCGATCAACCCTGGAAACTCCGGCGGCCCAGTCCTTCAAAACAACCAGGTCGTCGGCGTTGCCTTCCAGGGCTACTCCGGAAATGTTGCCCAAAACACGGGATACATGATCCCTGTTCCCGTGATCGAACGATTCCTTAAAGATGTCGAAGACGGCAGCTATGATCATTACGTCGATATTGCGACAAGCATTCTTAATATCCTCAACCCCGCTCAGCGCCGCGCCCTTGGCCTGCCGAATGACGGAATTGGCGTCATGGTTGCCGTAGCCGACGTTTCCGGTTCAGCTGGCGGTATTCTTGAAACCAAGGACGTGCTCCTTTCCATTGAAGGTCACCCCATCGCCTCCGACGGATTCATCGAGATTGAAGGCGAGCGAGTTGATCTCAACGAAATCATCGAGCGCAAGTTCGCAGGCGACACCGTTGATTTGGAAATCTGGAGAGATGGCAGCCGCAAGGAAGTCGTCCTCGAGCTAAAGCGGTTCATCCCCTACCTCATCCAGTCGAGCCAGTATGACAAACTTCCCAACTTCGTGCTCTACGCCGGCCTTCAGTTCCAGCCACTGGATCGCAACATGATGGCAGCCCACTCGATCACAGATCTCGAAACACGCTACTTCTACAATTACTACAGCCAGGATGAGCTCTACCGCGAGCGCCCTCAGGTCATTGCGCTAACGGAAGTGCTTCCCGACACCGCCAACACCCACCTTCAGCCATACGTTCACAAGGTCATCGACAAGATTAACGGAAAGAAGATTCGCCTTCTCCAGGACGTGTTTGACGCCTTCCACGGCGATTTCCACGAAGAAGGCCACGAAGACTATCACGTCGTGCGCCTGATCGGCGAAGGTCGCCCCCTCGTTTTGAAACGAAAAGAATCAGCCATTGCTCATGAGCGGGTCAAAGCCAAATATAATGTGGGTTTCGACCACTTCATCGAAGAACCTGAAATCCTTCAGCTCAAAGGTCTTTTCGGTGAAGACGGTGAAGAAATAAACCCGGAAAAGAAAGAAGTGCCCACCGCTGAAGCCACAGAGGAAAAGAAAGCGGCCTGATCCAATCTCCAT
Organism: Verrucomicrobiales bacterium; assembly: GCA_028047635.1. Classification (GTDB taxonomy): domain Bacteria; phylum Verrucomicrobiota; class Verrucomicrobiia; order Verrucomicrobiales; family DEV007; genus Arctic95D-9. The sequence goes on from JAOFXR010000020.1 coordinate 7,010, forward strand.
CTTCCCGGCACCCCAACCAACTTCATTACTATTTCTGCCATGTCTCTTATCAAAACCTTACTTGTAACGGTTTCCTGCCTCGGACTGAGCGCCCTCTCTGCGAGCGCTCAGGATTCGTCGCCTGAAAATTCTATCGTTCGCGTGAACGCAACACTCCAGAGCTACAGCTTTCTCCGCCCCTGGGAAAAAGGTGCTCCCACCCCACGACGCGGCCTCGGGGCACTTCTCAGCGGTAATCGCGTGCTCGTCACTTCCGAAATGTGCGTGAACTCGACTTTCCTCGAACTAGAGCACCCCTCCAGTGGCGCGCGTGTTCCCGCAAAAATCGCCGGAATCGACTACGAAGCCAATTTAGCAGTTCTCGAGCCGGCCAACTCCGACTCAGCCGTTTTTGATGGACTCACTCCGCTCAAACTGAACAGTTCAACCAAAGCAGGTGACGAACTCGATGTCTGGCAGATTGAAGACAACGGAGACGGCGTCAAAACACAGGTGGAGGTGCTTCGCGTCACCGTCGGTCGCTACTTCATCCCCGATTCCGTCTTCATGATGTATCAGGTGAAGGGCTCACTCCAATCCCGCGTGAACAGCTTTACGCTCCCTGTCATCAAGGAGGGTAAGCTCGCAGGAATGCTACTCAGTTACTCCTCCAAGGAACAAACCGCCAACGTCCTTCCAACCCCCATCATTGAAAAATTCCTCGCCGATCTCGAGGACGGCGACTACAAAGGATTTCCGAATCTCGGAGTCAGTTTCGCGCAAACACTCGACGAAACGCTGCGCGACTTTGTTGGCATTGCGGAAAAAGACGGGGGCATTTTCGTTCGCAACATCGCAAAAGAAGGTTCGGCCGACAAAGCGGGAATCAAAAAGGGAGACATCATCCTTTCGATTGGAGGCATGCCCATTGACTCACGAGGCAATTACGAGCACGCCGAATACGGAAAACTCAGTTTCTCTCACCTTGTCAGAGGCGGAGCCAAAACCGGTGACGTGGTTAAAATTGAAGTCATTCGTGACGGAGAGCCCATGAGCATTGACGTCGAGCTCGCCAGAAAGCCACCCGAAACCTATCTCGTCGATCCCTACATGTTTGATCGAGGTCCAAAGTATCTTATCTTCGGTGGCCTCATCTTTCAGGAGCTTACATTGCCCTACTTGCAGAGCTGGGGCGACGAATGGCAGAACCGGGCACCTTTCAAGCTCGTCCATGCCAATGCCAACCCGGAGCCATTCGAGAAAGAGGGGCGCGATAAGCTGGTCTTTCTCAGCAACGTTCTCAAAACGCCAAGTACGCTTGGCTACGAGGCGATCAACTCCGCGATCATCACCGATGTAAACGGCCAATCGATCAACAACATCCAGGATCTCGCCACAGCAATGGCGACCCCTCCTGCTGATGGTATTCACGTGATTGAATTCAGTGATTTCCCTAAGATCATCTACGTCGACGATCGTGCCTCAAAAGCAGTCAACCAACAGCTCACCAACTACGGAATCGGACAGCTTCAGCGCCTTGAATAGGTCCTAAAAACTCTCGCTATAAGTCTCGTTGACAATTTGATCTGCGCTTTTATTGTTGCGGCCCTTCCCTCATGGTTGCGCCGATTGATGTTCAAGCGGCATTTCTAGAGACAAAAGACCGAGAATTAGACAATTTACCAATCGGAACGATGAAACGGACCTATCAACCATCCAAGCGCACACGCAAAAATCAGCACGGTTTTCGCGCACGTATGTCAACCAAAGCGGGACGCGATCTCATCAAGCGTCGTCGCCAAAAGGGACGTAAGCGCCTCATTCCTAAGGGTGCGGAGCTTCAGTACAAGCGCCACACCGTTCAGCACAACACAAAATAGTCGTTTTCTTCTCCCGCTTTTTAGGGAGGGAAATGCCTGTCTATCTTGTTGTCAGACAGTTTGGGTGACCTCACCGGTTTCGGGACCATGAAAATCCCCCGCACGCGTCGAATTCGATCTCGATCGGAATTTCTTTGTGTTCGCAAAGAAGGTGAGTCAATTCGCGGGAAATTCCTCGTGCTTGGTTTCTTAGCTGACGACAGCTTGGACGAACCTTTTAAGCTGGGATTGATCACGACGAAGAAAATCGGTGGAGCAGTGGTCCGAAATCGAATAAGACGTCGTATTCGCGGAATCGTCCATCGAACAGGCGAGCGAATTCGCCCCGGATTCAGACTGGTGGTCATTGCCAGATACCGCGCCGCCGAAGCCTCTTCGGACCAGCTTGAGAAAGAGTGGAAATGGATGCTCCACCAATCAGGCCTCATGAAACCCAGAATGGCGACTGACGGACCAACGTGAAAGCGGTCCTCATATTTCTGGTTCGGATCTATCAGGTGGTGATTTCCACACCACTTCATTTTCTTTGCGGCCCCTACAGCGGATGCCGTTTCACCCCCCAATGCTCCCAATATTACATCGACGCAGTCACCGTAAACGGACCGATCAAGGGGTCATGGCAGGGTTTTTGCCGAATCTTAAGATGCAACCCGTGGGGAGGACTTGGACATGATCCACCTCCCGGTTGGGAAGAATATGTGGCGGAACACCCCGAAGCCGCTTATGTAGGCCGCCGGAAGTGCGACATTCCTCATTCAGACATTTCAGAACCTTAGAAGTAGAAAGATACCATTGCTGTGAAAAACATGGATAGAACATCCTGGATTGGGGCGCTTGTTTGCCTCGGACTTCTCTTTGGATGGGGCTGGTGGAGCTCTAAAGAAGCTGCCAAGCAGGCCGTAGAACGCGCGCGTCTCGCTGAGATTGCTGCCGCGAATGCACCTCCTGCCACCGATCCCAAGAACGCCACAACCGCCCCCGCTGCTACCAAATCAGCTACAGGTGAAGAAACCACTGCGGTTGCCCCTCCAGCGGAAGCGAAAGAGTCCATTCTTGAAAACGAAGGCCTTAAACTTCACCTCACGACAAGAGGCGCCGGAATTCGCATCGCCGAACTTCGTGATCACAAACGTTACCTCGAGGGTGATGAGCTGATCACAATCAACCGCACCGCCTCCAACGGCGTCGCTGTCATCTCCGAAGGCCCGGGGCTCTTCGACGAGACCAATTGGGAGTTTGTCTCACAGGACGCTGCCTCAGCTACCTACAAAACCACGACTCCTGCTGGATTTGAGCTGACAAAGACCTTCACTCTTCCCACCGGTGAAGAATATGACTCCCATGAGGTTCTGCTGGAGATGACCGTCAGAAACGCGGGCGAAACCCCACTGAACTTTGCCAATCGCTATCTCTACACCGGTTCAGCAGCCCCATTACACCTTAATGAGTGGTCCATGCAAATCGGCATGTATTGGATGAACAAGAGTAGTAAATTCGAATACGAAACCGTCGACTATTTCGGAGGAAAGAAAGTCATGGGCGTGTTTGGGAAGAACGAAATACCATCTGATTCTTTCGGAGTTGAAACCCTCGACTGGGCCGGTGTAAACGACCAGTTTTTCACGACAATGATTCGTGCGGAAGAGCCCTACTCTACGAAAATCTGGGGCAGCCGGTTTCCCGTAGTCGTCGAAGATGACGAAGCCGCTTCGCTGAAGAAACGCATGTTTGCTGCTGAAATGGGCGTTGGTCTTCCCGACCTCACCCTCAACCCGGGCGATCAGCAAACGCTCCGCTACAGCATCTACCTCGGACCAAAAGAATTTTCCCGCCTCAAAGGACTGGGCGAAGATCGCGAAGAAGTCATGCACTATGACGCCATTCCAATCTTTGGATTTCTCTTTGGTTGGGCAATCAAGCCTCTCGCTTCTTGGCTCATCATGGGGCTGGTCGCCCTCAATGGACTCGTTGGAAATTTCGGTATCTCGATCATCATCGTCACGATTCTTATTCGCCTTTTGATCTGGCCCGTCTACGCAAAGTCAGCTCGAAGCATGAAACGGATGTCCAAACTGACTCCGTTGATGAAGGAAATTAAGGAGAAGTATGCCGATGATCCCCAAAAGGTGAATCAGGAGACCATGAAGCTGTATCAAACCTACGGCATCAATCCTCTCGGCGGCTGTTTGCCGATGTTCATCCAGCTTCCCGTTTTCCTCGCCTTCTATCGCATGCTTTGGAGCGCGGTTGAGCTGCGCCACGAATCGTTCCTCTGGGTCGATGACCTTTCGATGCCCGACTACCTCTTCACGATTCCCGGGCTCGAGATCCCATTCAATCTCCTCCCCATCCTCATGGGACTGACGAGTTTTATCCAAATCGCGATCACTCCGAAGACCGGGGACAAGACGCAGCAGATGATCTTCATGTTCATGCCGCTGATCTTCCTTGTGATCTGTTACAACTTTGCCGCAGCACTCGCACTCTACTGGACGACTTCAAACGCCTTCTCAATCCTCCAGACCTGGCTCATGAACAAGATGCCCGAGCCCGAGCTGAAAAAGAAAGCGAGCTCCGGCAAAAAAGGCTTCATGGCAAGAATGCAGGATCAAGCTGAAGCCGCTCAGAAAGCCAAGGCAGCTGGTGGCAGCGCCCCGGCTCCCGGCGGCGCCAAGAGCCGCACCAAGATGCCCGGAGAAAAAGGTGATCGTCACACCAAGGGCAAAAAGAAGAAGCGCTAATTCCGATTCACCTCCACCGAAAAATTCACGATGGACCATTTTGATACCGCACAGGAAATTCTCGACACCATGCTTGGACACCTCGGCTTCGCCGCGAAGGTGGATCTCGATCGTGAATCAGGAACCCTCAATGTGACCTGCGCTGAAAGCAAATTGCTGATCGGTCACAATGGGAGCCGTCTCGACGAGATTCAGTATCTCCTAAACCGGGTGCTACAAGATCGCATCCCTGAAGCACCCAAGGTAAAAGTCGATATCGAAAGCTTTATCGCCTCCCGCGACTATGGCCTTATCGAAGACGCCGAGTCAGCGGCTGCAGGTGTCATCGCCAGTGGCACTCCCGCGAAACTGGAGCCAATGAACTCCTACCAGCGTCGTCTCGTGCACCACCATTTTGCGGATCACCCTGAAATCAAAACCTGGAGTCCCGGCGATTCAGCCCGACTCAAGCGAATGACGATTTCCTCAAAAAATGCACCCCAAACCAGCCCGGAAGGCTGATAGAGTGCTGTTTTTATTACAAATTAGTTGAATTTTTCAATAAAAGCGCTATGCGCAAGGGTTTGTTGTTCGTTTAATTTGAACTACAGGCTGTTTTTTACCCGAAAATCCCATCCGGAAATCGCTATCCCATGTCAGAAGAAGGCTCGAACATCGTTGACTTCCCCGGCACGGAGAAACCGAAACCCTCTGGATACCAAGCAGGAACAGGCTCCATTAATATGAGAAGTGACTTAGTCGTAGAGGCATCCAAAATAATTCCGGAACCACCGGTTCTTATCAATCTTGTTTCCAGCCGTGTAAAGCAGCTGAACCTCGGACGGACTCCGCTCGTCGAGACTGACCACCGCATGGGCGCCGCCGACATCGCTCTCACTGAGATCATCGAAGGCAAAATCAGCTGCGAAGATCGCGACGAAGACGAGTAAACTCCATCTTCGGAGTTGAAACAGCATAGGACAACGTTTCGATACGTAAACCCATGCCAGGAACATACGGATTTTGCCTCTTGCGCAGGCGGAATCTCATAGCGAACGTTGCCGCATGTCTCTCTTCAGCCTTCGTTCCGAATACTCTCCGCAGGGCGATCAGGAACAGGCGATCGCCAAATTAACGAAGTCCCTTCGTGCAGGGAACGATCATCAGACACTGCTCGGGGTGACCGGCTCTGGAAAGACTTTCACGGTCGCGAACGTGATCCAGAACATCGAGAAGCCGACATTGATCATGTCGCACAACAAGACGCTTGCGGCGCAGCTTTACAGCGAGTTTAAAAGCTTCTTTCCCGACAATGCAGTCGAGTATTTCGTCTCTTACTTCGATTACTTCCAGCCGGAAGCCTATATTCCCCGGACCGATACTTACATCGAGAAAGATTCCTCGATCAACGATGAAATTGAGCGCCTTCGCCTTTCCGCAATGAGCTCTCTCCTCACGCGAAAGGACGTCATTGTCGTTTCCAGTGTCTCCTGCATCTACGGCCTCGGTTCACCCGACGACTACAAAAACATGATGATTCCTGTTCGTGTTGGGCAGCTCATCGATCGGGACGACTTTCTCAAAAGCCTCGTCGGGATTCTCTACGAGAGAAACGACATCGAATTTACCAGAGGACACTTCCGGGTCCGGGGTGATGTCGTCGAGATTTACCCCGCTTACCTCGACAATGAAGCGATCCGGGTAGAATTCTTTGGCGACGAAATTGATCGTATCTCCGCCATCAATCCCCTCACTGGAACGGCCCGGTCACAGCTCGACGAATTTACCTTCTATCCCGCGAAACAGTTTGTTACGCCCAAGGATAAAATGAATCGAGCCATCGTTGAGATTCGGAAAGAACTCAAAGAACAGGTCGAAAAATTCGAAAACAATCAGCAATACCTCGAAGCGCAGAGAATTAAGCAGCGAACCGAATACGACATCGAAATGATGCAGGAAATGGGTTTCTGCCAGGGGATTGAAAACTATTCCCGCCATCTCACGGGGCGACCTCCCGGAGAAAAGCCCGGAACGCTAATCGACTTTTTTCCCGATGACTTCCTCACCGTGATTGACGAATCCCACGTCAGCATCCCCCAGATTGGGGGCATGTATGAAGGAGACCGTTCCCGAAAAACCACCCTCGTCGATTTCGGCTTTCGACTTCCCAGCGCACTCGACAACCGGCCGCTCAAATTCGACGAATACATGAAGGCGACCGGACAACGCCTCTACGTCAGTGCCACCCCGGCCAAGTTCGAGATTAAAAATTCTACCGCCGGGAGAAAAGGTTACCTGCCTCACAAACGAAAAGTGATCGGCGAGCCGGAACTCGTTCCTGAAAGACTTCCCCGCATCTCAGGAAGTAAGCAATCGATCGACAAATTCGATCCCGGCAAAAAGGGAGTCGATCTCATAGTCGAGCAGATCATTCGCCCGACCGGACTGATCGATCCGGTGATCACCCTCAAGCCACTCAAAGCCCAAATTGACGACACGATCGAACTCTGCCGCCAGAGGATCGAGAAAGGCGAGCGGGTCCTTGTCACCACCCTGACAAAGCGCACTGCCGAAGATCTCACCGATTACATGAGAAATATCGGGCTCGCAGTTCGCTACATCCACGCCGACGTCGATGCCATTGAACGGGTCGAGATTTTACGAAGTCTCCGTGCCGCCGAATTTGATATCCTGATCGGCATCAACCTCCTCCGAGAAGGTCTCGATCTTCCTGAAGTCAGCCTCGTCTGCATTCTCGACGCGGATAAAGAGGGCTTTTTGCGGAGCGAAACCAGTCTCATTCAGACCGCCGGACGCGCCGCCCGACACATCAACGGCGAAGCAGTCCTTTTCGCCGACAATATTACCGATTCGATCCAGAGCCTTCTCAGCATCACTGAATACCGCCGCCGCGTTCAGACCGAACACAACGAAAAGCACGGCATCATTCCCTACACGGTGACGCGGAGCGATCAGGAAACGCTGCGCAAGTACACCAACGGCAAAGCGGTCGAGGAATCACTCGTCGCCGAATCGGGAGGCGATGTCGATACGCTCGCCGTGATCAAAGAACTCGAAGAGGAAATGCAGGAAGCGGCTACCAAACTCGAGTTCGAACGAGCAGCCCTCATCCGCGACCAAATCAACAAACTCAAGAAAGACGCCGGCGAGAAACCGCTTCCGATTAAAAAGAAGAAAATCTCGTATTAGAAACCAAATCGTTGCCGGCATGGTTGTCGGCAACCAAAGCCCGCCCGACAGGGTTAGGTTACTGACTCAACCCTGTTCAATCCGAAAAGAAGATCGCTCTTCTCCTCTCCTTCTGGCAAACTCCGTCTGCTATGAAGTCCATGATCTCCCTCGCGATCCTTATTAGCAGCCTGCTGATGCTGCCGGAAACTTTCGCGGAGACAATTGAAATAACCGCTTCACGAGATGGCTACGAAGTCGTAAGGCTTCCATCAAAAGAAAACCACCCTTCACGCACAGAGGAATTAGAAGGCGTAGAGCCCACCACCTATTTCCCGATTCTTTCCAAAGCATCGGGAAATGCCGTTGCGGTCAGCTTAGCAAACAAAGCGAACGGGGAAGGTGTCATCGAATGGACATCGAGAAAGTCACACGAGCAGCAATGGAGAATTGTCAGGTTCGAGGGAGAAGACGAATTTCAACTACAGGCGAGACACTCCAACAAAGCACTCGCGGTTCGCGAGGGGAAAAAGGAAGCCGGAGCCGATATAATCCAATGGCAATCCATCCCCGGCAGGCAAATGTGGAAAATGGAATTCGATGGAGATGGCTACGTCCGACTCATTAATCAAAATAGCGGCCACGCTCTCAGTCTTAGAATGTCCCATGGGCAGCGCGGCAAACGCCTTATCCAAGCGGAACGAGCTGACACCGACGACCAGAAATGGCTCTTTCAGCTCGTCGATATCGTGGAATAGATTCTTCACGCGTTCAGCGCGATCCACCCCACCCACATGAGCCCGAGATCGATAATCATGTGACTGATCCAGGCTCCGAGGAGACTACCATAGCGATGGTAAATGAGACTCCACACCGCGCCGCCGATTCCCACACAGGAGCCAAGAATCAGCGCCCAACCGAGCGGGAAAAACTGAGTCAGAATCACGACATGATGAGCAGCAAAGCCAACTGCCGCCCAAAAGCAGGCCCACGGCACCGAAATCAATTTTCTTAACTGACCAAAGGCAAACCACCGCCAGAAAAACTCTTCGAGAGCAGCGTGAGCAAACGAGATAAACAAAGCAAACCAGAGATAGTGCTCAGCGACGCCAAGCCCATGGATTCGTTCAGAAATACGGGCGCTGTTCTCCGTAATCAGATAGGCGAAAGGACTTCCTTTCACCAACCAAAACAAAGAAGCGAACACAACGAGACCAAAAGTCGTTCCGGCGACGGCTGAAGGGAAATGGCGTTTCTCCCGATTCTTTTCGATGAGCGGTTCCCTCATCAACCAACACACCGCGATGAACGGCCACGCTAAGAGGAAAACCTTAATCCCCGAGTAAAATGAGTTTCCTAAGAAAGTCCCCGGAAAAAGGACAAAGTAGAAAAACGAGGCGGCAAGCGGCAAACACATCGCCGGAGCAACAAGGGCCCACCGCTTTCGTGTCGAGGTGATTGAGTTGATTGGTTGATTCACCCGACCAGTGTCCACGTTTCCGAGTGTCCCTCAAATCACTATTTCCAATCTTGTTATTGATGAAATCGATGTCAATATGATGGCGTCTCCATTTAATTAAGAATACTTAAGTAAACTCCCTGAAATCATGGCTATCGTAGCAACCAACCTAAAACGCGGACAATGCATCAGCTACAAAGGCGAACTCGGCCTTGTTCTCGGACTGGAGCACCGCACCCCGGGAAAGGGAAATGCGCTGATCATGGCCACGATCCGTTCCTTTAACTCAGGCAAGACCAAAGACATTCGTTTTGCTTCAAGTGATAAGGTAGACATCGTGCAGTCCGATCGTCAGAAACTCGAATTCAGCTATTCAGACCAGTCCGGATACCATTTCATGGACCCGACGACTTTCGATACGATTACGTTTCAAGAAGAGTTCATCGAAGACAGCAAAGACCTCCTCATTGATGCGATTGAAGTGGAAGTGCTCTTTGTCGACGGCAAGCCGGTTACGATCGAACTTCCCGCCAACATCGAACTCGAAGTCACGGAGTCCGCTCCCGGTGTCAAAGGCGACACAGCCACTGCGGCAACCAAAGAAGCGGTCCTCGAAACCGGCCTTCGTGTTCAGGTCCCGCTCTTCATTGGCCCCGGCGACAAAATCAAGGTCGGCAGCGCTGATAAAAAATACGTAGGCCGGGCGTAAAGCTCTGCCTCGATTCCCGAGGGTCATTTACTGTGCCGGCTAAACGCAAAAGAGTCAGGAATAAGCGCACGCGAAAGCGGCGTCCTTCTCCGCATCAGGGCCTCTCGGCCTTTGTTCAGGCAAAAGCAAAGACACGTTCGACCGGCTTCGATCAATCGACCCTGATCTTTTTTAAGTTCTGGATCGGAATCTTCCTGCTCCCGTTTTGCTGGGTGCTGGTTGAAACATTCCTTGTCCTCCTCACCGCCGACACTTTTGGCGGTGACTACTGGCGCTCGAAAGAATTTCTCTTCTTCGGCGTCGGCTGCCTTCTCTGGCTGGCCCTTTTCTATGGCTTCCGCACCCGCTTCATGATGTGGTGCTACGTCGCCGGCCACGAGCTCACCCACGCACTCTTTGTTCTCATCTGTCAGGGTAAGATCACCAAAATCCACATCTCGGCAGAGGGCGGACACGTTCTCACGAACCGGAACAATTTCCTCATTTCGCTCTCCCCGTATTTTTTCCCCTTCTACACCGCCGTCGTTATTCTGATCTGGGCGCTGATGGAATGGACGCTGAAGGAGATCAAACAACCCGACACCGTGTGGCTTTACGGACTCATCGGACTGAGCTGGATGTTTCACCTCACCTTCACGATCTGGATGATTCGTCGCGAACAACCCGACCTTGATCAAAATGGAAGACTCTTCTCCTTCGTTATCATTTTCATCGCCAATATTCTGCTGATCTGCACCATGTTGATCATCGCCTCCCCCACCGCGACATTTGAAGGATTCGGGATTTCGCTGCTCGAGAATACGAGGACGCTTTTTTCGAGATTCTTCGAGTCTGCGCGGGAGGTTTTTAGATTATTTTCTAAAGTCTGATTTTTTGGTAGGCTCGACTAGATCGACTTCTAAAAGCGAGTTTTTTGAAAAGTCTAAAGCCAATTAATTTTCGAATTCTTGCAGGACTTGCACTAGCGCTTCTTTTTGTTGCCTATTTGCTGCACCTCGCCGGAATCGATCGATGGGTAAGCCCCCGCGACGAATCCCGTCACTTCGAGGACATTGAGTTTTACACTGCTTCGGAGACTCCCAAACCAACCACTCCTCCGGCACTCTCTCGCAAAGAAGTTCAACGTAAGCAGACGAAAGAGAAACTCTTGTTTGTCTGGAAAGACACCAGACAGCATTGGACACGCGCGATGGCAGGACACGTCCCCCCTCGACTCGTCGATGATAAAAAACAGATGATTAGTCTGCCTGGAGGAGGGTCGATCCGCGTCGGTTGGGCGGGAATGGGATACCACCCCGACCTCAGTAGTTTTCCAATAAAAGAAAAATTCACACCCACAGAAGTAATCGTTCGCGGGGACACGTGGGAACCTCTTAATGACACGGCTTTTCGTGAATATCAGGAAGAAGTATTAGGATTTAAAAATACAGTTTCTCCCTTCCTATCAAGGTGGAGCCCCGGCAAGTCCTCTCTAGACTTACATTTCATTCATGAAGGGGTCCTGAATCTTCGTGCCGTCAGCACTGTTGAGCTAATAAATCTCGACACTTTGACAAAAGTGGATTGGAACACAGGCGGCAGTCTCAACAGCTATCGGGAAGGCGTCTTCCTTTCGATGCCAGCCATTGATATTTTTCACCCCGCGCGAATCGCAGCCGGATTCGATGTTGCCTACGGCGCTTTCGAGGAGGCAACATTTTCGATGAAAGCGGGCGAGCGGGAGAAGTTATCGGATCTCGAAATGGAGATTCTGGCGATCGAGCGCATTGGATACTCTTCAGGACACAGCAGCGGCTGCGTGAAGCGAACTAAAAATGAAGAAACGCGAACCACGGGATTCGAGATTGATTCCTCCCGAGACCCGGTGACTTCAATTCTCTTCTCACTCTCTCCCCAGGAAATGGGGCACTTCTGCGACATCGTCCTCGTAAATAAAGCAGGAGAAGAAGAAGTCAGAGAATTAAGAAAAACCTATCTCGTCGACTACGTAACTACCAAAACGCCACCAGAGGAACTGAGTGAACTGCGCCTGCGATACCGCCCCCACCAGGCTCGACTTGTTTTCGAGCTTCCGCCACTGCCCGGCATTCCGGAGTCCAACCGCAATACGCAAAACCTGTTTGATGTGACCATTCCGCATCTCAAGATTACCAGAGAATCAAATCTCAAACGTGCCATCGCCAAATATGCCGCCGTCGAGATGCTCATCCCTGATGCGGCATTCCCCGGTGACTACTTCCCCCGTTACTACGAAAACACGACAGCGCGGGAGTTGCTCAACGAATAGCTTGCCCACTACCCTGACAAGAATCAAATCCGACTGGAGCGAGACTTCTATACAATCAAAATTCCGAAGCCAACTCGTATCGATGAGATTTGGAAAAGCGTTCGTAAGTGGGCGAAGTTTTAAGGAGCCCGAAAGATTCAGGGAGTCACAGGTGATTTAAAAGTTCAGGAGTTACCATTCGCCACTCACTTACCAAGCGTCTCTTCTTCTTTCATTCGCTCTAATCCCTCCTTAAGCATTGGATCCCACCAGTCGGGGATGTCGAAATCTGATGTAGGCGTAAGATCGTTCGCTCCCGACACACTCACAATTCTCAATCCTGTTTTCGTCGTGTGTATCTTCACCCGCCACCCTTCGCCCCCCGGGGTCAGGCAGACCTCGTATTCATCATTATCGATACGGGTTACCCAGTGTCGGAGAGTCCATTTCTGATCCTTTTCGGGATCGATGTAGCCAGAGCTAACGACGCGCCCGTCGCTTCCGATGTGCATGAACTCGTTTTTCTCAAGACACTCGGAACAAGGCCATTTCCACATTCCACTGAAAGCCTCAAACGGATTATTTTCACTGGAAAGCATTGAACCTACTCTTCTTTTGAATCTTCTTTCATCTCAGTGAGCAATTCATACGCCTCCTGATACCGCAACGAATCGGCGAGCGAGTCGAGGACGTAACGCTTTGCTTTTTCTTTATCCGTTCCGGCGAGAAGTCGAGCGATACGAAATCTCACTTCCGATGGATTGGCAGGATCAAGGGCGAGAGATTTTTTAAAAGCTCCAACCGCTGGTCCCGCTTCTTTAAGACCTTCATGAGCGCAGCCCTGACAGTAATGGGTACGCTCGTAGAAAGGATTGATTGCGAGGCTCCTATCGGAGTTTGTCAGGACACCGCTCCAGTCGCCGGTATTGAATTTTGCTTCGATAAGGCGATTGTAGGCGGTCGGTGCTTCAGCAGAAAGACTTGCAAGTTTTTCGAGGACGGCGACTTCGCCAGCGGAGTCCCCTTTCTCACGGAGGGCTCCGGCCTTCATCGCATACCCGTTGCCCTGCCCTGCAAATTCGGGAAGCAAAGCGATAAGTTGATCGGCCGACTGTATCGCTTCCTCCCATTTTTCGGCCTTCAAGAGATTACCGGTGTGAATTTGCAGTCCCCACAGATTTCTTGGATTCTTTTTTACAAAGGCCCCTACCGCAAGACCGCTTAACGGATTCACTTCCTCTCTCGTTGGATCTGACCAATCCACGTCGTTCCCAAAATTAGTCGCAAGGTCCACGACCGTCTTAGCAAAGCCCTGCTCCAGTGCTTCTATACCTGTCGTGTTCTTTTCAATCGCCTCGTTGATAAGAACGCCTTCTGCAAGATCTGCGAGAATCCCGCGAAGGGAGTCCTCGCCAAAATTTTTCACGATGTAATCGACCACCAACATCGACTGGTAATAGGCAAACATGACATGCTCGCCGCTTTTCGGACTGAAAAAGGCCTGGCTCATATTCCCAATCGGAGTGAGCGCTTCCTCCTCGAGAATCATCTTTCGATAGCGTGGCGACATCCGCTGCCCCCAGTTGGATTGGCGCTGCATTTCCTCATAGACCGAGATCCCTTCGCTCAGCCAGCGGGGCATTTTATTATTCGTCGCAGTGAGAGTGACAACATGACAATACTCATGCCAAAGCGTAGCCTCCCAATTGCTCTTCCCTGAAGTCACACTACCCGGACTGTTCATTGTCACGACGGAGCCGAAACAAACTCCAAGCAACCCCTCACCGCCAAGCGCGCCGAACGAGCGAACCGCAAAGTCCTGCTGATTTGGATAAAACTCAATCAAGGTCGGCTCGTCGATCACGAGCCCGTATTTCTCACAAAGAACCGATTTCGCCTCGGTGAGTAAAGACACCACTTGATCGCCATAAATCGGAGCCTCTTCCGGCGGAAGCCGAATGATAAAGTCATCTGTGATCACAGAGGCAAAACTATCGATCTCCTTCTGAAGCACTTCGAGATTGTAAGCGAGGACGTTGTATTCGTCAGCCGCTCCCACTTCCTTTGCGAGTGGCCAGGCCTTCTCGACCTCACCAAGCCTCAGATAATCGAGCGCCAACTGGAGTTTTGACGGGAGGTAATCAGGATCAAAATCGAGCGCCCGCTTCTGGGCTTCGGCTCCTTCGGCGTAGCGATATTTTTTCGAAAGCACCCGACCAATCACATGATCAATTTCAGGATTGCCCTTCCACACCGAAAGAGCCTTATCGCGCGCCATATCAAACTGCCCACTGTTTGGTTCGACCAGTTCAGCTAGAATCGCGCTGTAGGCCCACGCCATGGGATGACGGGGATTAATCGCCAAAACCACCTGCAATCGCTTCACTGCTTCTTCGTAGTTTTCAAAAATGATCGCATACTCGGCCTCAAGAAGAAGCGCACCAAAATGCCTCGGTGAGAGCACGAGGAGATCTTCGAGATATTTCCCTCCCAACTGGCGGCTCGTCGGAAAATAGGCGCGGGCCAATCCAAACAAGGTGTCAGTCCGATCGGGAGCCAGCTTCAAAGCCGCTTCGAAAGCGGTCGCCGCTTTTGCAAAATCATCTTTCTCCAGCGCAAGCTCACCGGTGTGAAGATGAGCCTCAATCACTCCTTCAGGAACGTCACGACCTTTGATCTTAGTTTCTTTAGCAGGGCCAAAATACTTCGCTATCACCGTATCAGGATCAGCACCGAGAATAACAGCGGCACGTCCAAGAAAAACCAAGTCGAGCGGCGTCCGCTCACGCGTCGGGACCGCTTGAGCTGCTTTATTAATGCCCATGAGGATCCGTTCAGCGTCTTCGTCGTTGCCGGTTTCATCAAAGAATGTGTGCGCTTCTAACAAAGCGCCGAGGGCATCGGGAAAGAGTTCCGTAGTCGCACGAGCCTCATCGAGCGCTTCCTCGTAACGACCAAGCGCCTTGAGTGCTTGAAACCGAAGCGTGCGCCACTCCCAGGAAGGCTGACCACGCTGCAGCGAATAGTCGCAGATCTGGACAATCATGTCGTAGCGCCCGGCCCTGAAGACCTCGCGAGCCATCGGTAGATTGTCCTCGTCGTAATAACGTTTGTAGTCAGCTTGTCCGAAAACAGAACCGCTTAGGCTAATTAGCAAAATGATGAGAGAAAAAACGCGCCACATACGACTCTAATGAAGCGGATAAACCCCATGTGGTAAAGGCCGCGTTCAGGCTTCGATGCCGAAACCAACTGCGTTCCCTTCGGCCGACAAACTCAATCAGGAACGACATCGCCAAAGGCTTTTACCTCCCCCCACTCGCGCCCTCTTTCTAAAAAGGGCTGCACATCAACCGCGTAGACATCACCATCGACCGCTCGAATGTAATTTCGAGGGTGAGCATCCTGAGCCAAAACCCCATCCTCTTCGCGAAGAAAACTCACATTTTCCCCGTCTCTCGTGAATCCAAGCCCGGTCATGAACTCACACACCGCCTCCATTGTCGGGACACCCTCCATTGGATCAGGAAGAATGTAGCGTTGAGAAGTGACGATACTCAGGCCATCGGGACGTTCCCAAATCCCCTCAAACCGGACGTCATCCCCGAAGACAAGGTTAGAAAGACGCAACCGTCTCAGATACCCAAACGGGGTCGAATAACCTGAAGGGCCAAATCCGGCGTAACCCGCAAAGGTCGATTTCCAGAAACGATCCTCATGTGGGTCGTGGAAAATTTCGTGTTCCATGCCGCCTTTCCCGTAATCGAGAGAAGGTAAATCGGCACGAGTTAGGAAACAGTCACGTTCTTTTGCGAACGCGGTGAGATTTCGAAACTGGTCGGCGACGGCTCGCTCCCAGGCTTCAGCCGGATCCCGTGGTGGTGGAACATCTGCCACTCTGCCGCCTGCTTCACGAGATCTCGATCCGCCTGCGATAGAGGCCGTTTCTGCTTCATCAAGCTCCATATCCGCTTCGCTTCGGAGCGGGAAATGGGCTTTGGGTCTGCCTTGCTGACGCTCATCTGCTAGAAAGTAGAGTAATTATTGAGGATTTCAACAATTAAGGATTTCTTAAGTAAAAAGGCGCTCCGAAAAAGCTCAACTATCGTGCCAACTCCTCCACCTCTCGCCTTGCAAATGTCCTCCGCTGGCGCTTTGATCTACTCAACCATTCGATCTTTTTGAACGACGACACCACAGAAGCAGAGGAACCTCAGATTCCAGAAAGTGAAACGCCCACGGAAACGGACGTTTCAGAAGAGATTGCCGTCGCAGAAGAATCGGATTCGGAAGCGATGCCTTCTGATGAAGAGGCGCCCTCTAAAGATTTCAGCGAGTCCACCTACAAAGTGGAACTCGATATGTTCGAAGGGCCTGTGGATCTTCTTCTCTACCTCATTAAAAGGGACGAGATCGATATCTACGACATTCCTATCGAGACCATCACTAAACAATACATGGCATACCTTGAGACCTTCAAGATGCTGAATATTGGCCTCGCTGGAGAATTTCTCGTCATGGCGGCGAACCTTTGTTACATTAAGAGCCGCATGATGTTGCCGAAACACGTGCAGCCTCCCGAGGAAGATGCGGATGAAGAGGATCCACGCTGGGATCTGATTAAGCAGCTCATTGAATACAAAAAGTTCAAAGAAGCCGCACGCCAACTCGCCGAGAAAGAGGAAACGCAGCAGAATCTCTTTTCCCACAAGCCGGACAAGATTAAAAGCGCAGAAGGCGAAGAGCGTCCCCTTTCCGATGACGTCAGCGTTTTTGACCTGATCCGTGCCTTCCAGAGTATTCTTGACCGGTTTCAGGATGACAGTCTCGGCGAGATCGTCGATGATCAGTTCACCGTGAGCGACAAGATCGCCTACATTCTCGATCAAGTGGACCCCGGCGGCACGATCAGCTTTATTGACCTCTTCAAAAGCGCGGCGAGCAAGAATGAAATGATCGTGACATTTCTCGCCGTTCTAGAGCTCATGAAGCTCAACTATTTCAAGGTTCAGCAAAAAGTTGTCCTCGGGGAAATCAATCTGAGACGGAACGAATTTTGATGGCGCTCAAAAACCGCGTGAGAATCCACTTTAATTCCCGTGAATTCAGCGCAATTTACGAGCCATCCCGCCACCTCTCTATAGAGACCTAAATGGAACTGATTCACATCGTCGAGGCCTTGATTTATGCCGCCCCAGAACCTGTATCTTCCGCTGAAATAGCGAAAGCAGTTCGACGGGCAGCTGAAGACTCAGCCATCCCCGAAGCACAAGAGTGGGAAACGATCAACGCTTCCGACATCGAAACCGTGATCTCTGAACTCGATGAGAGATTAGTGCAGACCGGAAGCGCGATTCAACTGAGCGAAGGTTCAAATGGTTGGCGCTTCGTGACCCGTGAGATCTACGCCGACTGGATTCGCGCGCTTCTTCCCGAGATGCGCCCCGAGAAATTGAGTGCCGCGGCTCTCGAAACGATCGCGCTGATTGCCTATCGCCAGCCCATCACCAAAGCTGACATCGAGGCCGTTCGCGGAGTCTCTGTCGATGGACAAATTCAAAAGCTAATCGATCGCCGTCTAATTCATATTGCCGGTCGCGCCGATCTCCCGGGCCGCCCCATGCTCTACGAGACGACTGAAGATTTCATGGAGCACTTCGGGATTAAGGAATTGGATGACCTTCCCAATGCCTCCGAATTACGCATCGTTGAGTTGCCGACGCCCGAAGAAGAGCCAGCAGAGGAAGAAGTTGCCGATACCGAAGAAGCTGAAACCGCCGAAAGTGAAGAAGTCGACGACAACGCCGCCCGAATTGCCGCTCTGGAGGCCGAAGAAGAATCGGCTGAAGCGGAATCTGATAACGAAGAAGAATCCGAAGAAAGCAGCGAAGCAGAGGAAATTAAATTTTCTGAAGACGACGCACCGGAGGAAACCGAGCAGCCTGCCAACTGACCCCTAAATTTTTATGAGCCTCGAAGAACAGCGCATCAAAATCGATGCCATCGATACCGACATCATCCGCCTTCTCAATGAGCGAGCCGACGTTGTCCACGAAATCGGTGAGATCAAGAAAAAGAACGGACTCGAAATCTACGCGCCCGAGCGTGAAGAGAAATTGCTCCGTAGCCTCTGCCAAAAAGGAGAAGGAGGTCGCCTGCCAGATGACTCGATTCGCGCAATTTACCGCGAGATCATGTCGGCAGCACTCGCGCTCGAAGAGGATCTCAAAATCGCCTACCTCGGGCCTGCAGGAACCTGGACCCATCAGGCTGCAATTGGCAAATTCGGTCACAGCGTAAAGTATCTTCCTCAGCCGAGTTTCGGAGATGTCTTCAATCAAGTCGAGCGACGCATCGCGGACTATGGAGTCGTGCCGATTGAGAATTCAACCGAAGGAGCCGTCACGCACACGCTCGATCTCTTCGCCGACTCTCCCCTGAAAATCTACGGTCAGGTCATGCTCTCAATTGAGAACAATCTCATGGCCAATTGCCCGCGTGAAGAAATTCAGCAAATTTACAGCCATCCCCAGATCATTGCTCAATGTCGCGGCTGGCTCTCAAAGAATTTCAACGAAATCCAGCCGGTCGAGAAATCGAGTTCTGCTGCTGCCGCCGAAATCGCGGCGAAGGAACCCAATGCAGCCGTCCTCGGGGGCTCACTTCTTTCGGAACTTTACGGCATCGATATGCTCGAGCGTTCGATTCAGGACATCGCGAATAACACGACTCGCTTCCTCGTCATCAGCCACAAAACCTGTCCGCCGACCGGCAATGACCGCACTTCGGTCATGTTCTCCGTTCGTGATGAACCAGGCTCTCTCCACCGCGCTCTTGAGCCCTTCGAAAAGCTTTCGATTAACATGTCAAAAATCGAAAGCCGCCCCTCGAAACGCCGCGCATGGGAATACTACTTTTTCGTCGATATAGCAGGCCACTGCAAAGATCCCGAGTTGGCGAACGCCATCGAGGAGATTGGCAAGAATTGCTCATTTGTTAAGACACTCGGAAGTTATCCTGCTTAGTAGGTCATGCCGTAACGGCTGACTGCATTGCGTAATCCCGCTATTCTCCCACCAGCGGCAACGCTTTACCCTCCCTCGCGCTTTCATAGGCGGTATCGACGATCTGCTGACCGATCCTCGAAGTTTCAATACTCAGTGGGCCCTCAATCGGCAGGTCCTGCTCAAGGCAACTGAGGAAATACTCGATCGGATTCCGGAAAGGGGCGCTCAGAGCCGGCGCTTCAACCTGTCGCCCCTCCGGCGAAGCCGCATCCTGCAGCGTCACAAAGGACTCATAGTCGTAGCTGGAAATCGTGCCCGCCGTGCCCTTGACGACAAAGCCACACTTCGGCTGCGGCTGATGCGTCCAGGGGTCTGAGAACGTCCCCCACTTCGTTTCAAATTTCGAAAGTCCACGCGCATACCGAGCCACCGTGATGCTGTGTTCATCCACTTCGAGGCCACTGCCGTTTCGATCCCACATCGCCATCACATCGATCGGTTTCTGACCGCCGTTGAACCAGGTTCCCAGTGTGGTGCCATAGCCCAGATAATCCTGCATACTCCCCCCGCCTTCCGACTCGCGATAGAACCAACTCGCGTCCTTATCCTCCGCGGTCGGTTCGTGTTCGATCTTATCCGCGCCGTGCCACAGTGGTCCGCGATTGCCATCGTAAAAATGTACCTCACAGACCTCGCCGATTGATCCTGACGCAATTAACTCGTGACACTTCACGTGCGACGGAACCCATGCCAACGGCCAGTTGATCGCAAGCCGCTTTCCTGTTCCTGCCATCGCAGCGATCATGCGATCGGCCTCGTCGAGAGTCGCCGCGAACGGTTTCTCAACGAGAATATGACATCCAAACGGAGCCACTTTTTCGACCCATTCGGCATGCCTCGCTGCCGCTGGGCAAAGAATCACGAGATCCGGCTTCGTCGCGTTGAGGCACTCTGTGTGGTCAGTAAACACTTGATCACTTTGCAGAGAAAAATTCGTCGTCGCCTCAACCATTCGGTCAGGCTTCTCGTCAGAAATCCCGACAAGATCCACCTGTGGGTGATCGTAAGCTAAACGCAGGAGATCACCCATGTGGAAATGATCAAAATTGATCCCAGCTACTTTCCAACGTTTCATTTCAAATCACAGTAAAGCCGGATAAGCTAATCCCACCCAACCCTTTCTGGTCAATGATTCAACAGGGTTAGGTGCGCCACTAGAGCTATTCGGCTTCGTCTTCCGTAACCCGGGTTTTATCCCAGAAGGTAAAAAAGAAGATCACAGCAATAACGATCGCCATGAGAGCAGGCGTCATCCAGAACACTTTCCACTGACCCATCGCTTTCTCCAACAACGTCGGGTCAATACCATCAGGCATATTCACCGAAAACATTTTGGCTAGCTTCTGTCCAGCGGTCAGCGTTTGCTCACCTCTCCCGGCAAGAATCGCCTCAGTCAAAGCGCCGGAGTCAGCCAGCTTAGTTGCCTGCCCTTCGAGGCCGAACCACGATTTTCCGAATACGATTGAATAGCCAATCCACATTCCAAGTCCCTGAGTCACAAAAATCAGCAAACTCTGAGCCTGTCCCCGAACTTCTTTCGGAGCGACGCGGTCGGTGTACATAAATCCAGTGACGAAAAAGAAGTCATAGCAAATTCCGTGAAGCGCGATTCCGAGGAACATCATCCAGGCAACTTGGTCAGGAGCGCCGAATGCGAATAAGAGATAGCGAACAAACCAAGCGACCATTCCTACAATAATCATCCATTTCACACCAAGCCTGCGAAAGAAAAACGGGATTAAAAGCATGAAGATAATTTCGGACATTTGCCCAATGGTCATTGTCGAAGCGGCCTCTTCAAACCCGGCATTCGCCAGGTAAGGTCCGGTCATGCCAAAGTAGTAGGCCAGCGGAATACAGACCAAACCGGAGCAGAGAATGAAGACAAGAAAGGAAGGCTTCGCCAGCAACTTGAGAGCATCCAACATCAGCAATGCCCGGATATCAATTTTCTGCCCCTTGGCTGGAGCGGGCGTGTGCGGAAGAAAGAAACAGAAAACGCCCAGCATAAGGGAAGCGTAACCTGCCACCTTCATAATACCAAGATCAGCACTCCATCCCAGAGCTCCGATCGTCAACCCCGCAGCGATCCAACCGATCGTTCCCCACACGCGAATCTTCGGAAAATCAATCCGCTGAAGATGAGTAAATCCAATCGTATTTCCCAGTCCCAGGGTCGGCATGTAGCAAAGCATGTGCGCTAAAAACAACTGAGACATGAGCGGCCCATTGCCAGCCTCCGCCGCGTCGCCTGCCAGGAAGATCAGCACTCCTCCAACCAGAAAGAGAACTCCCATGATGAACTGCGAAGGAAAAAAGCGATCAGCAATCAGCCCCAGGAAGAGCGGCGCAAAGATAGCTCCCAGAGGGACCGCGGCATAAGCACCGCCGATGAAATCACCTAAGTCAGCAGCACCCAGCGCTACATTGATCGTAGAAAACCACGTCCCCCAGACAAAAAACTGAAGAAACATCATGATGCTAAGCATCGGCATCGCGGATTTAGGTTTCGTATCGGCCATAACAATCAAATAGTGAACTCCTTTGATGTTGTCGATATTCCACCTCAGGCGCAACAGCGAAATGAGACGGAATCACAGCCATCAGACAATCGGTAGAAAAGGCAGATCATTCGCGTCAGTTGCTACACTCCGAAACGATCCATAACCATTGAGCGGAGCATGGTCGGGTTGAGCGCTGGCCCGATACACACGAGCGATGGCGAGGCCCTCGAAAAAATATCGACTCTTATTGGCTTATCAACGGGGTGTTCGCCCGTCCGTTCGAAGAGCCAACGGTAACCGGGCGCTTCACTAAGCTTTACGAGCGCCTTGGCACGCAACACTTCACGGGGCAACGACTCGAGAAAGCGCACGAGTTGAGAACTTCGGTAGAGCCCCGGAAGAGGGATCTGACACCCCGTAATACGATGAGACAGCTGATGTTCGTGATCGTGGGTGAGCGCCTCTCCACCTTGTTGCCTTGCCCGAGACGGGACTTCTGCCATTTTCATCGGCTGCATAGCCGATGCCGCGAGGTCGGCCGCCAGTTGAAAAGCATCAACCTGGAGTGCGTATCGATTCGTTGATGCAACTGATTGCACAATTTCACCTACCGCCTCTCCCGTAAGCCCCTCGCGATGGCTGAGCAAACAGTGGGTCGCGGTTTCCACCTGCCGCACTTCAAGCGCATCGAATTCTTTTCGCCTCCCCCAATGCCGTGCGTCAACCACGGCGACTTGCCACCGTGGCATAAACGGCATCTCCTTCTCTAAAAGGGTAAACGTCTCAAGCAACGGGAGCGGGTCAGCAGTTCCGTTCAGTTCGATGAAAAAGGGCATCGCCTTTACCGGTCTGTGCCGCGAGACAAAGATTTTTGAGTTCATCGAGACTTTCACAACAAGCGCACCTAGCACCTAGCACCTAGCACCTAGCACCTAGCACCTAGCACCTAGCACCTAGCACCTAGCGGAAAGATGGAAGATGGAAGCCTCCGATTCCGGCAGAGTTGACGCATCAATATCTGCGTTCTCAAAATCATTCAAAATGACATCAGCGTCTCGACCTATGCAGCTGTATTCATTCAGTAGAGCGCACAGCAAAGTGGTTTTACCAGCCCCAAGAAAGCCCGCAATAAACAGAAGCGGCTTTGACACTAAAATGGCCATTTTCACTCTTTAGCAAAAAAAACAAAATCCTCAACAAAACGGGGACTCGCAATGACGGTCCGCCTTCTGTTTCCGACAGGCACAAAGATTACCAAGGTGGGTGCAAATGAGCGCTATTCCGCCGAGCGTGGTAACAACGCTCGCGGGCGGCACGTAGAGCTTTGTGTTTCCCTCGCTGTCCGTCACGAGCGAGGGACAGCATGCGTCGGCACAGCCTTCGACATGAGTATCGCTTTCTGTTTCCTCCCCGACAATCCAGACGAAATCTTCTTCAGCTCCCTGTTCGGTTGCCGCTTCCCCCGCGGATGCGATTCCAGATTTCGCCTCCGCTGCGTCACCACGATCGGGCAAGTAGGGAATAATTGCCCCGGCAATGATGAGCGTCATCCCGAGAAGGCCGACCGCAACGATCCAGCGCTCTCGATGAATCCGAAATCCGCGCAGAACCATCGCAAGCGCGAGTGGTACGACAAGAAGTGCCGCGATCCAGTGGGATGCGGGATGGACCCAGGTTTCCCCCAAAGTCGGCGCAAAGAGAAGCAGAGCAGGAGTGGCGGCGCAGTGAATAGCGCAGAGCACCGAGGCAGCCACACCAATACGGTCGGCTCCTTCTCCGCAAGAGGTCGGCGAGGGTAGATTCGAAAGTTCAACGCGAGGGTGAGAAGAAAAAGATTCCATGAGAAATTTGCTTGGCGCAGAAACCAACGCAAGTAACTTGCAATAACAATTAATGCAAGTATTTTGCGTTAATGTCGCCGCCAATATTTCTCACCCCGCCCCACCTTCACCCATAATCGCGCTTCCCAAAGATCGACGATCCGACACGAACAAGAGTCGCGCCTTCCTCGACCGCGACTTTCGCATCATGGCTCATTCCCATCGAAAGGTGTCGCAAAGTCAGGCCATGCTTGACAGCCAAGTCATCCCGCAACTCTCGCAAAGCCGCAAACGCTGGACGGACTCGCTCAGGGTCGGAGTCGAACTTAGGAACGGTCATGAGACCTTCGAATTTCAAATTCGGTAGCGATTGGATCTCCTCAAATTCCCCGCGCAGCTGATCCGCGGAGAATCCGAACTTTGCCTCATCGTCAGAAATATTGACCTGAAGTAAAATCGAGCAAACCAAATCAAGCTCTCCGGCGATGCGTGAAATCTGTCCTGCCAGGGCCAGTGAATCGACACTGTGAATCATGGCGCAATGGGGCAGCACCTTTCGAATCTTGTTCTTCTGCAAGTGACCAATGAGATGCCATTCAATGTCCTGAGGCAGTACCGGTGCTTTTTCGATAATCTCCTGAACCTTATTTTCCCCGAAAATGCGCTGCCCGGCATCATAAGCTTCCTGCACATACGCGGCGGGCCAGGTTTTACTCACCGCGACGAGGGTGGCAGGCGCTGTCGATGCTTGCACCGTTTTCAGATTGTCAGCAATACTCATTTTTCAGGAAGGTTCTCAATTCCTTTACGATCCATACGCACGATTCGCCACTCCTCAAGAATTTCACCTCCGACCTGCTCGTAGAGATCGATCGCATTTTGGTTCCAGTCGAGAACACACCACTCATAACGCCCCGCGTCCCGTTCCTGAGCAATTTTTCCGAGCGACTTCAAAAGCCTTTTTCCCACTCCTTGATGCCTGAAGGCTTCTTTCACGTAAAGGTCTTCAAGCCAGATTCCGGCTCTTCCAATAAAAGTAGAAAAGGTGGAAAAGAAAATCGCGTAACCAATGAGCCCTTTAGAGTTCTCAGCGACGAGAGCTTCCGCCACCGGAACCAGCCCGAAAAGTGAATTCTGGTAGTCCGCTTCAGTGGCCACCAGTTGATCGGATAGCTTCTCAAATTCCGCTAATTCGGCGACCATTTCCAAAATTCCGACGACATCCTCCGGTTTTGCCGGCCGAATCTTTACGTTTTTAATTAAATTTTCACTCATCAATTAATTCTAAGAGTCTCACCTCAAGCCATTTAGAAAAACGGTAATCCCGCTTCGGAATATTTCGCCGAAACTAGCTCCACTTCCCACCCGCCTTGGCACAGCAAATGCGACACTAACATACCGTCAGATGGCCATTGGCCAAACGACAAAGGGTTGAAACCAAAACGTCGGCCCGATTGGTATATGTTCTTTAGCAGGTTTTACGGGGATTTTTCCTGCGACAATCAATCGGGTCGATAGTTTCCCTCCTCAAGTGTTCTTCAGCCTCCCTGGCAATTTCTATTTCCCCCACCACAAACACGCAAAGACGTTGTTTGCAGGGCTCTCATTTACATCGAAGTTCCTCGAAATGACCGCAACCAAGGCCAGCATCCTTATTACTTTCCTCGTGTCGCTTGCGACATCGGGCGCGGTTTTTTGTGCGGATCCGCCCCCTACTTTCGAACCCGCCCAGATTGAGTTTTTCGAGAAAGAAATTCGTCCGATTTTGGCAGACAACTGCCTCGACTGCCATTCCGGCACGAAGGCGAAAGTAGGACTTCAGCTCGATCATCGCGAAGGATGGATTTCCGGAAGCGACTACCGGAAAGTGATCCAACTCGACAAGCCTGCCGAAAGCATTCTCGTTAAAGCAATCAAGCACTCCGGAGAAAAAGGCATCCTCTCCATGCCTGAGAAAGGCGATAAGCTGGCTGATGCTGACATCGAAAAGATCACCCAGTGGATTACGATGGGACTTCCCTGGCCTGAATACGAGGATTCAGAAAACATCGATCCGTCCGAGCACTGGTCATTTCAGCCGGTAAAAAAGCCCCCGCTTCCTGAGGACGCGGGACATCCGATTGACTACTTTTTGAAAGAGGCAAAAAAGAAAGTCGGAGTCGTTTCCGCCGACAAGGCTGATCGAAAGACACTTTACCGCCGTGCTCACTTTGATCTTCTCGGCCTGCCGCCAAAATTTGATGAGGCAGAAAAGTTCATCGCGGATTCCCGTCCCGATCAGGAGGCCTGGCCCGCACTTATAGATCAGCTACTTACTTCGCCTCATTATGGCGAACGCTGGGCACGGCAATGGATGGACATTGCCCGCTACTCAGATACAAAAGGCTACGAGGGCGCGGGGCGCGAAAGGCGGTTCGTCTACAGCTACGCCTATCGCAACTGGCTCATCAAATCGCTCAACGATGATCTCCCTTACGACAAGTTTCTGCTCTATCAGTTGGCCGCCGAACAACTCGTTGATTGGAACTCTCCTGAGAAAACGCATCTCGCCGCACTCGGATTCCTCTCCCTCAGCAAAAACGGGAAAACCGAACTCGTGATCGATGATAGAATCGACACAACGTTCCGGGGAATGATGGCCTTGACCGTTTCCTGCGCGCGCTGTCACGACCATAAATTCGATCCTATTTCTACTTCAGAATATTACGGTCTTTACGGAGTCTTCATGAATTCGTTCAAAGAAGAACGTCCCGAAGTAGGCGAACCAAAAATGGGTCCGGAGTGGGATAAATATCTAAAGGACAGAGCCGCGCAGCAGAAGCTGATCGATGATTTTCTTGCTCCCAAATTCGCAAAGCTCCGAAAAGAAGATCCAAAGCTCACTGACGACCGTGCTCTCCTAACCAGTAAGCTAAGCCGCGCAGACAAAAGAGAGCTGACAAAAAAGCAGGGAGTCTATGACAAGTTCGTTGCCGATGCAAAGATGGATCCTGACAAGGCCATTATTTTAGTCGATACAGAAAAGCCCAGAGCGCAACGTATCTTCATTAGGGGAGCGCCGGGGCGACAAGGCGATGAAGCGCCGCGCCGCTTTTTGACCTTCGGCAAAGAAGTCGATCCGGTTGCTTTCACAAAAGGGAGCGGACGTCTCGAACTCGCACAGCAAATCGTAACCCCTGACAATCCACTAACTGCACGCAACATCGTAAACCGCGTCTGGATGTGGCATTTTGGTGAAGGAATCGTTCGCACGATCGATGATTTCGGGATCCAGGGAGAGCTTCCCGATCATCCCGAGCTTCTCGATTTCCTTGCGACCTGGTTTGTCGAGAATGGCTGGTCGATCAAGGAATTACACCGGCTCATTCTAACTTCCGAGACGTGGCAGCAAACCTCAGTGAATACAGCGGAAGAGAAAAATATGTTCGTTGATCCGGAGAATCGGCTTCTGTGGAAATATAACAAACGCCGTCTCGATCTCGAGCAGATGCGCGACGGAATCCTTGATGTCACAGGAACTCTCAGCGAGGAAATGTATGGACGCACCGTCAAGATCCTGGAGCCACCTTATTCAAATCGTCGTTCCGTTTATGCTTTCATCGACAGACAAAATTTAAATCCGATTTTCCGGAATTTTGATTTTTCCAACCCGCAGGAAACGACTGCGAAACGCCCCTCAACAACGATCCCAATGCAGGCACTCTTCACGATGAACAGCAAGTTCATGCAGGATCGCGCCACAGAGCTCGCGAAAAAGGGAGTCACTCAGAAAGATCCGATCCAGCTCTATCACCGTGCGGTTTTCGCGAAAGAACCGACCGAAAATGATAGACTCCTTGCCGATAGTTTCTTCACTTCGGTTGAATCGGAAATGAAGGAATACGCCAAACGCCAAACGAACACCGCCTGGAGTTACGGATACGGCGAGCATGACGAGAAAAGCGAAAAAGTCTCTTTTACACCCTATCCGCTTTGGACCGGAACGCAGTGGCAGATAGAAAAGGAGACGCCGATTAAAAACAACCCGCTTTCCTATCTCTACGCCAGAGCGGGAGCAACTCACCCGGGCCACACCTCGAAAGAAAGTTCAATCTACCAGTGGCAAGCGCCGTCCGACCTGAGAGTGCGAATCGCGGGCATTATCGAACGGAATGCCGTCGGGAAAGGAAATGGAGTAAAAGTCAAAGTGATCACCAATGGAGGCAAACTACTTTTCGATAAGGTGATGGATCCGGCAAAGAAAGCGATCCCCGTGACCGTCGATGCTTTCGACATTGCGAAAAACGATCTCATCTATTTCATCATCGATCCGCATGAGAATAACTCCGCATTCGACTCCGTCACCTGGAGCCCGCAAGTGATCGACGCCAGCGGTAAAATCCCTAAATGGGGTCTCTCGGATTCTTTCTCAGGCCCAGCGACTCCGGCGACACCCCACAGCGCCTACGTCCACGCCCTTCTGAACACGAACCGGTTTCTTTTCATCGAATAACCCTTTCTTCCGGAACGATCATGACACCACCTTTTTCACGACGCGAATTGCTTCAGCGCACCGGCATGGGAATGGGCGCCCTCGGCATGAGTCCCTTTTTGTCCTCGCTCAACGCGGGTGACCGATCGCTCAATCCGCTCGCTCCGGGAAAGACTCATTTTGCGCCTAAGGCGAAGCGGGTCATCCATATTTTTGCAAACGGTGGACCCTCACAGGTTGATTCGTTCGACTACAAACCGGAGCTCGAGAAATACCACGGGAAGGAAGTTCCCGGCGGGGGCTTGAGGACAGAAAGAAAAACAGGGACACTGATGAAGTCGCCCTTCAACTTTTCCCAACACGGAAAGTCCGGCCTGTGGGCGAGTGATCTTTTTCCCAAAGTAGCGGCAATGGCCGACGATCTCTGCGTCATCAATTCGATGTATGCCAACGTGCCTAATCACGAGCCATCACTGATGCTCATGAACACCGGTGCTGAGCGCGTTAATCTCGTGCGCCCGAGCATGGGCAGTTGGGTCACGTATGGTCTTGGGACGGAGAACGAAAATCTTCCCGGCTTCGTTTCCCTCTGCCCCGGTGGTGTGCCTATCGTGGAAACCCAAAACTGGCGATCAGCATTTTTACCAGGAGCTTATCAGGGCGCTCACGTCGACACGAAAAACACGCTCATTTCGAAACTGATTCCCGATATTCGCAATCAACGCATGCCCACGGAGATCCAACGAAAGCAACTCGATCTCGTCCAGGAAATGAACCGCCAGGACATTGGCAACGCACCCGTTGATCCTGATATGGAAGCGCGGATGCATTCGCTCGAACTGGCTTACAAAATGCAGATCGAAGCCACGGATGCATTCAACGTTGATCGCGAACCACAGCACATTCGCGACCTCTACGGCGACACCTTACACGGACGCCAAATGCTGATTGCGAGAAGACTGGTCGAGCGCGGAACCCGATTTGTTCAAGTGTGGCACGGCGCAGGTCAGCCTTGGGACAGCCACGCGGAGATCGCGAAGAATCACGGAAGGCTTGGAGCCGAAGCCGATCAACCCATCGCCGCGCTTCTGATGGATCTCAAACAACGGGGCCTACTCGAAGACACGCTCGTGATCTGGGGCGGTGAGTTTGGAAGAACCCCTACCGTTGAACTTCCAACTCCGGGGTCAAATGCTGCCGACACGAAATTGGGCCGGGATCACAATCATCACGGATTCACGATGTGGATGGCCGGAGGCGGAGCCAAAGGTGGTTTCCAATATGGTCAGACTGACGAATTTGGATTTAAAGCAGTGGAGAATCCAATGCACGTCCACGATCTCCATGCCACTATTTTACACCTGTTAGGCTTCGATCACGAGAAACTCACCTACCGCTACGCAGGAAGGGACTTCCGCCTAACTGATGTACACGGCGAGGTGTTTCACGATCTGATTGCTTAACCGAGTATATTTAGAGTAAGCCCGCCGTTACTTCTTCCAAGAACCTTTGATGCGCAGCAACGCGCGTTTCCAAGGCCATTTCACTGGGACTCTCAAAGGTGAAAGTATCCGTAGCATGATGCATCGCGAGCCAGATCGCCTCGGGACAGCCGCCTTCTAGATCTTCATCAACGACACGCTTCAAATCGGCATCTTTTGTTTCGTGACTAAGCAGGCCATTCTCAAACTCCGAGCCGTCGACCATCGCAGCGGTTTCCCGTCGTATTACCTCCGAACAAGCGCTAAGCAATTGATCGCCCCGACTTTGGGTCCTCACGATTTCGTAGAGATAGATTCCGAGAGCGTCGTAGTCCTCGTGCAAATTGACCGCCAGATCGAATTCCCGATCTTCCAGAAAGTCCTGCCAGCGACCAATCAAAGGAACGTTCTCATCCTGGAAATTTCGATTCAAGTCCATTCCGGAGTGATCATGACGCGTGTTCTCCACGAACCCGTGAGGATTGAGGCAGGGAAAAATCACAACCGGCTTCGAGTTCAAGATAGCAGGCTCCGTCTCGACCCATTGCAAAAGAGACCAGGGTGGTGCGCACTCATCACCGTGAACACCGGAGGATACGTAGAGCCCTCCAGCTTCGCATCTAGGAACCGCGCACTGATTTTCAAAAGCAAACACTTCATAGCCGCCCTCTTCAGAAATAACGGTCTCTTTCAGGTCGAGGTCCTGAGCGATCGTCTTCCAACGCATCGTCAGCTCCTCAAAACCGTGCCCTGAATGAGTTAACGGATTCATTTCCATGACTCATCGAAAAATCCCGTATCGACAATGCGACCGGGAGATTCTTCATCTGGCAATTGATCCAACCCAATCACCGCCCAATCAGGCAGCTTCGGATTTTGCTGAGAGTTCGTTTTGTCATGCCCCTCACGAAACGTCAGCCCGCTATTGATCACCACGTAACGCTTCGGATTGAGCGGATTAGGAAAAATGAAACTTGGAACATAATCCTCACACAAATAAGTCTTCCCACGAAACGTGAACTCCTTCTCATTCCACTCGATCGGCAGCCGATCAATGATTTCAGCAATCATCGCATTCGACCCCGAATTTCCCCACAAAATCAAATTGGCCGCCTCGATGTCACCGGAGTCGAGGTCATCTGCCCCATACTCAACCGCTTTCCCACGCATGAGCGCTTCCCAACGACTCATGAAATGCTCTCGCTCAAAGTTCACCCAACGCGCTAGCGCCGGCGACTTGATTTCCGAATCGGGCGGCACGACGACAAAGTGACTCATAAAGGCATCGTCGATCGGACCCTGCATTCCCGGGCGTTTTCGAAGCCCCGCAAGTTCTCCCCACTGCCAGCTATCGCCCTCCTGCTTTAAAGTCAGAAAATCCAGCGCAAAACCGGGATCACTCGCTTTCAATATTTGCCCATTCACAATAACACTGACATTCGATAAATCACCCATTGCACTACCACCCGCCTCAAAGGCTGAGACGTTTTCGAGATCGAGAGTCAACTCATGCCTTTCGCTATCCCACTGAGCGATCGCCTTTGCACCTGACCAGTGTTGCTGCAGCCCCGTCAATTTTAACCATTGGTAGCCGGGATACCGAAGCGTCGGCGTCTCCCATTGAATTTTCTTCGGCATTTTTACTCGCCCCTTCTCCCAGGAGTCCTGCAACCACTCCCAAATTTCATCGACCGATTCCTGATTGTATTTGTGCCCCATCTCGGCACCGATGACATGTCGAAGCTCATGACCAATCGACTTCAACTCGCGCTCAATTAAATCGGCCGCCTGCTTTTGTTTATCGACGCTGCCCGAATAAGCGAGGACAGGAATATTGAGCAGGTTTCGTGTGTAAAACGGTACGTCGTAGACTTTCCAAAGTGTCTGCACATACGGAGCAGGGTAATTTTCGGGAGTTAGCTTATTATACTCTTTCGTCTCAGCGAATCCCGCTCCGGCATGAACCGCGCAGAACTGATCCGGATAATGAGCACCGATATGCCATGCGCCTGCCCCGCCCATCGAAAATCCGGCGAGAGCAATACGGTCATCATCGATTTGATAATCCCGCTTCACCGCTTCGATTGCTTCGAACACATCGCGCTCCCCTGCATGTTTCCAGCCGATGCACTGCCTACCGAACGGATGCAAAATGATACATTCCTGCTGGTCTTTTACGAACCCACCCAGCGCCTGACTCTTGGCCATACAACGCTTTAGAAAATGCAAATCAGTCACCTTGTCACCTCGCCCGTGCAGCCAAACCAGCAAGGGAACCGACCTTGAAAGGTCAAGGTTTTCCGGAACCTCGAGACCATAAGGCTGAAAAGACTCATCGATGGAGGACTCGTATCCACGAACAACAAGGCCACGTGATTTGGTCCAGGAAGGGATTTCCTCCTGATCCAGCTCCTCATAACGCTCATCCGCAAGATTCAAGATCTCCTCAGCGAGAGGAATCTCACTTTCTTTGTAAAACTCACCCCATTTGACCGCGAGCTCGACCGCCTTTACTAGCGCGCCCACATCGGCGACATAAGGATCTCTGTTCACCTCCCAGATCCGATCTTCGTAGGCAGTGATGCGTGCCTCAAGAGAGGCCTTCAATTCATCAGGAAGATTGATCCCTCCAACCGGAGGTAACCGTCGCTCAATCGGGGGAATACGCTCAAGATCTTGAGCGGTGACGACAGCGGGAAAGCTCAAACCGAATGCGAGTGCCGTCGCTGCGCCCCCAAGCAACTTCCCTGCTGTTTTCCAGAACCTCATCAGATACGGTCGTCCGTGATAGGATCAATCCAGGCATGAACTTTGCCCCCTTTGAGCAACGCTTTATACTCGGTGGGAAACTTCCCGAAGATCGTGGAAACCTCAAAATTGACCGTCACGGTTTCATAGGTTCCTGCAAATTCGCCACCAATCTTTTCCGTTCCATTGTAGGTAAACGACTGTGCCTCTTCCAACGTCACGCTGGAAGCCTCACCGTTGCGGAGGCTCGCCTTGACCGGCCCAATCCGGGGGTCACCGCTTGAGTCAACTTTCGCAGGCGCTTTACCAAGGAGAACCGCAAGACGCTCGGGATTCTTCGCGAGGGCAGCCCTCGCGGTCGAACGCTTCATTCCCACTTCCGCCTGCTTCTGAGCAACGAACTCATTGTAACGAGCCGTGATGCGCTGTTTGAAATCGGTCTTTTCAACCGGCAACACTTCATTCAACGCCGGATTGGCAAGGCTCGTAATCGTCAGTTCATTTCCCACGAGGCGAACGGGTTTCAATTCAGTTCCCGGAGACAAATTACTCGATCCAATTTTTTGCCCGTTCTCGATGAGATCAAAAGGAATCGTTTCCGTTGAAGTAACCACTTTGGGATACGCATTCGGTGGAACGTTGCGCCAGCCATCAACAATTGTTTCGAGCGCCAGAATCTCCGGCATGGGATATCGCTTTTCCAGGAACTGATCCAACTCGGACTTCGGCCTGGGCTTTGCGACAGCCTCTTTCGGCTTACTTACTGGCTTAGCCTTAGCGACGGGAGCCGGCTTATCTGACTTCTCCTCTGCCTCTGACTTCTCCTCTGCCTCTGGCTTATCCGGCATGAGACTGTTATCGGTTAGTGTCGGGCTGCCTTCGAAAAGGGGCTTGATGTAGGGTTCATAGCAAAACCAACCTGCAGCGCCGAGGCCACAAATCACGAGAAGTGTTCCGAGAAATCCTTTCATAAGTATCAATTAGTACGAAAGACCTGAAGCGGTCTCCTAAGGAACCGATAAATCCCCCGCCCCATGATTGCAAGCCACGTCACCAAAAGTGACATTTCTTTTGACCTTCGCTTTTCCCCTGCGTGATTACCTCCACATGCCTCCATCGTTAAAAATCGTCTTTATGGGAACGGGAGAGATCGCGTTGCCGACTCTGCGTGCCCTCATAGAAGCTACGGGACCACTCGATCTCGTTGGGGTTTACACCCAGCCGGACAAGCGGGTCGGGCGAAAGCAGCTCATCACTCCTCCCGCGATTAAAATCCTCGCCGAAGAAGCCGGTATTCCCGTCTTTCAGCCGGAATCCCTGCGAAATGACGAGGCCGCACTGGCAACATTTCAAGGCCTCGAGTGCGATCTCGCCATCGTCATGGCCTATGGGCAACTCCTACCGCTAAGTGTCATTAAGGCCCCAAAGATCGCCTGCGTAAACCTCCATGCATCACTTCTACCCCGACATCGCGGAGCCTCTCCCATTCAGGCCGCGATCCGCGATGGCGATACCGAATCCGGAATCACCCTCATGCACATCGTTCCAAAACTGGACGCCGGTGACATGATTTTGAAAAAGACCATCCCCATCGAACCAACCGATACCGGAGGCATTCTGCACGAAAAACTCGCCGATCTGGGTCCCGGGTTGATCAGTGATGCAATGCCACTTTTTGAGAAAGGTAAGCTCGATGCCCAACCTCAGAGCGAAGATCTCGTCACCTACTCGGGGAAACTGGAGCGCGAGCATGGTGCGCTCGACTGGACAAAACCCGCCGCTGAAATTGTACGGCTCATCCGCGCCTATGATCCCTGGCCCGGGACCTACACGTATCTAGCGACCGAGTCCGGGAGCAAAAAACTCAAAATCTACCCGCAATCCGTCGTTCTCGATCACATGGACGCACCCGCTGGAGCCGTTGTAACGGCGGGAAAAGAACTCATCATCGCCTGCGGGAAAGGAGCCCTCAAGCTGGATGGAGACCTCCAACTTGAAGGCCGAAAACGCCTCGACCTTGCCAGCTTTCTGAATGGAAACGCCATTCAAGAGGGTATGATTCTTGGAACAACCTGAGATTGCCCTTTGAAATTAAGCGCAGTTAGCGGAGGATAAAGGAATTAAAAGCCTTTTACTATGCCGAGACAATATAAGCGTGTCGTTCTGAAACTCAGTGGCGAGGCCCTCCGTGAGGTAGGCAGCGAGGACAACATTTCTCCGGAAATCGTCGAGAACATTGCCAACCAAATCAAAGCAGCCCACCAAACCGGGCTGGAGATCGCTATCGTCGTCGGAGGCGGAAACTTTTGGCGTGGTGCCGCTGCTGCGGGGCGCGGGATGGATCGGTCCACCGCTGACTACGTGGGAATGCTCGCTACCGTCATGAATGCCATCGCTGTGCAGAGCATGCTCGAAGCCGTCGGTGTTCCCAGCCGCGTGCAGACCGCGATTGAGATGAAAAGCGTTGCCGAACCTTTCATTCGACGCGTCGCGATGCGTCATCTCGAAAAAGGCCGTGTCGTCATCTTCGGAGGAGGAACCGGAAACCCCTTTTTTACGACAGACACCACGGCGGCACTTCGCGCCAGCGAACTCGCCGCAGACGTTATTTTCAAAGCGACCAATGTGGACGGAGTCTACGACAAAGACCCGAATAAGCATGACGATGCGGTGCGCTACGAAAACCTCAGTTTCAACGATGCCCTCTCGCAGAATTTAAAAGTGATGGACGGCACCGCCTTCACCCTTTGTCAGGACAACGATATTCCCATCGTTGTGTTCGATATGGGTGAGGAAGACAATATTAGAAAAGCGCTTACCGGCGAAGCCATCGGCACCGTCGTCAACTAGCACGATTAAATCTTTTATCAGATACCCCTAAGATTATGGACACAGAAACTTTCATCCTCGAAACCGACGAAACGATGCAGAAAGCAGTCGATTTCGTTTCCCAGGAAATGGCGAGTATTCGAACCGGCAAAGCAAGTCCGGCTCTACTCGATAACATCAACGTCAATGTCGAAGCCTACGGCTCAACGATGTCGCTGAAACAGATCGCCCTCGTCTCTGCTCCTGAGCCACGTCTCCTCACCGTGCAGCCGCATGACCCAACAACAATGCAGGACATCGAGCGCGCCCTGCGTGAGTCAAAGCTTGGCATCAACCCCGCTTCTGATGGCCGTATCATTCGACTCCCTATTCCTGAGCTTTCAGAGGAGCGTCGTAAGGATCTCGTCAAAATCATCAAGGACATGGCCGAACAAGGCCGGGTTCGTGTCCGCGGCGCTCGCAAAGACGCAATGGACAAACTCAAAACAGCCGTGAAAAGCAGCGACATTTCAGAGGATCAGTTTCACGATCTTGAGAAAGAAGTTCAGGACCTCACCAATAAACAGGTCAAAGGCATCGACGAACACTTTGCTGCCAAAGAGACGGACCTGATGACCGTTTAGAGTCACCCATGTTGACCGCACGGCCTAACCCTCTTGGGTCAACCACACAACCCTGTTGGCTCATGTTTGAAGCTACCGAATATTTCGACCTTGCTGAGACCGAGCACGATACACTTTTCGAGAGCAATGCCCCCGTCTGGACTGCTCTCGGCCACATTGCCTCGTATCTTGAGCAAAAACTTACTGAAGTCGATGGCGAACTGATTCAAGGCTCCGTTCATCCGACCGCAATCGTCGGGCCGAATGTTTACCTCGCTGAGGGAGCCGCCGTCGAAGCAAAGGCCGTTATCCAGGGCCCTGCATGGATCGGTGCAGGAACCGTTGTCAGAAGCGGGGCCTACCTTCGAAACAACGTCATTGCAGGAGAAAATTGCACACTCGGGAATTCCTGCGAATTCAAGAACTGCCTTCTATTCAACAACGTAGAAGTGCCCCATTTCAACTATGTCGGTGATGCCATACTCGGACACAAAGCGCACCTCGGTGCCGGGGTAATCTGCTCTAACGTTCGTCTCGACCGACGCAATGTCGTCGTGCGCGGAGCGGAGGGGCAACTCATCGACACCGGTCTCAGAAAGCTCAGCGCCATCGTCGGAGATCGCACCGAGATTGGCTGCAATTCTGTCCTCAGTCCCGGATCCATTCTCGGAAAAGACTGTATTCTGTATCCGCTCACCCACTGGCAGGGAGTTCTAGACGACGCTCAAATTGTGAAGACAAAGCAGCCCCAGGACGTCGTCGCACGACGGATGAAAGACTAATCTTTCGATGCTTGATCGACTTTCCAGCGTTTGTGCATCCAGATCCATTGCTCGGGATGCTCGAGGATAAATCCCTCTAACACTTCGTTAAACCGTTTCGTATTTTTCGCAATAATATCACGCGTTCTCCCCTCGGTAACGATGTCTACGGGAGGAGAAAATTTCAGGACATGGGTGCCGTCCGGCTCGCGCCAACTATGCGAAGGAACTACCGGAGCTCCCGTAAACTGAGCAAGAACAGCGAGACTTTTAAACGTGCTCGCAGGATGACCGAAGAACTCCGAAACGATTCCGTATTTGGGAATGGTGTGCTGATCAAAAATGGAAACGACGATATGATTATCTTCAAGCAGATTAAGAATATCATCGAGTGATCCGCTTTTCTCGAGCGTTCCGAATCCCGCTTTCCGAAAACGTCGCATCACGAAATCATTGAACCACTTCGGTTTGAGTGGGCGGCGAATAAAGTGGAAGAGCCCGTCATAGGCTGTGAATTGAGTGATTCCCGCCACGGTCGAGACTTCCCAGTTTCCAAAATGACCACTGAGAAGAAGGACGCCTTTACCCAACTCTCTTGCCGCATCAACATGCTCACCACCTTCAACGCGAATGATGCCTTCCTTCTTCCGTGAGGACATAAAAGGAAGGCTGACAAATTCGCCGGAAAACTTGAGAAAATGCCCGTAAAAAGCCTGAGCAAGGGTCTCAATCTGTTGCTCATCGAGCGTCTCCCCAAAGACTCGAGTAAGGTTGGAGAGCACTGTTTCCCGCTTAATTGGAAGGCAGTGAAACATCACTTTTCCATACCATGGCGCGACTATATTTTTCACTTCGGCATTGGCAACCGCCGTGGCGCTTCCTTCGGTATGTGTCATAGAGAGATCAATCGTATCAATGAAGTGGCGATTCATAACCGCCCTGGCTTTAGCGCTCGGAAGCGCAGAGGGTTTTCCGTAACCATCCTTCGTTACAGAGAAATCCACCGGCTCAATGGTTCCGAGACAGATTTCTTTTGGAAACAGTTTACAGCAAGCCTCCTTGGCGGCAAACCGGGCAGCGAGCTTTTGCGCTCGATTGCCACTGGTCCCCGAATCGGCGAGCTCTTCGGCAGAAAAAAATTGAGACAATCCTTCCGCATCAAGATCAGCGAGTAGCTTCTCAATTCGCGAAATTTCGACCGTATCTATTCCCGTTCGCATGTACCTAACGCATAGGGGCGCAGGACGGAGTCAAACACAACGATTTTCGTCACTCATGGTGACCATACGGTTACGCCGACACGATCACAGCAACATTCATTCCACCGAATCCACGACAGATCACGAGTGCTTTGTCGCTGCGAGGTGTCACCGCATCTTTCGATACAGGAAAGCCGCTAATCTCATCATCCACATTCTTGAGCGTAGCAATCCCCGGAACCGTCTTCTGCTTCAGCGCTTCCAATGTCATGACGATATCAGCAATACCGGATGCACCGATGAGGTGTCCGTAGGCCCACTTGAAGCCTGTAACAGGAGGAATATCATCACCAAAAACGCTGGTAATACCGATGGCTTCACTCAAATCAGAAGCAGGCGTTCCATTTCCGTGGGCGCAAATCATTCCGATATCCGAAGGCTCGAGACCTGCGTCGTTCAAGGCCTGCTCCACCGAGCGCTTCACGCCATCACCATCTTCCTTCAGATCAAGAACTCCGGTGGCCTCACTGCAACAGCCCCAGCCTAAAAATTCGCCCAGCACATTCGCGCCACGAGCTTCCGCATCAGAGGCTTTTTCAAGCGTGACCGAAGCGGCGCCCTCGCCAAAAACCGTTCCGTTTCTAGCTTCGTCAAAGGGACGAGGCGCTTCACCTGAAATGAGCCCCAGCTTATAGTAGTAGAGCACCATCTCCGGCTCAAACGGGGCATCGTGGCCTGCCGCAATAATGCGATCCGCTTCGTCGTTCAATATCGCCGAAGCTGATTCAGCCACCGCCATGATTCCACTCGCACATTGATTCGTGATACAGGCATTCGTTCCTTTGAACTGCCCCCTAATCCCCACATGACAGAGCACATTGTTGGGTAAATTTTTCAGCAACCACATCGGCGTGACCTGAGCACTGAGCTCGGTGCCGAAGGCATGCAACTCCCCCTTCGCCTCATGCATGAGAGGAAGGTAGTCATAATTACTCGTGTAATTTCCGCCGCCTGAACCCACGATAAGGCCGGTTCGATCATTAAACGTCACGACTTCCTCTTCGCTGAGACCTTCGCGATGTTGGAGAATGCCCGAATTCTCAATCGCCTTCTCCGACGCATAAATTCCCAACATATCCGTTCGGGAAATCGTTTTATGCAATTTGCGATCCGGAACCAAAGTCCGGTTGTTCTCTTTGACCTCGGACGCCACTTTAACCGGCCATTTTTCACCGTTCCAGCGCTCGTAGGGCGCCACAGAAGTTACGCCGCTGATAAGCGTGCTCCACACATCCTCAACCGTCGCTCCGGATCCGCAAACGATGCCGCTTCCGGTGATGACTATTTTTTCGTCACGAACACTCATGAATTTACCTCCTCTGGATTGCGGAAAACAAGCGAGCTATTCGAACCACCGAATCCGAGCGAGTTCGAAAGCGCTGCTCTAATTCGACCCGGCGATGGCTTATCCAACACCAAATTAACATCACAGTCAGGATCAGGCTCGCCGTAATTAGCATTTAGCGGCGAGAGGCTGTCACGAATCGCAAGACAGCATACAGCAGCCTCGACCGCTCCTGCCGCGGCGATAAGATGTCCCATACAACTCTTCGTCGAACTCACTTTAACCTCATCAACGCGACCCTCAAACACGTGCTTCAAGGCCGCGCACTCACTGCGGTCATTCATCTGAGTGGACGTGCCATGAGCATTTACATAATCAATGTCTCCGGCATCAAGCCCGGCGTCTCCGAGAGCCTGCTCGATCGCCTGAATCGGCCCGTTCCCGTCCGGCGGTGAATCAGTGATTCGATAACAGCTCAATGAGTTACCATCACCCGCCAGCTCAGCGTAAATGGTGGCTCCGCGCGCCACGGCCTTATCCCAATCTTCGAGAACGAGAAAACCAGCGCCCTCTCCCAACACAAAACCATTCCGCGATTTATCAAACGGTCGGCTCGCTCCGGTTGGATTATCATTATCAGTCGAAAGCGCTCCGAGCAGACAAAAACCCGAAATCCCAATTGGATTGATCATCGAATCAAATCCACCGGCCAGCATGTAATCACACTGACCGCGACGCATTGCCTTGAGAGCAGATCCGACCGCCTGGCCACCTGAGGCACACGCCGTATGAACCGCTGTCGCATACCCACGAATCCCGAACTGTTTCGTCAGAAGCCCCAGCCCGGCATTGGACTGCCATCGGCAAAAGTTCGACGGGTTGGCGGGAAACTCAGGATCTGCCAATCCATCAGAGTCAAAAAAACCATCCTCCGTGGCGTGGTCATAAACCACTTTTAGATCGTCATAGCCGACTGACATCATCCCTGCGCCCACGGCGAGCCCCCAACTATGAGAATCTTCAGCCGTCGGAGCGATCCCGGCGTCGGCAAGCGCTTCCGCGGCGGCGGTGAGAGCAAAACCGTGTGACCGGGAAG